>NC_013202.1:2488389-2799438 GCF_000023965.1 Halomicrobium mukohataei DSM 12286 | reverse complement strand
CGGCCAGCACGGTGAACGCTCCCTCGAACGCCGTCTCCAGCGTCGCCGACGCCGTCTGTACCGTCTGCCAGCACCGGCGAGCGATCTCCGGTACCGAGACCGGTTCGCGGTCGCTCACCGAGTGGCCCTGCCGGGCGAGTGCCAGCGTCTCCTCGATGATCGAGGCCATCCGTTCGAGGGCCTGCTGGGCCGTCGCGAGGTGATCGTCGTCCCGGTCGTTCCGGACGTACTCGACGCGTCCGAGCGCGACGTTGAGCGGGTTGCGGAGGTCGTGGCTCACGATGCTGGTGAACTCTTCGAGGCGCTCGTTCTTCCGTTCGAGCTCTCGGGCCTGTTCTCTGAGGCGGTCTTCCTGTTCGGTCCGCTCCAGTGCCGCGACGATCCCCATCGAGAGCACCTCCCCCAGTGCGACGTCGACGGAGTCGAAGGCATCCGGCTCGCGTGCGGACGCGACGAAGACGCCGTAGTCGTCCAGCGGATAGATGATCACGCTTCGGACGTTCGTCGCCTCGCTCAACTGATCGTGCTCGGCCGTGTCCTCGACGACGGCCGGCCGGCCGCGGCCGTACGTCTCCCAGACGAACGTATCGATGGGATCGTCGTCGTGTGCCCGATAGCTCGGCACTTCGCCGATCACCTCCCACACGCGCTCGTTGACCGCCGTCGGTTCGAGCACGTCGCCGTCCCGGAGGTGAATGCCGGCGAGTGGCAGCGTGAGCGCTTCCTCGGCCGCGTTCACTGCGACGTTTGCGATCTGGGACTGGGACTGTGCACCGATCAACCGCGTCGTCCGCTGTTGAAGCCGTTTGATCCGTCGCTCTCGCGAGACGTGCTCGCTCACGTCCGTCGACAGACCGATGAGCGTCGTTCTCTCGTCTTCCAGCAGCCCGGAGCGGTTTCTGAACCACCTGCTCTCGTCGCTGTCGGCCGGCTCCAGGCGGTACTCGAGTTCGACGCTGTCTCGTTGCCCGACTGCGACGTCCTGTAACTGCTCGACGAGGCGCTCTCTGTCGTCGGGATGGACGAACCCGTCGACGAACTCCGAGAGTGGATATTCGGTGTCTCGATCGAGACCGACGATCCGTTCGACCGGTCCGAACAGCCGGAGCGTCCGAGCGGAGACGTTCACCGTCCAGAGCACCGAATCGGTCGCGTCCAGCACGAACGAGAGACGCTCGTCGAGATCCTCCAGGGCGACGGGTGCTTCGCCGTCCGTTTCGGTCTGCTCACAGCGAGTCGTAGATCCACTACTCGTGACGACCGAGTAGACCGGCTCCGGGGAGTGAAACCGCGTCAGCGAAGACCCGACGTACAGGGCGACCGCTTCGAGCCACTCCCGATCCGACTCGGTGAACGCCATCGGATCGGTGGCGGTCGCGAAGACGACGCCGACGCCGTCGATCGGGACGCTGAGCACTGATCGCGTGGCGTCTCTGGGGCTCTCCCCGTCGCCCCCGATCGATCTTCTCGTGGTCGACCCGTCGTCGGCGAGGTCGCCGACGAGATAGGAGTCCTCGTCTCGGACGGCGAGTGACTGGTAGTCCCAGCCGGGCTGGCCTCGGAGATCCTCGACAGTGGCCCCGTCGTCGCTGACTGCGACCGGCTCCAGGCCGTCACCGGTGTCCAGCGAGATTACACAGCGATCTGCATCGAGCCGGTCGAGACAGGCGTCGACCACTCGGTCGTACACGTCGTCGGGAGTCTTCGCGGACAGGAGGCCGGTCAGCGTCGACCTGTCGACACGGGCTGCCGAACCACTCATGTAATGGTACCTACTTGTTTCGAGGGTCCCAAATACTTACCCCTTACTGTGTAAACTATTATCAGTCGCTTCCTCCCACCCCCGAGTACTTTCACCGACGCCGACGACGAGTCGCTATGGCTGGCAACTACTACGAGGAGTTCACCGTCGGCGAGACGATCACACACCCCCGCAGCCGAACCGTCTCGGAGAGCGACAACCAGCGCTTTTGCGACATGACGATGAACCAGCAGCCCCTCCACCTCGACGCCGAGTTCGCCGCCGACACCGACTTCGGCGAACGGGTCGTCAACGGGCTCTACACGCTCTCGCTGGCGGTCGGACTGACGATCCCGGAGACGACCGACGGAACCATCGTCGCCAACCTCGGTTACGACGAGGTCGAACACCCCGCGCCGGTGTTTCACGGCGACACGATCCGAGCGGAAACGACCGTGACCGACAAGCGCGAGACCAGCGACGGCGACCGCGGTGTCGTGACGATGTCCGTCGACGTGTTCACGCAAGACGACACGCTCGTTTGCTCGTTCGAACGGACGGTCCTCGCCGAGAAGCGACCCGACCAGCGCCCCTAGAAGAGCAGCGTGTAGTTGACCAGGGAGGCCGCGAGCCAGGGGAGCGCGAGTCCCAGCGGGATGACCGGCCCGTACTCCGGGCGGTACTCGCGTGCCAGTCCCGCGGTCCCGAGTACCAGCACTTTCACGAGACCGAGAACGGCGAACCCGACGTGTTCGAACGCGTACCCCATGATCGGGTTCCCCTCGCTGAACCCCGACTGCAGTCCGACGTACGTCAGAACCACGTCGAGGGTCAGGGTCGACAGCGCGACGAGCCACAGTTCGAGCTCGACGGTCGACAGTTCCAGATAGCGATGCTCCAGCCACGCACGTGTCGACGGTACGATGTACTGATCCATTCGTCCACCCACCCAGGGTTCTCTCTGCGAACCGCCTCGCAGCTAGGTCGACAGTGGCGCTACTGGTTCAAATAGTTCGGTGTTGGCAGACCGATCGCGAGCGCCGCGCCCGACGGTGAGCCCCGACTCGCGGTCGACGCACCGTCACAGCACGGTCCCGTGTTTCTTCGAGGGGAGGTCCTTCTCCACGTCCTCGTAGAACGCGAAGCGGGCGGCAAGCTCCGTCCGCAGATCGCTCGGCGGGACGATCTCGTCGATGACGACCTCGCTGGCCATCCGGTGGACGTCGATGTCCTCGCGGAACTGCTCGCGAAGCTCCGCCTCCCGTCTGGCGCGTTCCTCCTCGTCCTCGATGTCGGCCAGTTCGTTGGCGTAGACGGCGTTGATCGCGGCCTCCGGTCCCATGATCGCGATCTCGCCCGACGGCAAGGCGAGGGTCGCTTCCGGGTCGTAGGCCGGCCCGGACATCGCGTAGATGCCAGCACCGTAGGCCTTCCGGGTGATGACACACTGTTTGGGCACCGTCGCCGAGGAGGTCGCGTAGATGAGCTTCTTGCCCGCTTCGAGGATCCCCTCTTTCTCGACCTGCGAGCCGGCCATGAACCCCGGCGTGTCACAGAGGTACAGCAGCGGGACGTTGTACGCGTCACAGGTCCAGACGAACTCGGCGGCCTTCCGGGCGGCGTCGGGGAAGATCGCGCCGGCCCGCTGGCTCGGGTCGTTGGCGACGATCCCGACGGGGCGGCCGTCGATCCGGGCGAACGCCGTGAGCATCTCCTGGCCGTAGCGAGGGCGCAACTCCAGCAACGAGTCGGCGTCGATCACCCGCTCGACGAGGCGGCGCACGTCGTAGCCCCGGTTGGGTGCCTGCGGAATGACGCCGTCGATCCCCGCTGGGGACTTGGCGGGCTCGTGGCCGTCGGTCCGTGGCGGGTCTTCGTCGGCGTTGTCCGGCAGGTAGCCGATCAGCTGTGCGACGAGGTCCCGAGCGTGTTCTTCGTCTTCGGCGACGAGATCGGCGCTCCCGGAGTGGCGTGCGTGGACGTCCGGGCCGCCGAGTTCGTCGAGATCGATCTCCTCGCCGGTCACCATCTCCACCATTCGGGGGCTGGCGATGGCCATCGCACTCATCCCTTCGACCATGACCGTGAAGTCGGCGAACACGGGCGTGTAGGCCGCGCCAGCGATACAGGGGCCGTACAGCACGCAGATCTGTGGGACGCGACCGGAGAGCATCGAGTGGTTGTAGTAGTACTTCCCGATCCCCTCGCGGTTGGCGAAAAAGCCCCGCTGTTGGTCGATTCGACCCCCGGACGAGTCCATCAGGTACAACACCGGCCGTCCGGTCGTCAGCGCACGCTGTTGCATCCGGAGGAACTTCTCGACCCCGCGCTCTGCCATCGACCCGGCCTTGACGGTGAAGTCGTTGGCCATGAAGTGAACCGAGCGGTCCTCGAACTCCGCCGCTCCGGTCAACAGCCCGTCGGCCGGCAGTCGCCGGTCGGGATCTGCCTCGTCGACGGTGGGAGAATCCGGCGACCAGCTGTCGAAGTTCGCGAACTTGCCGTCTTCGAAGGTCAGATCGCCGAACCACAGCTCCAGTCGGTCCCGAACGAACAGCTTCCCCTGGTCGGAGAGGCGCTCGCGGTATCGCTCCGGACCGCCGGCCTCGATGTCGGCGATCTCCTCGCGCAGGCGACGCTCGCGGTCGGTCGGGCCGAGGTCGTCGTCGGCCGTCTCGTCGTCCCCGCTGTCGTCGCCCGACTCGTCGACCCGATGGACCACGCGTGGCTCTTCGTCGTCACCGACGAAGACGCGGACGGCCTCGCCGACGTGTTCGGCGATGGCAGCGGCAATTGCTGACGCCTCTTCGTGGGTTGCACCGGCGGCGATGCGCACCTTCATGTCTGTCGCATCACACCGCACTGTTACAAGACTGCCGGCGAGTCCGACCCCGTCGGCGTGGCAAGTGACGCCTCTGGACCGTTCCGAGATCCGCAAAACCAGCGTCGATTTCCGCAGACTACTCGTGGCGTTCGTATCGCTCTTCGAGGCGCTCGATCAGCGACGTGTTGCCGAGGTGCAGCGGCGTTCGGTCGTGGATGTCGTCGATCTCCCGATCCAGGAGCGACTGGTGTCCGTCCGATGACTTGCCGCCAGCGGCCTCCACGATGTAGCCCATCGGCTGCCCTTCGAACTGGAGGCGCAGTTTCCCCGTCGGCCGGTACTCCAGTGCGGGGTAGGAGAAGAGCCCTCCGTAGGTGAGGACCTGGCTCACGTCGGCGATCATCGCGCCGCCGTAGCGGAGCTTGAGCCGTTCCTGGAGCTCCGTCGCGTAGTCGGCGAACGCGTCGTTCCAGTTCTCCCGACCGCCCCCGAAGCCATAAACTGTCGGGTCCGTCGGGACCGACACGTCGTCGTCGACGACGCGAGCGTCCCCGTCGTGGATGATGTACTCGCGGACGCGGTCGTTGCGCGCCACGACCATCGAGGTCGTCGGGCCGTAGATGACGAAGCCGGCGGCCACGAGGTTCCGGCCGATCGTCGGCGGCTGCGTGTCGTAGACGCCGAAGATCGTCCCCATGCCGCTGTTTGGTTCGAGGTTCGAGGAGCCGTCGAGCGGGTCGACGGCGACGTGGCGGTGGCCCTCGTCGACGGTGACTGACTCGCGTTCCTCGCTGGCGTAGCTCCCGACGCCGTCGAGTGCCAGGAGGCGCTCTTCGAGCAGTTCGTCGGCGACCAGGTCGGCAGCGAGCTGGCTCTCGCCGCTCGGGTTCTCCTCGTCGGCGAACTGGCGCTCCGTCGCGATCGCCTCGCGGATTTCGGTCGCGGCGTCGGCGAACTCGCCGACGATGCGCCCGGTCGTCGTGTCGGTCATACCCGGGGTGAGGTCGGTTGATTTACTCATTGAAGTGCTGCGTCGACGGATTGCCCGTCGTGGATGACGCGTTCGAGCGCGTCGAGGATCTGCTCGGGCTGTTCTCGTTGCCAGACGTTGCGTCCGACGGCGAGCCCCGCGCCGCCGGCGTCCATGACCGCGCGGACGCTCTGGAGGAACGCCTCGTCGGAGCGTTTCGAACCGCCGCTCATCACGACCTTGCTCTTGCCGGCCATCTCGACGGCGTGGGCCATCCCCTCCTTGCTACCGGGGTACTTCACCTTCGTCACGTCCGCGCCCAGTTCCAGTCCGAGCCGGGCGGCGTATGCGATGATGTCTTCCTTCGTGTCGTTTTTGAGTCCCTGTCCGCGCGGGTAGGACCACAGGACGACGGGCATGTCGTACTCGCGAGCTTCCTCCTGGATCTCGCGGAACTCCTCGACCATCTCGACCTCGTTGTTCGAGCCGGGATAGATCGTGAATCCGACGGCGTCGGCCTCCAGCTGGGTCGCGGCGTACTCGACCGAGCAGTTGACCGACGAGTCGGGTTCGCCTATCCACATGTTCGAGGTGCCGTTGAGCTTCGCGAGCAGCGTCACGTCGTCCTCGTAGGACGGGTAGTACGCCTCGCCGACTCCCTTCTGCACTGCCAGCGACGTGACGGCGTCGTGCGTTGCGGCCCGAAACACCGACTCGGGATCGGCACTCTCGGGGCGGCCGGCAAAGTCGACTGGGCCGTGTTCGAGCCCGTGATCGTATGCCAGGATCAGTACGTTGCCGTCGCGCGTAAGCGGAGTCGCGTCGATGGGACGCATCACCAGTCGATTCACGAGCAGGGCATATATACATTGTTCTTGACATTTACTACGATCTGAGTTAATATTCTCAAGAAGCGGCTCTACTATCCGCTTCGTAGGGGGACGTGTGGCGTGTCACGGGGCACCATATTTACCACGATAGCGGTCGAACCGTCGCGCATGTCCGATATCGGAGAGATCCAGACGGTCGCCGTTGTCGGGGCTGGCACGATGGGAAGCGGCATCGCACAGGTGGCTGCGACCCACGGCTACGACGTGGTGATGCGCGACGTCGCCGAGGACCTGGTCACCGAGGGGTTCGAGGCGATCGACGACAGCCTCTCGCGACTCGTCGCGAACGACACGCTCACCGAGTCCGAGAGCACCGCCGCTCGCGAGCGGATTACCGGCACGACCGACCTCGACGACCTCGCCGACGCCGACCTCGTCGTCGAGGCGGTCGTCGAAGACGTAGAGGTAAAACGGTCGGTCTTCTCGGACCTCGACGAGGTGTGTCGCTCCGGGGTCGTGCTCGCGACCAACACCAGCACGATCTCGATCACGACCATCGCGAGCGCGACGACGCGCCCCGAGCACGTCGTCGGTCTCCACTTCATGAACCCCGTGCCACTGATGAAGGGGGTCGAGCTCGTCGTCGGCGAGCGCACCGCGGAGGCGACGGTCGAAGCCGCTCACGAGTTCGCCGCCTCGCTGGACAAGGAGACCTGGGAGTCCGACGACAAACCCGGCTTCGTCACCAACCGGATCCTGATGCCGTGGCTCAACGAGGGCATCCGGGCGTACGACGAGGGCGTCGCCACCAAGGACGACATCGACCGGGGGATGAAACTCGGGACGAACGTGCCCATGGGCCCGCTGGAGTTGGCCGACCACATCGGGCTGGACGTGGTGCTGGACGCCACCGAGACGCTACACGAGCAGCTCGGCGACCGCTACCAGCCAGCCTATCTCCTCCGCCGGAAAGTCGAGGCCGGTCATCTGGGCAAAAAGAGCGGGAACGGGTTCTACGAGTACGAGTGAGACTGCCGACTGTCACTGTTTCAAGATATTCGCGACCACGAGGTCGCGAAATCGTTCACAGATTTACAGCCGGTAGTATGAAGCACCGAGGCTCGCAACATCGGTGTATGGACTTCGCCCCCACCCAGGAGCAGCGCCAGATCCAGGAGATGGTCGCCGAGTTCGTCGACGAGGAGGTCGTCCCGCGGGCCGCCGAGATCGACGAGACCGACGAGTTCCCGCAGGATCTCGTCGACCAGATGGCGGATCTCGGTCTGATGGGGATGCCGATTCCCGAGGAGTACGGCGGCGCTGGCCTCGACTACCACGCCTACGCGATGGCCCTCGAAGAGATCGCTCGGGGCAGTGGCGGGCTGGGAACCGTCGTCGCGGCCCACATCTCGCTGGCCTGCAACATGATCTACGAGTTCGGCGACGAGGCCCAGAAAGAGGCGTACCTCACGCCGCTCGCGGAAGGCGAGGAGATCGGCGCGTTCGCGCTGTCGGAGGCCGGTGCCGGCAGCGACGTGCCGGCCATGGAGACGACGGCGAAGCCGGTCGGCGGCGATCCACACGAGGGCGAGGAACCCGACGAGTACGTCGTCGACGGCGGCAAGCTGTGGATCTCGAACGGTTCCGTCGCAGATACGGTCGTCCTCTTCGCCAAGACCGACCCGGAAGCGGGCAACAAGGGAATCTCGTCGTTCGTCGTCCGGCCCGAAGAAGACGACGGGTTCCACGTCGAGGGCACCGAACACAAGCTCGGCGACAAGGGCTGTCCGACGGCGGAACTGCGGTTCGACGACATGCACCTGCCCGCAGACCGCCGCCTGGGCGAGGCGGGACGCGGGTTCGTCCACGCGCTGAAGACGCTCAACGGCGGCCGGATCACGATCGCCGCCCGCGGCGTCGGGATCGCCCAGGCGGCACTGGACGAGGCGCTCGACTATGCCGGTGAGCGCGAGCAGTTCGACCAGCCCATCGGCGACTTCCAGGCGATCCAGCACAAGCTCGCGGACATGGACACGAAGACCGAGGCCGCCCGGATGCTGATGCACAAGGCCGCGGACAAGAAGATCCGCGGCGAGAACTTCGTCAAGGAGGCCGCACAGGCGAAGCTGTACGCGTCGGAGGTCTCGCGCGAGGTCGCCAACGAGGGCATCCAGATCCACGGCGGCTACGGCTACACCAAGGACTTCCCCGTCGAGCGGTTCTACCGCGACGCGAAGCTCAACGAGATCTACGAGGGCACCAGCGAGGTGCTGCGCAACACGATCGCGGACCAGTTGCTCGACTAAGGGAACGAGAGCAGTCCCTCGACGACGACGGCCCGCGTGAAGTAGAACGGCTTCCCCTCTGTCTGGTGTCGGTTGGCGCTGATCGTCCCCAGACCGAGGAGGAGCGCAGCGCCGACGAGCGCGGCGGTCGCGCCGACTGCTTCGGACGACAGACCGCCAGCGGTACCGAACACGAACACTGCGAGCGTCCCGAGGGCGGCAAACGGGAGCGCGTCGAGACTCGCGTAGAGGGCGGAACGGGGCGGAAACATACTGTGGGAATACGCTGCACCGCACTTAAGGGTCACTCTCGCACCGACTCGGTCGCCCTCCAAATCGAACGGCTCAGCCGTCCCCGCCCTCGGTCCTGTCCAGTTGCTCGCGCATCCACGCGTACTGTTCGTCGAGACGAGCAGCACCCGCCTCGGTCAGCGAGTACTCGTCGGCGATCCCTTCGGTCTCTTTCTCCAGAAATCCACTGTCGACCATCGCCGACAGTGCGCCGTAGAAGCTCTTTGGGTCGATCCGCTCGTCGTAGTGTCGTTCGAGTCGCGTCTTGAGCGTCTGGCCGTTCAGTCCGTCTTCGCCAGCGAGGATGATACAGATGTCCCGGCGGCGACCGCTCTGGAGCCACTTCGTCATGGGCTCACCGAGGCACGGGCGACACTCGACTGTTGCCTTTCTCGGTCGCGGACCGACACGAGTACGTCCCCAGCGCCTCTCGGCGCTGTGGGTCCGTCCCGTTCGGTCGCGTCGGCTCGGCGACGAACACGAGGCCGACCCGTTCGAGCCCCCGCTCGTGAGTGCGATTCCAGCGCTGACAGAGGAAGCCCGCGAGCGCTGCCCGGCGCGGTTCGGTGTCTCCGCTCCGGAGTCGGAGCAGGTACTTTCGCCAGCGCGTACTCGGGTACGCGCGTTCGAGCTTCGACGGCCGCTCCCAGCTCAGCGGTGCCGTCGCGAGCGCGTCGACCTCTCGCCCGGCCGTCGTCGTTCCCGGTGCGACGAACCACCCGTCGACGCCCGGTGGCGCGGGAGCGAACATGTCCCAGGACTGCTCGGGCACGTCGGCGTCGGCGACCGGAGCCACCCCCAGCGTGGCGGCGTTCGAGACGAGCATCGCCGCCAGCACGAGGATCAGTAGCGGCCGTCGGAGCCCACCGAGTGCGCGCCGAACTGACGCCGGGATCGTCCCGACGGCGTGACCGTCGAGACGCGACGCGCTCCAGCGATCCCATCCGTCGGGGACGACAGCCCACACGCGGTCCCAGACGAACGCCGGGAAGAAGGGGAGCAGCGCGGCGATCGAGACCAGCGGAAAGAGGCCGACCCAGACCGTCACCAGCATGCCCGCGTGGCCCGCGACGAACAGCCCGGCGAGCGCCCCGCGGGCTCTGCCGGTGAGGCCGACGAGCAGCGGCGACGCCACCAGGAGGGCCAGCCAACTCCAGCCCAGCAGCGCCGGGAGCAGCGGGACGGGTGCCAGGAGATCGCCCGCGAGGACGGTGTAGTGATCGAGATCGAAGACGAGCGCCAGCGCCCGTCCGGAGAGCCACGCGTCGCCCCGGAGTTTCACGACAGCGTTGACGGCATAGACCGCGACGACCTGCCCGAGCAGTCCGACGGTCGCGAGCCCGCTCACCGCCGTCTGCGGCGTCGAATCGGTCGCCTCGGTCGCGTCGACAGACAGCCGCTCACCCAGCGGCACGAACAGGCCCCAGAACAGCAGCCGCCGCAGGAGCGTGTCGCCGCCGTTGAGCACGAACGGGTTCCGGATCTGAAGCGAGAGCAACAGGACGAGCGAGAGCAGCGTCGCGAGTCGCGTTCGGTACCCGATCAGCAGCGCCAGCGCCGCGAGACCGGCCGCGAAGAAGAGACAGACCTGTAGCCAGACACTCCCCGAGAGAGCGTGGATCGTCAGCAGAGCGGGCGTCCCGACGACGTTCCGCAGGGTCGACGTGGGGAGGACACCGGCGTCGGTGTAGAAGGCCGCGAGGTGGCGCGCTCGCAGGAGCACGTCGAGGAGCAGTATCGTTCCCAGGGCGACCCGCAGCGCTGCCAGCGCGCGCGTGTCGACGCGAAATCGCCGCTCGAACCACTGTCTGGCGTCGCTGCCGGCACGAGCGACGAGGCGAACGCTCACAGGCAGTGGCTCGGCGCTCTGGCTGACAAGCGTTCCGTTCTGGCACGCACCGACCGACAGTTTCGACTACCCCTCGTCCCTAGAGCCGACGATGACAGACGACGTGGCCGAAGCCGACGGGATCACGGCACGGTATCGCGAGACCGACACCGAGCGCGTCCTCGAATACGATCGCGACGGGCGGACGGCCGCGATCGCTCAGAACACTGATGGGTACGCCATGCTCAAGGTCAGACCGACCGCCGACGGCGACGAACTCGAACGCTACTACGGCTTCGACATGGCGCTGGACCACGCTGCCGAACTCCTCGGCGTCGGTCCCCACGATCTCCCGGTGCCGGATGCAGCCGCCGACATGGGGATGTGATCGGGGGCCGATAAGGCACTGTTACCGGCACTGATGGTAGAATAATGCCAGAAAACCCGAACAGAGCGCCCTATAACAAAGACCGGGGAGCGCCAGTCACCCGACATGAGTACACAGCGCGCGGTGCTCGCCGTCGGTCTGGCGACTCTCACCGTCGTCGCCGTCGCGGGTGTTTTGCCCGGTGCAGTGGGTGCACAGGCAGGTAACGACCCGACAGCGACCGAGACACCGACAGCGACCGAGACACCGACGGATTCGGCGTCGGAGCCGACGACCATCACGGTCTCGGCGACGGGTCAGGCCAGTGCCCAACCAGATGTCGTCGTCGTACGCGTCGCATCCGTCGTGACCGCCGACAGCCCCGCGGCGGCCACGGAGCAGCTGGCAGCCAACACGTCACAGCTGCGGTCGGCTCTCTCCGAGGCCGGTGTCGCGGCGGACGACCGCACCACCACGGACTACTCTCTGGAGGCGGTCCGTCCGGGGTTCGAAACGCCCACGCAGGGATCACCAGACCCAGGGGCCGAGGACGTAACCTACAGGGCCAGCCAGGGCTTCGAGATCCGGGCGAACGACACGAACCGCGCCGGTGAACTGGTCGACATCGCCGTCCAGAACGGTGCCACGTCCGTCCGGGGCGTCGAGTTCCGCCTCACGAGCGAGAACCGGAGCGAACTCCGCCAGACGGCGCTCGGGAGGGCGGCAGAGAGTGCACGGACCCAGGCCCAGACCCTCGCTGGGGCCGAGTCACTGACGATCACGGGTGTCGACTCCGTCTCGGCCGGCGAGCCCTTTTTCGGTTCCACAGCGAGTTTCGAGTCGGCCGACAGCCGCTCCGAGACGACGATCGACGGCGGTCCGGTCAGCGTCGAGGTGTCCGTGACGATCACCTACGAGGCCGAGTCGCGCTAGGAGACCAGCAGGAACGGAACGACGAACAGCAAGACAAAGAGCACGAGCAAGACGAGGCCGTAGCTGATCGTCGTCGCGACGGCCGCCAGCCATGGCGGCTCCTCGAAGCGGTCGAGTGAATCCATGGTCGGGGTTCGTCGTCGGAGAAAAAAGATCTTCTGCCGGAACTCATACGGCCGGCTGTATCAGGCGTACGTCGGCGACACGTCCTGGGCGTCGCTCTCTTCGGACTCGATTTTCTCCCAGGCGTCGGTGAAGTCCTGCATCCGGACTTCGGTGCGATCGTCACGGATGGCGAACATCCCCGCTTCCGTACAGATCGCCTTCACGTCGGCACCCGACGCCTCGTCGATGTCACCGGCGAGTCGCTCGAAGTCCACGTCGTCGGCGACGTTCATGCCGCGGGTGTGGATCTGGAAGATCTGTTTGCGACCCTCGTAGTCGGGCTTGGGGACTTCGATGAGCCGATCGAAGCGGCCGGGCCGGAGGATCGCCCGATCGAGCATGTCGAAGCGGTTGGTCGCGGCGATGAGGCGGATCTCGCCGCGCTCGTCGAAGCCGTCCATCTCGCTGAGCAGCTGCATCATCGTCCGCTGGACCTCGGCGTCGCCGGAGGTCTTCGAGTCCGTCCGCTTGGCAGCGATGGCGTCGATCTCGTCGATGAAGACGACGGCGGGCTCCTCGTTGCGGGCCAGTTCGAACAGGTCCCGCACCAGCTTCGACCCCTCGCCGATGAACTTGTGGACCAGTTCGGAGCCGGCCATCTTGATGAACGTGGCGTCGGTCTGGTTGGCGACGGCCTTCGCCAGCATCGTCTTCCCGGTGCCGGGCGGGCCGTGCAGGAGCACGCCGGAGGGCGGATCGATCCCCACGTCCTCGAACATCTCGGGGGACTTGAGCGGAAGTTCGACCGTCTCGCGGACTTCCTCCATCTGCTCTTCGATCCCGCCGATGTCTGCGTAGGTCACCTCGGGGCTCTGGTCGACCTGCATCACGCGAGCCCGCACGTCGGTCTCGTCGTCGAGGCGCTTGACGATCGACAGGGAGTTGTTGACGGCGACACGGGAGTCCGGTTCGAGACCGTCGCGCATCTCGTCGGTGACCTCGGTCAGGGCCTCCTGGTTGTTGCCGTGTTGCTTGATGACGACGCCCTCGTCGGTCAGCTCCTGGACGGTGGCGACGAACAGCGGCGACTGCTTGAGCTTCTTGTTCTCGTGAGTGAGCCGTTCGAGCTTCTGCTGGTACTTGTTGTTCTCGGCGTTGGCGTCCAGCAGCTTGTCGCGCATCTCCTCGTTTTGATCCTCCAGTACTTCCAGACGCTCCTGTAACGCCTCGATTTTCTCCTGCTGGGACGCGTCGTCGTCGTACGGTAGATCGACCTCGTCGACGGTGTCGGTCATTACCACTCGCTAGCGGGTCAGCCATTATGAGGCTTCGGGTCGGGTCAGGTTCTGACCCCACCGTTTCTGGACCGTCTCGCGCCGAATATCTGGCGTCTCAGGTGTTTCCCCCTTCGCCACCGCCTGATTACTATAGATTATAAAATAGAACAGGAAATATTATCACTCTGTATTTCCAACGGTGGAGTAGCATGAGCACGTCAGAACTCGATCGACCCGGTGGTGCATCGGAGCCGACGACCGTCGAGTGGGACGCGGTCCGCGAACTCCCACCGAGTGCCAAACTCGTCGCGAAGGTCCTGGAGTACAACGGAACGCTCACGCAGAGCCAGCTCTCCGAGGAGACGCTGTTGCCCGCACGGACCGTCCGCTACGCGCTCAACCGCCTCGAAGAGGCGGGGGCCGTCGATTCACGGTTCTCCTTCGCGGACGCGCGAAAGCGCATCTACACCCTGACCGTCGAGCAGTAACGGGCCACAGCCTTTTGTGTGAACGCGCCACAGCCCGCCTCGTGACCGACGAAGCGACAGTCAAGGCGCGGCTGCGTGCGCTCGCGGACACCGACGAGACCGACCGCTCGGACGCGACGCCGACCGCCCTCCAGGCCGAGCACAGGGAGACGATCGAACGGGCGACCGACGCACTCGACGATCTGGCGGCGGCCGCGGCCTTCGTCGACGAGGGCGGACTGACGGACCTCGAACGAGCCGTCGAGGCGGCCGAGGAGTCTGTCAGCGCCGCCAGCCAGCGCGGACGCGAGACGCTGACCGCATATCGGCGGTATCGGGCCGCTGCGTCGGGCGATCAGTTTCACCCCGGTCGCGGAACCTCTTTAGGCGACGGTGCCAAAGTCGAGAGCAGATGACGCGGGTCATACACACCGGCGACACCCACATCGGGTACCAGCAGTACCACGTGCCCGAGCGCCGGGACGACTTCCTGAATGCGTTCCGACAGGTCGTCGACGACGCGATCGGTTCGGGGGCCGACGCCGTCGTCCACGCTGGCGACCTGTTTCACGACCGGCGACCGACGCTCACGGACGTGCTCGGAACGCTGGACGTACTGGAGCGACTCGACGACGCCGACATCCCGTTTCTGGCCGTCGTCGGTAACCACGAGGCAAAGCGCGACGCCCAGTGGCTCGACCTCTACGAGTCGCTGGGGCTGGCGACTCGTCTCGACGACGAACCGCGCGTGATCGGTGACACGGCCTTCTACGGCCTCGACTACGTCCCGCGCTCACAGCGCGACGCGCTCGACTACGAGTTCGCGTCCCACGGGGCCGACCACGCCGCGCTGGTCAGTCACGGCCAGTTCCAGCCCTTCGACTACGGCACCTGGGACGCCACGGCGATCGTCGACGAGGCCACCGTCGACTTCGACGCGCTCTTGCTGGGCGACGAGCACGCGCCCGGCACGAAGCAGGTCGACGAGGCGTGGCTCACCTACTGTGGATCGACCGAGCGCGCCAGTGCGGACGAGCGCGACGACCGGGGGTACAACATCGTCACGTTCGACGACGACGTGACCATCACGCGCCGGGGACTCGACACCCGCGAGTTCGTCTTCGTCGAGGTCGAACTGGCCGGCGACGAAGGGCTCGAACACGTTCGCGAGCGCGTCGGCGAGTACGATCTGAGCGACGCGGTCGTGATCGTTCACGTCGACGGCGAGGGCGAGCCGATCACGCCGGCCGGCATCGAGGAGTTCGCACTCGATCAGGGGGCGCTGGTCGCGCGCGTCACCGACCACCGGGAGTTCGCCGACGAACGCGAGGTGGCGGTGAGCTTCGCCGACCCAGACGAGGCCGTCCACGAGCGCGTGCGAGAACTCGGTCTGAGTGAGGCAGCCCGAGACATCGACGAGACGATTCGCGCCTCGAAGGTCCCCGACTCGAACGTCGCCGACACCGTCGAAGAGCGCGTCGCCGACCTCGTCGAAGCGGGCGATCTGGCTGCCTTCGACGGTGCCGACGCCGAGAGCGCGCACCCGGAGACCGAAGCCGACGGCGGCCACGCGCCGACCGACGACCGAAGTTCCGCGACGGACGAGACAGCTGACGCCGCTGGCGAGACGGGGTCGGCGGACCCGGACGACCAGTCGACGATGGGGGAGTACCTGTGAGAGACGACACGGCCTCCCGAGAGGTGATCCGATGAGGATCTCTCGGGTCCGGATGGAGAACTTCAAGTGTTACGGCGAGGCCGACCTGCGGCTCGACCGCGGCGTGACGATCATCCACGGCCTCAACGGCAGCGGGAAGTCCTCGCTGCTGGAGGCCTGTTTCTTCGCGCTCTACGGGACCAAGGCCCTCGACGAGAACCTCGACGAGATCGTCTCGATCGGGGCCGACGACGCGACCGTCGAGCTGTGGTTCAGCCACGGCGGCGGCGACTTCCACATCGAGCGCCGGGTCCGGGCGACGGGCGAGCGAGCGACGACCGCCAAGTGCGTCCTCGAAACACCGGAGGGGAGCTTCGACGGGGCTCGCGCCGTCCGCCGCCGCGTCACCGAACTCCTCCGGATGGACAGCGAGGCGTTCGTCAACTGTGCGTACGTCAGGCAGGGCGAGGTCAACAAGCTGATCAACGCTTCGCCGAGCCAGCGCCAGGACATGCTCGACGACCTCCTCCAGCTCGGGAAGCTAGAGGAGTACCGCGAGCGGGCGAGCGACGCCCGCGTCGGCATCGGCCGCGTTCGCGACGACAAACAGGGCGCGCTGGGCCAGCTCGAAGAGCAGATCGCCGAGAAGGAGGAGCGTGACCTCTACGACCGTCTCAACGAACTCCGGAGCCAGATCGCCCAGACCAGCGAGGAGATCGAACGCATCGAAGGCCAGCGCGAGCGGGCAGTCGAGACCCGAGACGACGCCCAGTCGATCATCGACGACCACGAGGAGAGACAGGCCGAACTCGACGAACTCGAAGCCGAGATCGACGAGCTCCGCGAAACGATCGCCGAAACCGAACGGGAGCGAGACGAGATCGACGAGCGAATTCGGGACCGAAAGGAGACGCTGAGCGAGCGCGAGACGGAGCTCCGGGAGGCCGTCGCCGAGAGCGCCCTCGACAGCGCCGACTCCGAGGCCGTCTCGGACCGGATCGACGAACTGACTGCCCGCGACGACGAGCTGCGAGACCGGATCGAACAGCAGCGGGTCGCGGCCTCGGAACACGGCAGCGAGGCCGAGTCGCTGCGCGAGAGCGCCGCGACTCTCGACGAGCGAGCCACGGAGAAACGCGAGGAGGCCGAGCGGCTCGAAGCCGAGTTGGCCGATACCCGCGAGGACGTACGGGAACGGCGCGACCAACTCGACGAGATCGACGAGCGAATCGAGACACTCGCGGCCCGCTTCGAGGGGGCACCGGTGGATCGAGACGGCGTCGAAGACCACCGCGACGAGGTCGCGTCGACGCTCGAAGACGCGCGCCAGCGGGTCACGGAACTGGAGACGACGCTCGAAACCGAACGCGAGCGCGTCGCCGAGGCCCAGCAGCTCCTCGAAGCCGGGAAGTGTCCCGAGTGCGGACAGGACGTGGGAGACTCACCTCACGTCGCGGAGATCGACGAACGGCGCGACCGCATCGAGGAACACGAACGTGAACTCGAAGCGGCTCGCGAGACGGTGACGACCCGCGAGGAGCGACTCGAACGAGCCGAGCAACTCGTCGAGACGGCGGCCGAGATCGAGACGCTGGAGACGAGACGCGACGACGTTACGCGCTTGATCGAGGACCGCGAGTCGGGACTCGACGAGGAGGAAGACCGGATCGAACAGCTCCGGGCCGACGCCGAGGAGTTGGCCTCGGAGGCCGACGAGAAGCGCGAGGCGGCCACCGAGGCCGAGCAAGCGGCCCAGGAGTGTCGCGACGTCGTCGCAGACTGCAATCAGCAGCGCCAGGAGTGCAAGACGGAGCTGGAACGGCTCGAACGCATCGAGACGCTGCTCGCGGCGGTCGAGGACTGTGAGGACGACCTCGAACGACTGCGCGAGCAGCGCCAGCAGAAAGGCGAGATCAACGACGAGCGCCGCGAGCGACTCGCCGACAAGCGAGAGCGCACGTCCGCCCTCGAAGCGGAGTTCGACGACGCAAACGTCCAGGAGGCCCGCGCGGAACGCGAGCGGGCGACGGAGTACATCCAGCAGGCAGACGATAAGCTCGACGAACTCCGGGCCGAACGCGACGACTTACAGGCGAGTGCCGGGGCCGTCGAAAACGAGATCGAGGCCCTGGAGGAGCTCCGTGACCGTCGCGACGAACTGGCGGCGACCGTCGAGAAGCTCGCGACGCTGTACGAGGAAGCCGAGGAGCTGGAGTCGATGTACGGCACCGTCCGAGCGGAGCTGCGCCAGCGCAACGTCGAGACGCTCGAACGGATGCTCAACGACGTGTTCGATCTGGTCTACCAGAACGACTCGTACTCGCACATCGAACTCGACGGAGAGTACCAGCTGACGGTGTACCAGAAAGACGGCGAGGCGCTCGATCCCGAGCAGCTCTCGGGGGGCGAGCGCGCGCTGTTCAACCTCAGTCTCCGATGTGCGATCTACCGCCTGCTGGCCGAGGGGATCGAGGGGGCCGCACCGATGCCGCCGCTGATCCTCGACGAGCCGACCGTCTTTCTCGACTCCGGGCACGTCTCACGGCTGCTCGGCCTGATCGAGTTCATGCGCGACGACGTGGGCGTCGAGCAGATCGTCGTCGTCAGCCACGACGAGGAACTCGTGGGTGCGGCCGACGCGCTGGTCCGCGTCGAAAAGAACTCGACGACCAACCGCTCGACGGCACAGCGAGTCGAGGCGGGCGTCGTCGCGGACGCCGCGGACTAGTCGCCCCGCAGCGTCGCCAGGGCCTCGCTGGCGACCGCAGTAGTGTCGTACCCGCGGCCGCCCGGCACGTCCGCTTCCGCGACCAGCCCGGCAGCGCGAAACTCCGCCAGCAGGCCGTGGAGATCGCTCTCGCACAGCTCGTACCGATCGAGGAGGACGCGTACGTCGGTCGGGCCGCGCGCTTCGAGTGTCACCAGCAGTCCCAGCGCGCGGTCGTCGTGTGTGGCGGTCACGACTCGACGGAGCGGCTCGGACACCGCAGTTGCCGCCGTCGAGAGCGGGCTCGTCTCCGTCACCGGTTCGAGAGCGTCGTTCGGGAGGTGGCGCTCCTCGCCGGTCGCCGGATCGCGGACGAGACTCGACTCGCTGGATTGCTTGACCAGCAGATACCGATCACCCTCACGGTCTTCCACAGTTCGCATCGGTCGCCGTTCGGCCGGAACGCGTGTAGGTGTTGTGTTGTCTGCGGACGAGCAGTCCGCACGCGGCGTCGGCATATCGCGTGGGCGAGCACCGAGCACCGCTGATGGCGACGGTCTCACCGAGCGTCTTCCCGCCGGTCTCGATGGAAGCCGTAGTACCTGACGAGCCCGTACACGAGCGCCAGCGCACCGACGGCGAAAATCTGGAGGCCGCGGTCCCAGTCCCCCAGAAAGTACGCGAACATCGGGCCGACGGCGAGGCCGAAGACGGCGACGTTGAACACCAGGACGAGTTTCCAGAACAGGCGGACGCTCTCGGCGTCGGCGTCGGCCGCGCCCGGTTCCGGCGGGTCGGGAATCTCCGGCCCCATCGATTCCGGATCGGTTTCCGTTCCGGGGGCGGTCGGCACTCCCGGACCGATCTGCTCGGGGTCGGGGCCGTCGACCGAGGGAGGCGTCGGCCCCTCGTCCGCAATGCTATCGTCGGGCTCGTCGCTGCTCACGTCCTGGCTTTCGTCCCACCGGGCAAAAGCAGTTCGCCCTGGCCTACACGCGCTCGGTCAGCGTGACGGCCGAATCCGTCTGCAGCCACGCGAGCGGGTTCTCGGCGTCGTAAAACACTGTCCCCTCGTCGGTCTCGTAGGTTTCGGTCGTCTCTACTGCCGCCGGCAGTCCGGGTTTGGAGCGTCGTTCCTCCGCGCTGTCCCGCTCGTCTGCGTGTGCGTTGTCCGACATTGGGACTCAGACGTAGGTATGTCATGAGTTACCATATACCTTCTGGCCGCGACCATACTTTCGTCCTGCGATTCGAGCGACACGTTGGGCCGTGGATCGCCGACCGCCGTAGTTTTTATCGGGCATCCCGAACGACGCCACATCATGAGCGAGCAGGGCCAGCAGGACCTCGGCGCGTTCGTCGACAGCGACGACACTGACGACGAGCGCGACGTTGCCCAAGAGGCAGCGGCGGTCGCCGGCACGAGCGCGTCGACCGCCGACGTGGTCGACGCCAGCGACCGGCTCTTCGAGGACGTCGAGGAGACGGTTTCGATGGCCGTCACCCAGATCGACTACACCATCGAGGGGCGCGGCGACGACGAGTATCCAGTCATCCACGTTTTCGGCCGAACTGAGTCCGAGGACGCCGTCCACGCCCGCGTCTACGACTTTCGACCGTACTTCTACGCGCCCGCAGAGAACGTCACGGAGGAGCGACTGCGAGGCTACGACAGCATCACTGGCTGGGAGGAGACCGACGCAGACGGCGATCCCTACGAGTCGATCCGAGGCGAGCGACTCGTCAAGATCTTCGGTCGGACGCCCCGTGACGTGGGACAGATCCGCGACGAGTTCGACCACTACGAGGCCGACATCCTCTTTCCCAACCGATTTCTCATCGACAAGGGACTCACCAGCGGTGTCGAAGTCCCGCTCAGAGAGGACGACGACGGCAGTCTCCGGGTCCATCACGCGGAGGTCGCGCCCGCGAACGTGCAGGCGACACCGCGGGTGAACGTCTTCGACATCGAGGTCGACGACCGCTCGGGGTTCCCCGAGGACGGCGAGGAGCCGATCGTCTGCCTGACCAGTCACGACTCCTACCGCGACGAGTACGTCCTCTGGCTGTACGAGGCCCCCGACGGGATCGAAGGGCCGGACCATCTCCCCGACTACGAGCCTATCGAGGGCGAGATCGACGCCGAGATTCGAAGATTCACCGAGGAGGAGGCGATGCTGGAGGCCTTCGTCGACTACATCGACGAGACGGACCCGGACATCCTCAGCGGGTGGAACTTCGACGACTTCGACGCGCCGTACTTCCTCGACCGACTGGAAGAACTGCAGGGCCCACACCACGACTACGACCTCAGTGTCGACCGCCTCTCGCGGGTGGACGAGGTCTGGCGCTCGGGCTGGGGCGGCCCCGACATCAAGGGGCGAGTCGTCTTCGACCTGCTGTACGCCTACCAGCGCACCCAGTTCAGCGAACTCGACTCCTACCGGCTCGACGCGGTCGGCGAGGTCGAACTGGGCGTCGGCAAGGAACGCTATCCCGGCGACATCGGCGACCTCTGGGAAGACGACCCCGAGCGCCTGCTGGAGTACAACCTCCGGGACGTGGAGCTCTGCGTCGAACTCGACCGCGATCAGGACATCGTCGCCTTCTGGGACGAGGTCCGCACCTTCGTCGGCTGTAAGCTCGAAGACGCCACCACGCCCGGTGACGCCGTCGACATGTACGTCCTGCACAAACTCCACGGCGAGTTCGCACTCCCCTCGAAGGGCCAGCAAGAGAGCGAGGACTACGAGGGCGGGGCCGTGTTCGACCCCATCACCGGTGTCAGGGAGAACGTGACGGTGCTGGACCTGAAGAGCCTCTATCCGATGTGCATGGTGACGACCAACGCGAGCCCCGAGACGAAGGTCGACCCGGAGGCCTACGACGGCGACACCTACCGCGCGCCCAACGGGACCCACTTCCGGAAGGAACCGGACGGCGCGATCCGGGAGATGGTCGACGAACTCCTATCAGAACGCGAGGAGAAAAAGTCGCTTCGGAACGATCACGACCCGAAAGAGGACGCCTACGAGCGCTACGACCGGCAACAAGCGGCGGTGAAGGTGATCATGAACTGCTTTACGCCGGACACCGAGGTCGTCACGCCCGAGGGCGTTCGCGACATCACGGATCTCGAAGTCGGCGACGAAGTGTACTCTCTCGATCCGGAAACGATGCGCATGGAGGTCAAGCCGGTCGTCGAGACCCACGACTACCCCGACTATCGGGGCGACCTCGTCGACATCGAGACGAGTAAGATCGACTTCCGAGTGACGCCGAACCACCGGATGCTCGTCCGGAAGAACGAGACAAACGGGATCACCGAAGACGAGTACGGGTTCGTCGAAGCGGGCGAACTCGATCGAGCGACGAACTACGAACTGCCCCACGACTGGGACGGTCCCGACGGTGAGCGGCTCAACGAGGTGGATCTCGTCGACATCCTTGAGGGTGCGTTCGAGGTATGGTGTGACAACGACGACCACGGACACACTCTTGCCGCAGAGGTTGGGTACCGTCCGGACAAGATGCAAAAGCAGGGTGAAGACGGGACTGGCTACGTGTTTGACGCCGAATCGTTCCGGGAGCACCGTGCGTATATTGATGAGAGCTGTTCAGGGTTTTACGTCCACTCTGAGCGCGGTCGCAAGTGGATTCCACGGTTTTACGACGGTGACGACTTCCTCGAACTGCTGGCGTGGTACATCACCGAAGGAAGCATCTACACATCTGCGGATAAGCAGTTTGGTGAGCATTTCCGAGGTAGTTCAACAACAGTGAACATTGCACAGGATGCGGTCCCGGACGGAGGATCTGGTGACGACCACACACGGATAGGCAGCCTCCTCGACGGCATGGGGTTCGATGCGTACGTCGACGAGAAAGGGTACCAGTTCACTTCGAAACTGCTTGGTGATCTCTTCGAACGGCTCTGTGGTAGCGACAGCTTCGAGAAGCGGATTCCCGAGTTCGTGTTCGAAACAAGCCAAGCACAGAAACGGACCTTCCTTGATACGCTTATCGCTGGCGACGGGGACTGGCAGACCAACAGTTGGCGCTACAGCACTGCAAGTGAACGGCTCCGCGACGATGTCTTACGACTCTGTGCTCATCTCGGACTCACCGCCAGCTACAATGAAGACAGTGGAACGTACCGCATCTACGTCACCGAAGACAGCAAGAACACGCTCCGGATGCACCGGAGTGGCGGTGAAAGCACGGCTGAAAACGGTGTTCACTGTGTCACGGTTGAGGACAACCACACTCTGCTCGCCGGGCGGAACGGGAAATTCCAGTTCGTCGGTCAGTCGCTCTATGGTGTCCTCGGATGGGATCGGTTCCGTCTATACGACAAGGAGATGGGGGCGGCCGTCACGGCGACCGGTCGCAAGGTGATCGATTACACCGACGAAGTCGTCGCCAGAGAGGGGTACGAGGTCGTCTACGGGGATACTGACAGCGTCATGCTACAGGTCGGAGACATCGGCCCGGACGACGTCGAAGGCGACGTTGTGGTCACCGACGAGATGCGGGCAAAACACCCCGAGATGGACGACGGCGAACTGGAAACCGTCGCGGCGACGATCCAGAAGGGGTTCGAACTCGAAGAGACGATCAACGAGGCCTACGACGATTTTGCCCTCGAAGAACTCAACGCGCAGTTTCACCGCTTCCAGATCGAGTTCGAGAAGCTCTATCGGCGCTTCTTCCAGGCGGGCAAGAAGAAGCGCTACGCCGGCCACATCGTCTGGAAGGAGGGCAAAGACGTCGACGACATCGACATCACCGGCTTCGAGTACCAGCGTTCGGACATCGCACCGATCACCAAGCGCGTCCAGAAGGAGGTCATCGACATGATCGTCCACGGCGAGGACGCCGACACGATCAAGGAGTACGTCCACGACGTGATCGAGGACTACCAGGCCGGCAACGTCGACCCCGAAGACGTGGGTATCCCCGGCGGCATCGGCCAGAAACTCGACAGCTACGACACCGACACGGCCCAGGTGCGCGGGGCGAAGTACGCCAACATGCTGCTGGGGACGAACTTCCAGAGCGGCTCGAAACCCAAACGGCTCTACCTGGATCGAGTCCATGACGACTTCTTCCAGCGGATCGAGGCCGAGAAGGGACTCGATCCCGCCGAGGATCCGCTGTACGGCGAGTTCCGCCGCGACCCGGACGTGATCTGTTTCGAGTTCGCCGACCAGATTCCCGAAGAGTTCGAGGTCGACTGGGAGAAGATGCTCGACAAGACGCTGAAGGGTCCGATCGCCAGGATCCTCGAAGCGATGGGTATCTCGTGGGACGAGGTCAAGTCCGGCCAGGAACAGACCGGCCTCGGCCAGTTCATGTGAGCCGACGGGCGTTCCGACGCGGGTGACCGTATCCTTTTCACTCGGGCCGGCCTAGAGTCGAGCATGTACGTCCGGGACGCCAAAAACCGAGAGGAGGTCTGGTTGCTGGATCACATCGAGGAGATGGGGCTCGACGCGAGTGCGTTTCGGTCCCGCGACTACGTCATCGCGATCGACGAGGCGGACAACGAGAAGGCCGGCTTCGGCCGCATCCGGGTCCACAGGACCGACGACGCGGAGATCTGCGAGCTGACGAGTATCGGCGTCCTCGACCGCTGGCGCGGTCAGGGCGTCGGCGCACACGTCATCGAACGACTCGTTGAGTACGCCGGGGATCAGGGCTTCGACGAGGTGTACTCGCTGACCGACGAAGCCGAGTACCTCACACAGTTCGGGTTCGAACCGATTGAGGTGGCTCAGCTGCCGGAGAAACTCCGCGAGCGACTGGCGACCAAACAGGAGAACATCCAGCCCGACGCGGTGCCGGTCCGGCTGGCCGTCGACCGCTTCGAGTTGCCACAGCGCTTCCGTGACGCGTTCAAGGATGCCGCCCCTGGTGCCGACGAAGAAGCCGAGCCGGAGGAAGGGCCGGAGGACTTCGGGATCGACCCGGACGAGGCGACCTACAAGTACGACACTGGGCGGTAGATTCGGCTCGTTCGGGTCCACATCCGGACGAGGCGACCTACAAGTACGACACTGGGCGGTAGAGTCGGCTCGTTCGGGTCCACATCCGGACGAGGCGACCTACAAGTACGACACTGGGCGGTAGATTCGGCTCGTTCGGGTCCACATCCGGACGAGGCGACCTACAAGTACGACACTGGGCGGTAGAGTCGGCTCGTTCGGGGCCGCTATTCGTAGACTGGGAACCGATCACAGAGGTCGGTGACGACCTCGCCCGCGTTCTCTCGGACGGTCTCGTCATCGGGCGCGTCGAGCACGTCCGCGATGGCCTCGGCGAGCCGCCGAGTCGCGTCGGCGTCGAAGCCCCGCGTCGTGATCGCGGGCGTGCCGAGGCGGACGCCGCTGGTGACCGTCGATTTGCGCCGGTCGCCGGGGACCGTCGACTTGTTGCAGACGATGCCGGCGTCTTCGAGGGCTGCTTCGGCGCGCTGACCGGTGAGATCGGGATGGCTCTGCTGGAAGTCCACGAGGACGAAGTGTACGTCGGTGCCGCCCGAGACCAGATCGAAGTCGCGCTGGGACAGTTGCTCGTCGAGGGTGGTCGCGTTCTCGACGATCTGGTCCGCGTACGACTCGAACGCCGGCTGGAGAGCCTCGTGGAAGCCTGCGGCCTTGCCCGCGACGTTGTGCATCAGCGGGCCGCCCTGACAGCCCGGGAACACCGCTCGGTCGACCGCCTTTGCGTACTCCTCGCTGGCCATGATCATGCCACCCCGGCCCGACCGGATCGTCTTGTGCGTCGAACAGGTCACCACGTCGGCGACGCCGACTGGAGAGGGGTAGAGATCGGCGGCGACGAGGCCGGTGAGGTGGGCGATGTCGGCGACGTGGACGGCGTCGACCGATTCGGCGATCGCTTGCAGACGCTCCCAGTCGATCTGCCGGGGATACGCAGAGTAGCCAGAGACGAGCAGGTCCGGGTCCGTCTCGCGAGCGCGCTCGGTGACGGCCTCGTAGTCGAGCCGGCCGGTCTCCGGGTCGACGTGGTAGTGGGCTACGTCGTAGTGGGTCGCCACCGCGGTCGCGTCGTGGCCGTGGCTGAGGTGGCCGCCATCGGAGAGTTCCAGCGAGAGGATGCGGTCACCCGGTGCCAGCAGGGCCTCGTAGGCCGCGAGGTTGGCCTGCGTGCCCGAGTGTGGCTGGACGTTGGCGTGGGGCGCGTCGAACAGTTCTCTCGCGCGCTCGATTGCCAGTCGTTCGACCTCGTCGGCGTGCTCACAGCCGGCGTAGTAGCGGTCGCCCGGACGGCCCTCGGCGTAGTTGTTCGTCAGGACAGAGCCCTGTGCCCGCAAGACGGCCTCGCTGGCGTGGTTCTCGCTGGCGATCAGCGTCAGCGTCTCGCGCTGGCGCTCTCGTTCGGCTGACAGTGCGTCCGCGAGCGACTCGTCGACTGCGGTCAGATCTGTCGGCACGGTCGAGCGCACTCGGGGGTCTGGTAAGAGTTCTGTCACGACAGCGGCGACAGTCACGCGACGGCCGACACAGTTGTCGCTATTGTCGACACAGTCTTTTTGTGCCGGGGTGTCGACGCCGTAGACATGGACGTTGCCCAGCGCGTACACCTGATGCCCGTCGGCTACGAGAACGATCGGATCGTCCTCTCTGCCCAGCGGTTCAGCGCCGACCGCGTCGTGTTGCTGGCGTACGACGACCAGACGCCCCATCCCTCTTACAGCGAGACCGTCCGTGAGCGCCTGGACGGTGCGGGCATCGACCACGAGACGATCGACTGCAACATCTTCGACTTCTACGATTCGCTGGGGACCATCGCCGAACTGGCGACCCAGTTCGCCGACCACGACGTGTACGTCAACCTCGCGACCGGCAGCAAGGTCACCGCCATCGGCGGCATGATCGCCTGCATGGCGACGGGCGCGACGCCGTACTACGTGCGCGCCGAGCGCTACGCCGCCGAGACGGACGGCGACGTTGCCGAGGGCATCCGCGAGGTGACGGAGCTACCGACGTATCCAATGGACCATCCCGATCCCCAGCAGGTGGCCGTCATGGCACACCTCGAAGCGGAAGGCGGTGTGACCAAGCGGGCGTTGATCGACTTCGGCGAGGAGGAGGGGCTGCCCTTCCTCGCGGAACACGACGCGGCCAACCGCAAGAGCCAGTACCGGCTGCTGGACAGTCACGTCCTCTCGCCGCTGGCCGAGACCGGCTACGTCACGATCACCGAGCGAGGGCGCTCGAAACGCGTCGAACTGACCGACGCCGGTCACAACACGCTGCGGGCCTTCCGGTACCTGCTCGACGACGCGTGAACTGCGGTCGCCACGTCGGTTCTGGGTCCCCTCCCGTCGTCCACGACGGCAGCGACGCGGGACTGTGCCGCGGCCGCCCCACCGGGGCTTGCAGGGGACATATTTATTGTCGAATCGAGTGTTTCGATCCAGTGGGATGGTGAAACCAGTGTGCGCATAACGTATCAACACGCGAATCCTCGCGGGGGCAGGGAGTCGACGCTGCTGCGTTTCGAGGAGCTGATTCCCGATCAGACCGTCGCCGTATTGATCGACGCCGGAAGTGGAGCGACAGTCGACGACCTGTTGGATCGGTCGGCCGACGAGTACCTGACGGCCGTCTGTCTGACACACGCCCACCTCGACCACTACGAGTCGCTCGGTCGGGTGATTCAAGACGGCGCACCGATTCTGGCAACGCCGTCGACGACCGCAATTCTCGAAGACGTGTTGGCGGCGGGAGAGGCGTACTACGACATCACCGAGACCGAGCGGGTCATCGACCGACTCGACGCGTGTGACTCGTGGACGCGCCTCGTCGAGGGGCTCCACGTCCATCCGGTCCCCGCGGGTCACGCACCGGGTGCCTGTGGGTTCCTCTTCGCCGTCAGGGACGACGACGTGTACCGAACGATCCTGGCCACCGGGGACTTCACGCGACGCGGGGCGGCGGGGTATCCCGGCCTCCCGACGGACCTCCCGGTCGACGTGCTGGTCCTGACCGGCGCGACGAACTCCTCGTTCGAGGCGACGGCTACGGAGCTCGTCACGTCGATCACGGAGCGGGTACTGGCCGGAGCACCGGTCCTCGCCTGTGTCAGTGCGCTCACCGGCGTCCAGATCGCTTACTGGCTCGGCCACTACTTCGATCGGATCGACGAGCGGGTGCCGATTCGACTCGCGGGTCACGTCGCGAACGTGTACGACCGGCTCGGGTACGAGGTTCCCGCCGTCGAGTCGATCCCCGTATTCGACGATCCGGGGCAGTTCGTCGAGAACGGTGCAATCGCCATCGCCGGCCCCGAGGTGCCGGTCGGCGGGAGTTCGAGCAGGCTCTTCGAGCAACTGCGGACCGACGCCAACGCCTTCGTCGTCCAAGTGACCGGCGGCGGGACGGACCCGGTCACGTCGGGTCGATGCACCACGGCCGATTTCGTCTTCAGCAATCATCCGACGAGAGAGGTCGTCGACGACGTGGTCGCGGCGTACGATCCGGTCCACGCGGTCATCGTCCACCAGCGCAACGACGGCGCGGACCGCTTTACCGATCGGTACGACAGTTACGTGTGGGCCACCGACGACGCCGACGAGTACTGCCTGTTCGATCGGGGCGGGTGGACGGGACCGCCCTGGGTGTCCGAGCGCACCGTCAGAACCGTCGAAGCCAACACCGACATGACCGGGCACCTGTTCCAGGACATTTCGTCGTCGTCGGTTCCCGTCCCGACGGTCGAGCGAACTCCCTCCGTTGATCTGACCGGTGAGGGACTCCACCTCGACAGCCTCGACGAGCGCTTCGGAGGGGGCGAGTCGGTCGCGGACACGAGTCCGCCGTCGCCGACGGCCGACGACGCGGCGGAGTCAGCGGTGGACGACGCGGCGGAGTCTGCGGTGGACGACGCTGGCGAGCCTGCGGACGAAGGATCGCCGGGGTTGGCCGACATCGAACGCCGACTCGACGCGATCGAAACGCGGCTCCGTGCCGACGAGTTCGAGGCCCGCGTTATCGACGCCCAGGACGGTGTCACACTGTTGCGGCTCGACGAGGAGATCGACGACGTCTCTCACGGTGACCGGCTGACGGTGTCGCTCTCGCCGATCGAGTGAGACGTGGCGCGCCACCCTTTTGATCGCGCCGCCCGAGAGATCAGCTATGTTCGATCCCGAGGAACTGGCGGCCATCCGCGCCGAGAAAGAGCGCTGGCACGAGGAGACCGCCCGGCCGACGCTCGACCGATTCGGGGAGCGCGAGGAGCAGTTCACCACTGACACGGCGGGCCGCGAGGTCGACCGACTCTACACGCCCGCAGACGTGGCCGATCTCGACTACGAGGAGGATCTGGGGTTCCCCGCAGAGGAGCCCTACACCCGCGGCGTCTACTCGACGATGTACCGCGGACAGCTGTGGACGATGCGTCAGTACGCCGGGATGGGTACCGCGGCCGAGACGAACGAACGGTTCCAGTACCTGCTCGACCAGGGCCAGACCGGGCTGTCGATGGCCTTCGACCTGCCGACCCAGATGGGCTACGACTCCAACGACGCGATGGCGGCCGGCGAGGTCGGGAAGACCGGCGTCGCCATCGACTCGCTTCGGGACATGGAGGTCGTCTTCGACGGGATCGATCTGGGCGAGGTCTCGACCTCGATGACGATCAACGCGCCAGCGAGCGTGTTGCTGGCGATGTACGTCGCCATCGGCGACCAGCAGGGCGTCCCGCGAGACGAACTGCGCGGGACGATTCAAAACGACGTGCTCAAAGAGTACATCGCACGCAACACCTACATCTACCCACCGGAGCCGTCGATGCGGATCATCACCGACATCTTCGAGTTCTGTTCCCAGGAGGTGCCGAAGTTCAACACGATCTCCATCTCCGGCTACCACATCCGCGAGGCCGGATCGACGGCGGCCCAGGAAATCGCCTTTACGCTCGGGAACGGCATCGAGTACGTCGAGACAGCTCTCGAAGCCGGGCTCGACGTCGACGACTTCGCTCCGCAGCTGTCCTTTTTCTTCGCCGCCTACAACAACATCTTCGAAGAGGTCGCGAAGTTCCGAGCGGCCAGGCGGCTGTGGGCCGAGATCATGGACGAGCGCTTCGACCCCGACGACCCGAAGAGCAAGCAACTGAAGTTCCACACCCAGACGGCCGGCTCGACGCTGACGGCCCAGCAGGTCGAGAACAACGTCGTCCGGGTCGCCTACCAGGCACTGGCTGCGGTGCTGGGCGGGACACAGAGCCTCCACACGAACGGCAAAGACGAGGCCGTCGGCCTCCCGACGGAAGACTCCGTTCGGACCGCGTTGCGGACCCAGCAGATCCTCGCCCACGAGTCCGGCGTCGCCGACACCATCGATCCGCTGGGCGGGAGCTACTACGTCGAATCGCTCACCGACGAGCTGGCCGCCGACGCCCGCGAGATCCTCGACACCGTCGACGACCGCGGCGGGATGCGCCGGGCGATCGAGGACCAGTGGGTCCAGCGCCAGATCCAGGACGTGGCCTACGAGCGCCAGCAAGAACAGGAGTCCGGTGATCGGATCATCGTCGGCGTCAACGAGTTCACCGTCGACGAGGAAGAGCCAGTCGAGATCGAGGAGGTCGACGAGACGCTCGAAGCCAGACAGCACGAACGCCTCGACGCCCTCCGCGAGGAACGCGACGACGACCTCGTCGCCGAGCGCCTCGACGCTCTCCGTGTCGCCGCCGAGGGCGACGACAATCTCCTGCCGCCGATGATCCGAGCGGTCAAGGCCTACGCGACCACGGGCGAGATCTGCGACGTGCTCCGTGACGCCTTCGGGGAGTACCAGCCGGGTGGGCCGGCGTAGGACCGTCGTCTGGCGATAGCGACAACTGATTTAAGTAGGCAGTACATCGGGAGCATACATGGTCGAAACGAGACGGCTCGTCGCAGTCTTCCTGATCGGACTGCTCGTCGGCGTCGCCGCGACGACGGCCGTGAGCCTGGGCTTTCAGCAATCGCTGAGCGTTTCGGTGCCGTCGGCGTCCGTGTCCGGCGACTGTAACTCGACCGCTGACGTGAGCGGATGGACCGCACAGGTCCCGAACCGCGGCCACCAGACGATCCTGCTGAACCAGACGATCTCGGGTCCGGTGACCGGTAGCTCACTGGAGGGCGACGCCGACTTCCGCCTGACGATCGACACCAACAGCTCCGAGCCCGGCTGTCGGTACGAGGCGGTGTTGACGCTGCCGGACAACTTCGAATCGCTGACGGTGCTGCACGACGAGCGCACGGTGCTCCGGATCCAGAACCGGGGCGACGGCACGTCACGGTTCTGGCAGCTCAACGAATCGGCCGCCTAGGCCCCAGTCATTAGTGGGATCGCGCCGTCGGCTCGGATATGCACTTCGACCACGCCGGCATCGCGACCGACGACGCGGCCACGCTCGCGGCGCTGTATCGTGACCTTCTGGACGCACCGATCGCTCACGAAGAGCGCTTCGACGGCCTCGATGTCGTCTTTCTCGAACTCGACGGCGGCTACTTCGAGTTGCTGGAGCCGACGGCCGACGCCGACGGCGCGATCGCCGGCTATCTCGCGGACCACGGCCCCGGCATCCACCACCTCGCCGTGGCGACCGACGACATCGAGGACGCACTGGCGGCCGCACGCTCTGCCGGCGTGGACCTGATCGACGAGGAGCCCCGACCCGGAGCGTGGGGCCACGACGTGGCGTTCCTCCACCCGCGCTCGACCGGCGGCGTGTTGCTGGAGTTCGTCGAGCACTGACCGCCCTCCTCGTTCGGGACCGTCGGCGAGAACAAAAAAGACTTACTCCAGCCTCGGGTGCGTTCCCGTATGAAGGCTGTCGTCCTCGCTGGCGGTTACGCGACCCGTCTCTGGCCGGTCACGAAACATCGGCCCAAGATGCTCTTGCCGATCGGTGACAGCACCGTCATCGACCGCATTCTGGGCGAACTCGAACGCGACGATCGCATCTCGGAGGTGTTCGTCAGCACCAACGAGCGGTTCGCGACCGACTTCGAGGCTCACCTCGCCGACTCGTCGTACGAGAAGCCGAAACTCACCGTCGAGGACACGACGGAGGAAGACGAGAAGTTCGGCGTCGTCGGCGCGCTCGCCCAGCTCGTCGACCGGGAGGGGATCACGGACGAGGATCTGCTGGTCGTCGCCGGTGACAACCTCATCAGCTTCGACGTGGCCGAGTTCCTCGACTTCTTCGAAGGTGCCGGCACGCCGACGATCGCGGCCTACGACGTGGGTTCCAGAGAACGAGCGAAGTCCTACGGGCTGGTCGAACTCGACGGCGACGAGGTCGTCGACTTCCAGGAGAAGCCCGACGATCCCAACAGCACGCTCGTCTCGATCGCCTGTTACGCGTTCCCCGCCGAATCGGTCCGTTTCGAGGAGTACCTCTCGGGTGGGAACAACCCCGACGAGCCCGGCTGGTTCATCCAGTGGCTCGTCGCCAACGACGCCGTCTCCGCCTTTACCTTCGACGGCGCGTGGTACGACATCGGTACGCCCGAGAGCTACCTCGAAGCGGTCGCCTGGGAACTGGACGGCGACGCCGTCGTCGCCGACTCGGCCACGGTCGAGAACACCACCGTCGGCGAGAACGTCCACGTCCTCGACGGCGCAGAGATCGTCGATTCCAGGCTCGACAACTCCGTCGTCTTCCCCGAGGCGACGATTCGTGACAGCGATGTCCGGCAGTCGATCATCGACCGCGAGACCCACATCGAAGACCTCGATCTGGCTGGCGCGTTGATCGGGGCCCACACGCACATCACGAACGGCGAGTGATCGCTCGCTCCGACGTTCTCACTGCGTATCGAGCGCCGCTCCGGCGGCGACTCGGCCGCTCTCCAGTGCGCCCTGGATCGACGACCAGCGGGTGTAGTCTCCGGCCAGCACCACCGGCCCCTCCGGAGCGTCGACCGCCGGCAAGCCGGCCCGGAATCCCGGTGGCTGATCGAACTGCGCGAACTCGATGCGGTCGGTCCCGATCAGTTCGAGGTCGGCGAAGCTGGTCTGGGGGTACCACTCGGACAGGGCCGTCCGGACCGTCTCGAACAGCGTCTCGTCGTCGGCCTCTCGCTCTCCGAGGAAGGTCGCAGCGTACGACGCGTGGCCGTCCGGGGCGTACCCCGGTGCGACCGCCGACAGCGGTGCGATCTGGTTCGGCCGGTCGTCCTCGGCGTTGAGCACGATCCGCCGCCCCATCTCCGGACGATCGCCCGACGGCAGCGCGACGTGTTGGGTGACACAGCTCCGTGCCGTCGTCGTGATCGCCGCCACGCCGGTGAGGTCGCTCGCGGCCTTCGGATCGGTCGCGACGACGGCGGCGTCGGCCCCGACGGACTCGTCGCCGGTCTCGACGGTGACGCCGTCGCCGGGAACGACCGCGTCGACGGTCGTTCCGGTTTCGACGGTGACGCCGGCCGCCCGCGCCCGGTCGGCGAGCTGGGCCGTGATCGCACCCATCCCCTCGGCCGGGACGGCGGTCGATCCCTCGGTGAGCATCTTGAACGTGTACTCGAAGACGGCGCTGTCCGTCGACAGCGATCGGTCGAGCGTGATCCCGCCGTAGAAGGGCGCTGCAAAGGACTCGACGAACCCGTCGGAGAATCCTCGATCGGCAAGATACGCCTCGATCGAGGAGCCGCCACGCCGGAGAATCTCGTCGACCGACCGTCCGCGCAGCTCTCGCTGGAGGCGGTAGAGCCTGAGTAGGTCCCGGATCGTCACCTCGTCGTTGAAGACCGTCGCCAGCGCCGAGCGGGGATCCCGGAGGGGATCGGCCAGCACCGATCGCTTGCCCGGCCGGGCGATCGTCGCACCGGGAGTGAACCGCCGGAGGTCGAGCGCGTCGAGGTCCAGTTCCCGTTCGACCGCCGGATAGGCGGGAAAGAGTACCTGGAACCCACGGTCGAGCGTGTAGCCGTCGACGGTGCGAGAGCGAACGCGCCCACCGACGGTCTCGCGTCGTTCGAACAACGTCACGTCCGCGCCCGACTCGGCGATGTGGCGGGCCGCGACCAGCCCAGCCAGTCCGCCGCCGACGACCACGACATCCATACCGGATCGTTCGACCGCGACCACAAAAACGACTCGGGCTTTGCTACGTCGCGGTCGAGCCACGCCGAGACGGGAGTCGAAGGAGCCCGACCGCACAGCACAAGGGAGCGGGGCCCACAGTGCGAGTATGGAGACGAGTCCGGCCTTTCGCGAGTTCGCCTGTGCAGACTGTGAGGAGACGTTCGACGCCGACGAGATCGAACTGCGCTGTCCGGCGTGTGGCGGCCTCCTCGTGGCCCGGTACGATCACGATCTCCGTACGGAACCGACGCGGCCGCCGCTCCCGCTGGCCCGCGAGCGCCGCCACTCGCTCGACGAGGGTGAGACGCCCGCGACCGACTGTCCGACACTGGCCGACGAGATCGGGGCCGATCGACTCCTGCTCAAAGACGAAGGGCGAAATCCGACCGGCGCGGTGACGGATCGCGGACTCGCGGTCGCCGTCAGTGCCGGCGCGGCAGTCGGTGCCGACGCCGTTTCGCTCCCGACGACCGGCAACGGCGGTCAGTCGGCGGCTGCCTACGCCGGTCGGGCCGGCGTGACCGCTCACAGCTACGTCCCCTCGCGGTGTCCGTTCGTCAACAAAGCGATGATCAACGTCCACGGCGGAGAGATGAACGTCGTCGAGGGACGCTATCCCGACGCGCTGGCGGCCTACGAGGACAGCGACGGGGCGCGGTTCCCCGTCGGCCCGTCGTCGCCGTACCGTCGCGCGGGCGTCAAGCGACTGGGCTACGAGCTGCTCACCGGGCCGGCCCCGTCGGCGATCGTGGTCCCGACCGGCCACGGGATCGTCCTCGCCGCGATCCACACGGCGATCGAGGAACTCCGGGAAACCGGTGCCCTCGACGTGACGCCGCGTCTCTACGCCGCACAGCCAGCGGGCTGTGCGCCCATCGTCGACGCCTGCGGAACCGCCGACGCGGTCGCGGCCACCGAACAGCCCGACACGATCGTCGGCCCCCTGGAAGTCCCCGATCCCGCCGTCGGCTCTCTCGCCGTCGCGGCCGTCGACGAGACCGGCGGGCGCGGCGTCGCCGTCTCGGACAGCGACGCGTTGCAGGCGGCCGTCGACGCGGCCGGCACTGCCGGCGTCGAACTCAGCGCGACCGGCGGCGTCGCCCTGGCCGGCGCGCGCGAACTCGCCGCGGAGTTCGAAGGCGAGACGGTCGCGCTGGTCAACCCCGTCGCAGGCTCGAAAGAGGACGACCTGCTTCGCAGCCACCTCATGAGTCAGGGCATCTAGTCGGCGGCGTGTTGCTTCGCTCTCGTGTAGGCCCGTCTGACGCGCTTGAACGCCTCCTCGTCGCCGCCGTGGTCCGGATGGACCTCTTTGACCTTGCGCCGGTAGGCTCCCTTGACCTCCTCCAGGGTCGCCGAAGTGGGCAGACCGAGCTCCCGAAATGCGTCGGCCGTCGGGTGGTACTCCGTCCTCTCGCTCTCTCCGGTCGACCCACCGTCGATCTCCGGCGTCTCGAACGGGAGCCTGGCACCGAGGTGCCAGCCCGGCATCTCGTGTTCGACCAGGACGGGGACGGTCGGTGATCGGTCGATCCGGTAGTAGGCCCGCGCGTCGAACGTGATCGCTACGTCGCGCTTGGGCAGGTAGAAGGCGACGGGCTGGCCCTCGACGAAGTGATCCTCCGCGAAGGGCTCCTCGATCGCTCGCAGGTACGACCGAAGCTCCTCGCGTCGCCGTCGCTCACCCGTGCCGGACGAACCATCGGCTGCCGGCGGCGGGAAGAGTCTGGCTGCAGCGACGAACAGGCCGGCGACGGCGACACTGCCGGCCGCTCCGAGCCCGAGGCCGACGACGAGCCACTCCGGCAGCGACCCAAACTGCGCGAACACGGCCTCACGTTCGGCTGGCGTGATAAAGAATCGTTCGCTGTCGGCGCGATCAGCCGATGTACCGAAGGTCTTCGTCGGAGGGGGTCGGCGTCCCCTGTTCCATCTCCTGAATCTTCCGGGCGACTTCCTCCATCTCGTCTGCGCGGTCTTCGAGTGCCTCGTAGTCGATCTCGAAGCCGAGCAGTTCCTGGAGGATCTCCAGGACCGCCTGCGCGCTCTTGGGGTCGACGAGATAGCCCGAGGTTTCCCCCATGAGACAGGCCGCGTCGAGGTCACGGCGGCCGCTCAGGCCAAGCAGGAGGCCCGAGACGCCGACGATACCGCCTGCGGGCTCGTTCTCGCGGAAGGCGACGCCGACCGATTCGAGTTCCTCGACCAGCGAGTCGGTCGTCGACGCGCCGAGCACGTCGTACTCCTCGATCAGTTCGCCGGTCGGAACGCCACCGAGCGCGTACACCGACTCGACGCCGAACTCCTCGGCCACGTCGAGGAAGGTGTCGGTCAGCCCGTAGTGGCCCTCGTTGTCCTGTGCCTGGTGATCGCCCGTGAGCACGAGCATGTCCCGCCCGTCTTCTGGCCTGACGGCGTGAAACTCTGCCGACGCCAGCTGTGTCGTGCCGTCTTCGACGGTGACCTGTGGCGGGAAGTGCTGGGAGTAGACGCGGGCGACCAGCACGCTGTCGAGTTCTTCGAGCAGATGTTCGGCCGCGAGCTTGCCGACATGGCCGACGCCGGGTAATCCTTCGACCAGTACCGGATCGGTCAACTCGCCGTCCGCGATTCGCTCGATCTCGAACTCGTCCATGGCCCTACTCCCGTCGCCGCCGCTTAAGTGCGCGTCGATACTCGCCGTACGGGTCCGCGGGATCGAACGGTGCCGGCGCGCTGTTGACGGCGTCGCTCCCACAGTCGGGACAGCGCTCAGAAAGCGTGTAGACGGGCCGGTCGTGCTCGGACGCCCACTCGGAACAGACGCGGAGATCGGCCCGCATCGGCTTACTCTTCGTCTTCGTTGCGCTCGCGGTGGAACTCGCCGGTGCCACCGTGTTCGACGACGACCGCGCGGGCACGGTCGGCGCTGGCTTCGAGCTCGGATTCGGCGCGCTTGTAGTCGGGAGCCCGGACCTTGATCCGGTACTCGGGCGCACCGACGTAGGTCACTTCGAGTTCGACCTCCTCGGGCACGTCGGCGTCTGCATCCGCGCCGTCGGGGAGTGCGTCGGCGTCGCCCTCGGCGGCCTGGAGCGCCTGCTTGATGAGCTCGACGCCGTCACTGCCGGGACAGGTCAGGTCGACGTAGCCGGTCACGTCGACGTAGGGCACCGAGACGTTCTCGCGTGCGGTCTCGACGACGGCGTCGATCTCGTCCTCGGAGAGGTCCGTCTCGTCGAGGGCCTCCGTCCCGTGGATCGCCGCGGCCTCGAAGCCGTCGTACAGCGAGCCGAAGTCGGCGAGCAGTTCGTTTGCGACGGCGGCGTACTGCTCGTCGGCGAGATCCTCGCCGAAGGCCAGCTCCATCCAGTTGTCGGCCTTCTGCTCGTTTTTCCACTCCTGGATCTTCTCTTTGCGCTGGTGGTCGTTGACGTCCTTGATCGAGAGGTTGATCTGCTGGGCGTCCTCGTCGATCTCCAGCACTTTCACGACGACAGTCTGGCCCTCGTTGACGTGGTCGCGGACGTTCTTGATCCAGCCGCTGGCGACTTCGCTGATGTGACAGAGGCCGCGCTTGTCCTCGTACTCTTCGAGGTCGACGAAGACGCCGAAGTCTTCGATCTCGTCGATCTTGCCGACGGCGAGTTCGCCGGATTCGGGCCAGCCGCTGTACTTCATCGCTGTTCGACCGTTTCGAGGACCGCACCCTCGATGGTCGCCTTGCCGCCGGTCGGGCGGGCGAGCGTGTGCCCACAGACCGCGCAGGCGACTTCGGTGGCGGCCTTGCTGAAGACCGTCTGTTCGTTCTCACAGTCCGGACATTCGACGGAGAGGAAGCTTCCTGCCATCGTTCTAGTCCTGGAACTCCAGTCGGCCAGCTCGCCATCCCTCGCGGAGGTGGGCCTTGCCACAGTCGCTACAGCGGTACTTGAGGTTCGTCTTCTTGGTGGGCTTGTCCCCACCGGGCACCTTCGAGAACTTCCCGGAGTTCCCGATCCCCTTGGAGTTGCGGTCGGCCTGGCGGCCGCCGATCTGGGTCATGCCCGACGTGCGGCCGGAACGGACCTTCTCGACCTCGTGTTCGTTGTGCTCGTTACAGTGCGGACAGTACGTGTTAAATCGGCGTGGCATCTGCATAGATATCGACCTTACGGCGAGGTTACACAGCGGTGCTTAAAACCCCGACGGTTCGGTCCCGACCACGCCGACGGTATCAGGACAGCAACTCGACGAGCCCGGCGAGGAGTCCGGGAACGACCATCACCGCGAGGCCGGCGACGACGAGTCCGCCGGGCAGGAGGACCAGACCCGAACTGGTCAGCAGCCACAGTGCCAGACCCAGCACCACGATCGCCAAGCCGAGCAGGCGGAGGCCCCACACGACTGTCCCCCTGACGCTCGTCCCCGAATCCGTGTCACGTCGTCCGAACACCTCGTCCATGCTCGAAGCGATGTCGTCCCATCGACAAAGCTGCTGTGGCCGTTCGAGAGTCGCCCGTGACGGTCGGGCACTCGGCCCTGGCTGGCCCGCTCACGCCCCGCGTCGCTCGGTCACGACGGGAGATTCGCGCTCCGCACCGTAGAAGCTAAGTGCGCTGTCGGCAAAAGCCGGCGCATGAAGAAGCTCATTATCCACGGGGATCCCGGAATCCGGAAGGGTGCCACCATCGAGTACGACGGCGAGGAGTACGTCTGCTTCGCGATCGCCCGTCAGGGCGACTGGCACGGGCCGGACGAACCGCAGCTGTGGTGTACGATCGGCAAACCCGAGGAGCGCGAACGGTTCATGCGTCGTGAGTTCGTCGCGATGCACCTCGACACCGAAGACGTCGACGCCGGTGCGGTCGGCGTCGTCGAGCCACGCGGCGACGCCTGATCCTGCTGGCGGTCTGTTTCGTCCTCTCTGCGGTCACTGCCGGACGACGGTCCCTCGTAGCGACAGCTGTCGACCGTCGAAGAGCCCACCGACATCGATAGGTGGCTACGGCCCCGACGCCGCGTATGGAACGGTCGCGACGACAGCGGCGGTGGTCACGGTGACGGCGGCCCGTGATCTCCCGTCGGAGTCACTGTCACCGCTCGCCGAGCGCGTCGAGCGCGTCCTGGCCGCGTACGACTACGAGGTGTCGGCAGCGATCGACGCGATCGACGCGGCGGTCCCCGGCGTCGGCGGACTGTTCGAACCCGGAACCGAGCCGGCGGAGCTGCGAGCGGCGATCGAACGCGTGCTGTCGGCCGACGACCACGAGACACGGGTCGATCGCGACCTGGCCGGCGAGACGGCGATTCTCTACGTCGACGGCAGCTCTCGCGGGAACCCGGGGCCGGCGGGCGCTGGTGCCGTCGTGCAGGACGAGGCCGGCGAGTCGCTGCTCCGTCTCGCGCGACCGGTCGGCTCGCGGACGGACAACAACACCGCCGAGTACGCCGCGCTCGCGCTCGGGCTGGCGCGCCTGCTGGCGCAGTTCGAGCCCGCACGGATCGAGGTCAGGATCGACTCGCGGACGGTCATCCGGAGCGTCTGGGAGGAGCGGGCCGATCCCGGTGCCCAGTTCCGCGAGTACCGAGCGGCCGTCGTCGCGCTACTCGAACGGGCACCGGACGACGACTGGCGACACCTCGCGGACAGCGATCCGAACCCCGCCGACGCGCTGGCGACGGTCGGGGCCGACATCGCCGCGCTGGGTCCCGGTGGCTGACGCTCGCGGTCCGCGACCGGGACCGTCGAAACGGCGCACACGCCGTTTGCGACGGGCTATGACGACCCTCCCTCACTGTCGTCGGTGACCCGGTAGATCGTCACACCGTCGAACTCCTCGACCGGCTCGACGCCCGCCACCGCGTCGACGGTGATCTGATCGTAGGTGGCCCGCTCGACCGGGCCGACGTAGACGTACCGCACGTCGTAGCGTTCGAGCAGCGCGGCCTGCTCTTCGGGCTCGCCGGTGTAGATCGTCCGCACGTCTCTCAGTCGCTCCCGATACGGCTCGTCCCCGCGGTACTGTGCCTCGTGGAACCACCCGAGGACGGTCGGGCGTCCGGTCAGACTGGCCGGCGCACTCGACCCCTCGCCGTCCGAGGCGTCCCAGGTGTACCCGCCCGGTGCCGCCGTGACGAGGACCGGTCGCCCGGATCGATCGTCGAGCCAGTGGATCGCGGCGGCCTCCTCGGGATACTCCGAGTCGAGGTAGGCGAGCCCGTCCAGCGTCGGGTCCGAGCCGTCGAACGCGGTCGTCGCCGCCAGCGGCGCGTACAGCCCGGCACCGACGACGAGGACGGCGAGGGCGACGCGGGGCAGCGCAGATCGGACCCGACCGAGTGTGTCCTCTGGGACGGTGGCGCGGTTCGTGAACACCCACGCCAGCGCCGGCCCGAGGGCCAGACTCCACAGCACCCACACCTGCATCGATACCTTGAAGACGGTGTTCATCCGACCGGTCGGCTCCTTGAGGTAGACGAACTCGATCAGCGTCACGAGCCCGATGCCGGCGACGATCAGCACCGTCTCGAAGCCGGCGCTCGCCGCGCCGCCGTCCGAGCGTGCGCGGTCCGTGTCGCCAGCGGGTTCGGCGGCGCTCGGCGTCGTGCCGGGCCGTCGCGCGAGGGCCCAGCACGCGCCCACAAGCGGGACGAACAGGCCGAGGGCGGCGAGGTCGAGGACCGCGAAGCCGGCGATCGCGACGGCGGAGCCGATCGTCGCGGTGGTCGCTCGCTCGCCGAATCGCTGCCGGCCGCGAGCCGCGAGGTACGCGAGGAAGGAGGCCAGAAAGAGCCCGTGGACGAGCAGCAGTTCGGTGAGCGAGGATCGGTCCGGCAGGACGGCGATCTCGCGCCCGCTCGCCGGCCCGAGCCAGAACGGCAGCGACCAGAGCAAACCCAGCGCGACGACGGCGACGGCGACGCCCAGGCCGACGGCGAGGCGCGATCCCTCCCGCCAGAGGGCAGTTTCGGGGAACCGGTCGGCGAGTGGTTCGGGCAGCAGTGACCGTGCGTCGGCCGGTGCGAGGGCGACTGTCAGCAGCGCCAGCCCTGCCGGCGTCGGGAACGACCAGGTGTTCGTGACCGCCAGGAGGCCTGCGACTGGCGGGAGGACGCCGACCACGAGCAGCCGACGGCGCGTCACCTCGCGGGCGGGCGTCCGGTAGTAGGCCAGACAGACCGCCGCGGCGAAGACGAGAAACGCGGTACTCATCATGTGGGCGTGCATGTCGCCGTTGAACCACGAGAAGAAGGGGAACTCGTTGATCGTCGGCGCGGTCGCACCCGGGTCGGCGTCGCCGAACTGGAACGCGAAGTCGCTCCGGTGGTCGGTGATGACGCGGCTCGCGTCGAAGTAGTAGAACTGGCCGAGCCCGTCTGCAAGCCCGTCCCGTTCGATCCCGACGACGCCAGCGAGCCACGCGGACGGGCCGTCGGGCAGGAGTGCGAGCACCGCTCGCACCGGCGTCGTGAGGTTGCTCGCGAGCCCGACCGCGAAGACGCTCAGGACGCCGGCCAGCCGACGCGGGATCGAGCGGTCGGCCGCGACGTTGCCGGCGACGCCGTACACCGCGGTCACGAGCATCGCGTAGAAACCCGCCAGCGAGAGGTTGTAGGCGAACCGCCCCGCGGTACCGGTGATGCGGGTGAGAATCGCCGCGACGAGGTGGCCGCCGTAGTAGTACGCGACCGGCTCACCGGCGAACCACACGTCCTCGGGCGGCAGGGCTTCGGTTCGGACGAGCGACTTCAGCAGGCCGAAATCCAGCATCTTCTCGCCGATCGCCAGCGGGAGCGGCGCGATCACCGGGTCGCTCGCGCCCAGCGGGACCGCGAACACGCGCATCCCGACCAGGAACAGGAAAGCCGCGCTAAAGACCAGACAGCTCTCGCCGATCCGCCCCAGATCGAGGTCGACGCCACGACTCCCCGCCAGAACGACCAGCCCGACGAGGACGGCGACGCCCAGCCAGATCCCCGCCGTCATCGACAGTCGACCGACGAAGAAGGTGACCAACCAGACGACGGTGACCGACAGCACGACCGCGACGCCGGAGCCCCCGTCCTCGAAGCGCGGGAACAGCCAGCTCGTGACGACGCTGCCGGCCACCAGTAGGGCGAGATAGAGCGCCAGCCAGAGCGCGACGAGACCGTATTCCATTAGTGGGGACAGCGTCACCACCGATAATACGCTTTTTGCACTGCCCCGTTGTCGGCGGGAATGTCGAACTGTTTTTAGCCGCGGTCTCGATTGCCCGGACGAATGGATCAGTCGGTGGGTATCGTCGTCCCTGCGTTTCGACCGGACGTGGATCGACTGGGCTCGTACGTCAGGACGCTCGACGAGCAGTTGGCTCCGGCACGGATCCGTATCGAACTCGACGACCCGGAACCCGGCGTCACCGAGGGGCTGGCTTCGCTCCCAGCCACGGTCAACGCCGTCCCCTACCGCCGCGGGAAGGGAGCCGCGATCACCGCCGGCTTCGAGGCGATCGAGACGGACGTTCGCGCGTTCGCCGACGCCGACGGATCGACCGACGCGGCCTCTCTCGCACACGTCATCGACCGGGTCAGGGCCGGCGAGGCGGACCTGGCGGTCGGTTCTCGCCGTCACCCCGACGCGACCGTCAGCAGCCACCAGACCTTCGCGCGGCGGTTCCTGGGCGACGGCTTCGCCTGGATCGCCGGCCACCTGCTCGACGTGTCGCTGTACGACTACCAGTGTGGCGCGAAGGCGATCACGGCCGAGGGGTGGGAGCACGTGCGCACGCACCTCTACGACGCCGGCTTCGCCTGGGACGTGGAGCTGGTCGCGATCGCCGGTGCGCTGGGACTGACCGTCGCGGAGGTCCCCATCGAGTGGGAGGACAGACCCGGCTCGACGGTCTCGCCGGTGCGAACGTCGCTGAACATGGCGACGGCGCTCTTGCGCGCACGCCACCGGGCGAAGCGGCTGAGCGACAGTCGTCTCCACGCCGCTATCGCCGCGACACGCGAGGAGGGTCCCGCACTGATCGACAACGATGAGTAGCCGCCTCGCACCCCTCCGATCGTTGCTCTCGGGGGTCCGCTTTGGGAAGTTCGCCTCGGTCGGTGCGGTCGGTGCCGCCTTCGACACGACGACCTTCGTCGTCCTCGACCAGTTCGTCGGCGTCCCGACCGCCGTCGCCAACGCCGTCGGCATCGAGGTCGCGATTCTCGTGATGTTCGTCGTCAACGACAACTGGACCTTCGCGAGCGAAGGCGAGGACGACCGCCGCTCGCTGGGCGCGCGCCTCTTGCGCTCGCATCTCGTCCGTGCCGGTGGGTCGACGCTGCAGTGGAGCATTCTCTTCGCCGTCCTCGTCGTCTACGAGGTCGGCGTGCCCGTCTCGGTGGGCCCGGTCGACCTCTGGCCGATCTTCGTCAAGGGCGGCGCGATCGGGATCGCCATGTTCGTCAACTACGTCTTCGAGAGCATCTTCACCTGGCGCGTCCACGAGTGAGTGTGCCGCGAGAGGAACCCACAGAGGACGACCGAATCACAACCCTTAATCAGGGGGAGACGATACGAGATAGTAGCGGGATGGGATAGCCAGGAGATTCCGGCGGGCTCATAACCCGTAGATCGGTGGTTCAAATCCACCTCCCGCTATATTTTACCGACGCCAAACCGAGGAGCGAAGCGACGAGTTCGGCGTCGGGAAAGAGAGCACAGCGTGGATTTGAACTCGGGACGGAACGCGCAGCGAACGAAGTGAGCGAGCATTTCTTCCCCAAGTTCAAATCCACCTCCCGCTATATTTTGCCGCGAGCAAACTCGCGAGCGGCAAATCTACGCCGAGTGGATTTGTACCCTATTAGTCGCGCGCAGCGAAGCGAGCACGTCTGATTCCGGTTCAAATCCACCTCCCGCTATATTTTGCCGCGAGCAAACTCGCGAGCGGCAAATCTACGCCGAGTGGATTTGTACCCTATTAGTCGCGCGCAGCGAAGCGAGCACGTCTGATTCCGGTTCAAATCCACCTCCCGCTATAGTAACAATTGAAACGATTTACACACCGATCGCACTGCTGTCGTGCGACCGGGTGTGCATTGACTTTCAATGGCTACTATAGTTTCTGAGCGACCGACCGAACGAGATGTAGAGCGACGAGTGAGTCGGGCAGTATCCAGTCGAGTAGAGAACGGCTGTCGAGAGAGTTCGACTCTGTCTGCACGGCACCGCCGACAGTATCACGACGGCGAGGCGGATCGTCTACTGAACGCCCTCGACTCGCTCGACGGTTCTGTGCGGGATATCGTCACTCGCGACGCTCGTTCGATAGCGCCCGCGCAGAACCGCCGACCGCGCCTCGCCCGTTCGTCCGCCAGGCCAGCAGACGCGACAGCCACACGCCTCCCCAACCGATTCGCTCCCTCCGGTCGCTCATCCCTCGCGCAAGGTCGTCGCGGCACGGCGGCCGCGACAGCGCGCGCCGCGTCGCTCTGTCCGAGCGACGGAACGGGCCGAAGGACTCGAACGGACGCCTCGGCCCGTCCCGCTCGTGTTTTTCGGCGATTCGTTCCAGTTCGGTTTCGTCGCGACCGACAGTGAAGACGGCGCTTTTAGTCGTCGCCGTAGTCGTCGACCACGACGACCTCGCCGTCGACGACGTCGACGTTGATGAGCGTCTTCGCGTGGTAGCCGTCGTCTGCGAGCTTGTTCTCGCCGCCCTCCTTCTTGATGACACAGACGATGTCACAGATGTCCGCGCCGATGTCTTCGAGCGCGCCAGTGAGCGCGGCCAGCGTGCCGCCGGTCGAGAGCACGTCGTCGAGCACGAGCACGCGGTCGCCCTCGTAGACGTCGTTGACGTACATCTCGTTTTCCGAGTAGCCGGTGACCTGCGAGAGCGATACCTCGCCGTCGAGGCCGTACTGGCGCTTGCGGACGACGACGAGGGGGATGTCCGTCATTAGCGAGACCGCAGTGGAGATGTGAATGCCCATCGCGGCCGGCGTGACGATCTTGTCGACGTCTTCGAGTTCGGCCTTGCGGATGATCTTGATGACGATCTCGCGGAGCAGTTCGGGACGCAGCATCGGAACGCCGTCGCTGATCGGATGCACGAAGTAGTGGTAGCCGTCCTTCTCGATGATGGGTGCGTCCAACAGCGACTGCTTGAGCTGATCCATGTCGGCGGTACTTCGAGCCGGCACAAAAACCCGTCGTCAACGGAGCGGGATCGCGTCGGCCAGCGCCCGCACCATCGGCAACGCGTGTGCGCCGCCGAGACCGAAGTACTCGATCGCGGCGAACCCGACGAACGCCGTCGACGACGCGAGCGCCAGCCCGAACAGCGCCGCGCCGATCCAGTCGAAGCGCTCGGTCGCGACGGAGACCAGCGACCAGCTGCCCAGGGCCAGCGCCACGGCGAGGCCGAGGACGGCGTGAAACTGGAACGCTTCGGCACGGCCCACGTCGAGCGCGACGAGCGCGACGAGGACGAGCTGGCCGCCGATCAGCACGCCAGCGCTCCAACTCCAGAGCACCGTCCGCCAGTGGGCGTCGAGCGCTCGCCCAACCGGTGGGAGCCGCACGGCGAGGCAGACGAGGATGGGAGCGACGGGGAACAGGTACCGAACAGTCACCTGTGCGTGGAGCGGGAGTGAACCGATGTACACGAGCGTCAGCGCAACGGCAGCGAGAGCGAGGAACGCGTCGGCCGACGTGACGCCGTCTGGCAGTGATCGCCGTTCGATCGATCGTTTGGTTGCGACGAAGCTGGTCGAAACCGCCGCTACAATCGTCGCGAGGACGGGGGACGACTCCAGCAGCGTGAGGTTCGCCTCGGGAGTCCCCTCGGCGCGCTCGGCGACGTGCTCGATGTACCCGCTCCGAACCAGCGTTCGATACGCGTCTGTCGGGTCCGTCTGTAGCGAGTGGATACCGGCCCGAAAGAGTGCGAGAAGCTTCGTGAGCGGTTCGACTGCAGACTGTACGAGTCCGATCCCGACCAGCACGAACCGGGGGAGGGTTGTCGTGTCGCCACCGCCAGACGCGTCTCCAGAGGACAGATCGCCGGTGAGCGAGATGTCGCTCCCCTGGCTGACGGTCCGGAGCATCCGGGGAACGGTCAGCGGATCGCCGGTGATCAGCGTGTTCGTCACGAACAGCGGGACGAGCGCCAGCAGGAAGACGCCGCCGAGTACACCCAGAGTCCGCGGACCGTTGTCCGGCGCGGTCGGTACGTCGACGAGCACGAACGGGACGAACAGGACCAGTGCCTCGGGGGCGTGAATCCACGCCAGCAGCGCCAGCAGCGCGTAACAGACGGCCCGTGCCTCGAAGGCCCAGTCGCGATCGGCGTCGCGGCTGTACACCAGCCCGAACGCGACCGCCAGCGCGACCGCGGCCGTGACGACGTGGCGCTTGGGTACGGTCGCCCAGAACGCCAGCGGCGTCCCACCTACGGCGGCGACGGCGGCGACGAGCCCCCGTCGTCGACTGTCGGTGAAGGCGAGCAGGCGGAACGCCAGTACGCCGACGAACGCGGCGGCGGTCGCGTGCAGCAACTGCAACGCGAGTAGATGGCGGGGAACGGGGCTGATCGGCTCCACGAGTGCGACGTTGAGCAGGAACACCGCGGCGACGACGCAGCCGCCGCCGAGCCGTGCGAGGCGCTCGCGACCGAACTGCCGGCCGGCGAGGAGTACAGTCCCGTACACCAGCAGTGACCAGAGCGCCACCAGCGCGACGGGGAGGTCGGCGACGGCCTCGATCCCGCCCAGTGCGTAGAGGACGGGCAGCGAGAGGACGATCACGCCGTAGTTGCGCGAGTACGTCGAACCGCCGTAGAAGTTCGTCCCCGGCGACCGGAGCGAGCCGTACGCCGGCTCCGTCAGCGCGACGCTGCCGTCGGCGACGGCGGCCAGCCCGTTGGCGATCGTGTAAGAGTCGTTGATCAGAAACGCCGTGCGCCACAGCGCCAGAAACAGACAGAGGCTCCCGAGAAAGACGAGTAGCCCGACGCGGTCGCCAAAGAGGAACCGGTAGGACAGCCCGCGCAGTCGCGTCGCCCGCTCGCGGTCGATCATTCGATCACCTCCACCCTGATCGAGCGCTCCGCGACGACGCGGCTGCTGTCGTTCGCGCGGACGACCAGCGACAGCCGGCCGTCGTAGGCCGTCTGATTCACCGTGTCCGGCGCGAACGTGTCGTCGGACATCGACGCCGCGTACGAGCCGACGTTCTCCGCCGAGAGGAAGTGCGTCGTCGATCGCGTGTACCCGCGCTCGCTGATCTCCAGCTTGTAGACGAGCAACGGCCGGCCCTCGACGGCGGCGACCGCCACCGCGGCGTCGGGCACCTGCAGCCTGTACTCGCCGGCTCCGAACCGCCCCGCCGTCAGCGTCGACCGCTCTGGCAGCGACGCCGACTCGACCGTGACCGATCCGACACCGTACGCGGGCGTCTCGGCGTCGCTCGTCAGATCGACGGCCCCCACGAGCGGCCCGGAGACGAGCGTCGTCACCACGACGAGTCCGACGACTCCCCAGACGACGGCCCGGTCTACGTCCATCGTATCACGGCAGTGCGACACGGGAAATAAAGCTGTCGCGGTCGACGACGAGGTAGCGCCGCCGCTCACCGGTGGAAAAATCCTCGTACTGTTGGCGATCTCTTTGTGAAATCTTCACTATCTGAGACGGCGAACCCATTTGCAGATTTGCAATCGGTAGTAGCGGCCCCCCTATTTCATCGAGAAATGCCGTCCAACAGTATCCACGGGGGAGTGAGATATAGTGGATGGACTGCCTTTTCAAGTAGTGATATCCTCTTTCCAAGGGTCACTTGGGACCTTCAACACCAGCTTGAGAGCAGTAATCACTGCCAAACCGACTGGACCCTTTAATACATACCGGGTAAGAGACAGGAGTGGACAATATGGATCTGAAACGATTATTCGACGACGACGACGCAGTGTCGCCAGTCATCGGGGTCATCCTGATGGTGGCTATCACTGTAATCCTCGCGGCCGTGATCGCATCGTTCGTTCTCGGGCTCGGCGATCAGACGAGCCAAGCACCACAGGCGAGCTTTGGATTTGAATATGACTCGGACAAAGGTGAAGTGACAGTAACTCACCAGGGAGGAGACCAGATCGAGGCCCAAAACATTGTTTTCCGTGGTGATGTTGATAGTGCCAGTTCGTCCACTGCTGTTGAGAGCGAAGGTGATAGCTGGAATGATGGGGCAGATGCAGGGTCCACGTCGCTGATTAAAGCTGGGATGTCAACAATAGTCGGTGTTAACGGCGATGCTTACGAAATTTCGCTCGTCTACGAGGAACCCGGTAGCGATACGTCGACTACGCTGACGACCGATAGCGGTCCAACCGCATAATCGGTTAGCAGACTTTTTACTGTAGACGTTTTATGACAGCGGCAATCCGATAGCGTGTACGTCGATGTGACGTGGCATTACCGCCGGGAGTACGACAGGCCGATGTGGCAGCTGGCCTGCAATCGTCACTCGACTATGAGCCCGCCGCCGGTCTTCGTCGTTGGGTTTTGTTCGAGCGCGCACGCGACGACGCCCGACGGCGTCACTCCTCGTCGGCCTCGCCGTCGCAGTCGTCGACGGCCTCGTCGTACTCCGTGAGCGTCATCGTCCGGCCGGAGACGGTGTGGTAGGCCGCTGCGGCGGTGAGGATCGCCGCGAACAGCGTCGCCCACACCAGCGGCGAGACCATCGTGAACGGGAACACGCCGAGCCACAGCGTGGCGATGATCGCCAGACTCACCGCGCCAAAGGAGAGGTAGAACTCTCGCCAGGGGAACTCCCCGCCGGGGACGATCTCCAGGTACACCGTCAGGTCGTCGGTCTGTGGCGTCGTCTGGATCACGCCGTCGTCGGCGTCGTAGGCGACGATGCCGGCCTTGTCCATCTTCGGGAGGTGGGTCTGCTGGAGCGTGGTGTACACGCGCTTTCGCTGGGTCGACGTGACGTTGGTCTGGGGGCAGTCGTACTCCAGGGAGGCGACGTAGTCGGCCAGCTCTCCGAGTTCGACCGGGCCGCCGTGTCGACGGAGGTACTGGATGACGTAGCGCCGCCGCTTGTTCTGGAGTACCTCGAAGATCTCGCCCTTCGAGAGCGTTCGGGGTGTGCCCGTCGCCTGCGTTGCGTCGGCGTTACTCACAGTGTATCGGCCCCCAGCCGGTGCAGTCCCACGCGACCATCCTTCGTACAACTGGAATGTGGGATGATCCTATATAACCACGGCGGTTGCCCTCTTGATTGACATAACGAGCGAAACCGAGAGAAAAGGCGGCGTCAGTTAGGCGTCGGCCCCGTCCCAGCGACCGAGCGTCGCGGAGTTCCCGCCGTCTGCGGGCTGGTAGGTGACGCGGACGGTCGCGCCGCTGAGGTCGAGGCTGGAGGGATTACTTCCGCCGGAATCCTCGAAGAACGTGTGGTCGATTGTATCGCTCGTGCCAGCGTTTACATCCGAGTAGCTGCTGGATTCGAATAGGTCCCCCACGTACGAGTAATCAGTACTGGGGTTGTCAGAGTCCGTAGCACCTGACGCAGCCCCCTTGAGCTCGTTCGGTGAGATCGTCTCACCGCCGTTGTGGGTCACTTGAAGGGTGTCCCCGTTACTACCTCCATCTTCAGTGTAGTCGAAGCTGAAGCTGGCTTGCGGTGCGGTGTTGCTGATCTGGTCCCCGAGCCCGAGGACGAACGTTGCGATCACGGCCGCGAGGATCACGGTGATGGCCACCATCAGGATGACACCGATCACCGGGCTCACGGCCTCGTCGTCGTCGAAGAGTGCTTTCACGTCCATGTGTTGTCTCCGTTCGTCGCGCGCCTGCCGGCGAGCGGTCGGGGGTGTCGTCACGACATCCCATCTGCGACGCGCCGTCCGGTGCTCACGCGCTTGTCCAGAGATACCTGAGACAGGTAAATAAAGGCTCTTGCGCCAGTATCAAAGCAGAAAATTAGGCACGGCTTGAGACGCTGTTCTCGGGCTTCAGCGGCGGGTTGGCGACAGAATCAACGAAGAGAATGAACGGCAGCGTTCGTCTGTCGGTGGTTCCGTTTCGGCAGGGGATTCGGGCCCCGAGGATCGCGGTCAGAACAGCAGGATCAGCCCGACGGCGACGAACAGCGCGAGCACGAGGACGCTGAGGCCGATGCCGGCCCGCAGGGTCACGGGACCGTCGTCCTGGCTGTTGGCTCCGAACCGTTCGGCCACCCGTTCGGGGTGGGTCGCGACGGCGGTCGCGGTGGTCGCCGTCCGGACGGCGACGCGGTCGACCGCGCCGTACAGTCGGATCGTCCCGAGGACGACGCCGCGCGCGCCGTAGAACACCGCCGGGTTGTAGATGCGGTCCAGGTCCGGCACGCGTCCGAGCTTCGAGAGGGGCTTTTTCGTGGCGTAGAACCCGACGAGGCCAAGCACCGCGAGGACGACGCCCTCGGCGACGTGGGGGATCGTGTAGGTCTCGTACGGATGTGCGAGGCTCGCCGCGGTCACGTCGACGGGGAGAATCGAGAACAGCGCCGTGTCGTAGAGCCCGTAGACCACACAGAGGACGGCGACGACGACCATCGCGACGCTCTGGCCGCGGTTGGCGTCTCTCACCTCGCCGTCGTGCTCGCCGTGGAAGAAGGCGTAGTAGCCGAACTTGATGAACGACATGAACGTGCCCACGCCGCCGAGCAAGAGGAGCAACTCTAGCCCGGTGTACTCGCCGACGTGGACCAGCGCTTCCTTCTTGAAGTCGTAGTGACTCGCCGAGATGACGATGCCCTTGCTGACGAAGCCGTTGAAGCCGGGAAAGCCGGCGATCGACAGGGCCGCGACGCTGAACGCACCGGCCGTGATCGGCATCTCGCGGGCCAGACCGCCCAGCTTCTTCAGGCTCTCCTCGCCGGTCCGGTAGATGACGACCCCGGCAGTCATGAACAGCAGGGCCTTGTAGAGGATGTGGTTGAACACGTGGGCGAAGGCACCGCCGACGCCGAGTACTGATCCGATGCCGACACCGGCGACCATGTAGCCCACCTGTGACTGAATGTGATACGAGAGCAGCCGGCGCATATCGTTTTGCAGCAGGGCGTAGCAGACGCCGAAGACGGCCATCGCACCGCCCATGTAGGCGATCAGGAGGTGGCCGTCGGGGAACGCGCGATACATCCCGTAGACGCCGGTCTTGGTCGTGAACACACAGAGGAACACGCTCGCGGCGATGTGGGGGCGCGGGTAGGTGTCCGGCAGCCAGGTGTGCAGGCCCACGAAGCCGACGTTGACGCCGATCCCCAGCGCGGCCAGGATCGCGGCCGGCCCGGCGGCAATTCCCTCGCCGGTAAAGAGGAAGGTCCCCGCCACGCTGTAGTGCCAGAGGATCGCCCCCATCAGGAGGCTGCCGCCGAGGCCGTGGAGCAGGGCGTAGCGAAAGCCGGCCCGGACGGCCTTGCCGCCGTAGTGCCAGACCAGCAGCGTGCTGGTGACGGCCATCAGCTCCCAGAAGAAGATGAGGGTGAGCCAGTCACCGGCGAACACCGCGCCGACACTGGTCGCGACGTAGGAAAGAGCGAAGGCCGTCTGGACTCGCTCGGCGTCGCTGGCCAGCGAATACAGCACCGCCACGGCACCGATGATCCCGAAGATCAGGCCCATCAGCCGCGAGAACTCGTCGACGTTCAGCAAGACGGCGTCGAACCCAAGGAAGGTCACGTCGTGGTAGACGCCGGCCGAGATCGACAGCGACCACGGGACCAGCGCGCCCGTCGCGAGGATCCCCAGTCCGTGGCCGACGCGCCGCGGGAGCACGGCCACCAGCAGCGCGACCGCCAGCAGGACGAACACTGGCGGGACGGTCGCGAGACCGGTCATCAGACCATCACCCCCAGATTGTCGACGACGGTTGTGACGATCTCCAGGAAGACCGCCGTGTTGGGGACGATTCCCAGGACGACTGCCCCGGTCGCCGCCGCCAGGATCGGGCCGAGAATGAACCACGTGCTCTCACCGCCCCGCCAGCCGGCGGCGGTCCAGCCACCCTCGGGCGGCCCGCCGTGGTGGTCGTGCCCCTCGTCGTACTTGCCGAGGTGGTCCGTTTCGTAGGGCTCTGGCTCGTCGTCGGTGTGATCGTGGTCGCCGGTCTCGGCCCCGTCTGCCGCGCCGACCGGTTCGCCCCCGTCGGTCTCGACCGCGGTCTGGCCGCCGAAGATCCCCCGGACGAGAGGCTTCTCGTCGTGGTCGTCTGGCGACTCGAAGTACGCCTGGTAGACGACCGGCCAGAAGTAGCCGATGTTGAGCACGCCCGAGAGCAGCAGGGCCCCGGCGAAGAACCACCCGCCGCCCTCGATCGCGCCGATCACGATATACCACTTGCTGACGAAGCCGGCCAGCAGGGGAATGCCGGCCATCCCCGCGCTCGCGACGGCGAAGGCGGCCATCGTCAGCGGCATCCGCCGACCGATCCCGGCCATGTCCGAGATGTCGTCCGTGTGCGTCTCGACGTGGATCGCGCCCGCACAGAAAAACAGCGTGAGCTTCATGAACGCGTGAGCGGGGATGTGCAAGAGTCCGCCGATCAGCGCGCTCTCCTTGAGCAAGGCGAGCCCGAGGACGATGTAGGAGAGCTGGCTGATCGTCGAGTACGCGAGCCGGCGCTTCAGGTTGTCGCGACCGAGCGCGATGATACTCGCGATCAGCAGCGTCGCCGTCGCGACGACGGCAAGCGGTAACCCGACGCCCAGGCTCTCGACGGTCTCGGGGCCGAACACGTCGAGGATCACCCGAGCGAGCCCGAAGACGCCGCTCTTGACGACGGCGACGGCGTGGAGCAGCCCCGACACCGGCGTCGGCGCGACCATCGCGTCGGGCAGCCAGGAGTGCATCGGCATCAACGCGGCCTTGACGCCGAAGCCGGTCACCAGCAGCGCGAAGATGGCGCGAGCGATCGCCGGGTCGGTCGTCGCCAGCTCGGCGATCCCGCCGGGCGTGAACGCGGTCGTGCCGGTCGCCCAGAACAGCAGCACCGTCCCGGCGAGCACTGCGACGCCGCCCCCGAAGGTGTACGTGAGGTACTTGCGGCCGGCCGTGCGGGCCTCGTCAGTCTCGTCGTGGGTGACCAGCGGGTACGTCGCGACCGTCAGCAGCTCGTAGAAGACGAACAGCGTCAGGAGGTTCGCGGCGAAGGCCACGCCCACGGCGGCAGCGAGGCTGGCGGCGAAAGAGGCGAAGTACCGCGTCTGTGCGTGCTCGTCGAGGCCGCGCATGTAGCCGATGCTGTAGAAGCTCGTCACGATCCACAGCAGACTCGCCAGCAGGCCAAAGAGCAGGCCGAGCGCGTCCACCTCCAGTGCCAGTTCGATGCCGCTGGCGAGGGTAAACAGTGCGTACTCGTAGGTCTCGCCGCCCCAGACGACGCTCGGGACGAGACTCGCGATCAGGCCGAACTTCGTCAGCGCGGCTGCGATCGTCACGCCCTCCCGGAGGTTCCGTCTGCTACTCGTGGCGAAGATCAGCGGAATCGCCAGCAACGACGCCAGAATGGCGAGTACCGGTCGCAGTGAAGGATCGATCATGGGTGTGGGAAAGTACTGACAGTCTGTTCGACGATCTGTTCGACTAAGGGCGCGGTCCCGCCGAGGACGACCGCGAGCAGGGCCGCGGCGACGACGACGGCCACCATCCCCGTCGACACCGCCTCGCGTCCGTCACCGCCGTCCGGCATCGGCGTCACGTCCGTGGTACTGGCCGAGGGCGGCGCGGTGAAGTACATCCGCTCGAACAGCCGCGCGAAGTACGCGAGCGTCAGCAGCGTACTCGCGAGCAAGACGACGACGAGCGACCACGTGCCCGCTTCGACCGCGCCGACGACGATGTACCACTTGCCGACGAAGCCGACTGCCGGCGGGACGCCGACCATCGCGAACAGGAGCACGGCGATGCCGGCCGCCGTGACGGGTGCCCGCTCGCCGAGTCCTGCGTACTCCGTGAGCCGTCGTGCGCCGGTCCGTCGCTCGACGATCCCGGTCGCGGCGAACAGCCCGCCTTTCATGACGGCGTGGCCCACGAGGTGGACGAGCGCGCCGACGATGGCCACCTGCGTACCGACGGCGAACCCGGCGATCACCAGCCCGAACTGCGACACCGAGGAGTACGCCAGCATTCGCTGTACGTCCGACTGGGCAACGGCCAGCAGGCTCCCGGCGACGATGCTGACCGCGGCGACGGTCAACAGCGCCGTCTGTGCGATCGGCACGGCGTCGAAGAAGCCGACGGTAAAGACCGAGAACAGCAGGCGTGCCAGCGCGTAGGCCGCGACCGTCGAGACCAGCGCCGAGATGAGCGTGCTCACGGTGTCGTGGGCGCTGGCGTAGGCGTCTGGCTGCCACGTGTGCAGCGGGTAGAGCGCGACCTTGACCGCCAGCCCGCCGACCATCAGTCCGAAGGCCGTCAGCACGAGCGTGGAGCCGTAGCCCGCCTCGGCGAGCTTGCCCGCCAGATCGGCCATGTTGAGCGTTCCCGTCGCCGCGAGCAGGTAGCCCGCACCGAGCAGGTACAGCGACGCGCCGATCGTCCCGACGATGAGGTACTTCAGCGCGGCCACGGCGGCACTGGCAGACCGGCCGCTCGCGACGAGGCCGTAGGCGGCCAGTCCCGTGATCTCCAGGAAGACGTAGAGGTTGAACACGTCGCCGGTGGCGGTCATCCCGGAGAGGCCTGCGACCAGCAGCAGGTACTGGGCGTAGAAGCTGTCCGCGTGAGGCCCCGCCCGACGAGCGTACGCGAGCACGCCAAGGGAGACGGCGGCGATCAGGACGAGCACCACCGCCGAGAGCCCGTCGACGACCAGTTCGATCCCGTAGGGGGCGACGAACCCGCCCGGGACGTACGACACCGCGCCGCCGTCGACCACCGTCATCGCCAGTGCGACGGCGAGGACGGTCTGGCCCAACAGCGTTACCGTCGCGATCGGCCAGCCGAGACGGTCGGTGAACAGTCCGAACAGTAGCGGGAGCGCGCCGCCGACGATCGGCAGCGCGATCACAAGGACAGGAGCGTGTTCAATCATGGTCGAGTTCTCGCAGCACCTCCTCGTCGAGCGTCCCGTACTCCGCGTAGATGCGGACGATCAGGGCGAGCGCGACGGCCGTCAGGCTCACGCCGACGACGATCGCGGTCAGGATCAGCACGTGCGGGAGCGGACTGACGTACGGGCCCGCCCCCTCGTAGACGACGGCCGGACCGGCACCGCTCCGGTAGGCCGTCGTCACGAAGAACAGGAAGATCCCCGTCTGGAAGACGTTCATCCCGATGACTTTCTTCACGAGGTTGCTCGACTCGACGAGCATGTAGACGCCGATCCCGAGCAACGCGACGACCGCGTAGTAGTTGTAGTGTGTCAGGAACGTGTCGATCACGACTCGTCACCTCCGTCGATCGCGTGGCCGAAGCCGGCCGCGATCACGAAAAACAGACCGATAATAACGCTGGCGACGATCCCGCCGATCCCCAGCTCGACGAGCTCGATGCCGTACTTGCTGGCCTTCTCGATGGGGTACAGGTGGTATTCGAGGAACGTGCCACCGAGCAGGATCGATCCGAGCCCGATCCCGGCGAACGTGAGCACGCCAAGCGAGGCGATCGCCACGACGAGCCGACTGTCGAGCCAGTCTCGCGTGGCCTCGATCCCGTAGGCGAACGCCAGCATCATCACGACTGAGCCCGCGATGACGCCGCCCTGGAACCCGCCGCCGGGCGAGTCGGCCCCGTGGAACATGATGAAGAGGCCGAAGGTGAGGATGAAGGGGGTGACGACCCGCACCGTAGTCATGATGACCGTACTCTCGACGTACAGACCGGGCTGTTCGGCGTCGCTCATGCGAAGTCCTCCCGTCGGAGCACCGACAGTGTCGCCACGCCCGCGACGAAGACCACGACGGCCTCGCCGAGCGTGTCCAGTCCCCGATAGCCCGCGAGTACCGCGGTCACGGCGTTGTGGACCTCCGTCTGGTCGTAGGCGTTGTCGAGGTAGTACTGGCTCACCTCGCCGTCGACGACCGGATTGTCCGGGCCACCGATGGCCGGGAGCGCCGGGATCGTCGAGGCCATGACGGCGACGAACACGAGGACGACGATCGCCGTCCGGAGACTGATCGACTCGAAGCGCCGATCCTCGCTGGGCCGGGACGTGTTGGCAAGCGCCATCAGCAGCAGGATCGTCATGACGCCGGCCCCGACGGCGGCCTCGGTCAGGCCGACGTCGGGTGCCTGCAGGACGATCCAGATGATCGAGACCCCGAGGCTGTAGGCCGCGAAGGCGATCACCGAGGCCAGCACGTCACGCAGCACCGCCGTCCCGAGCGCACAGCCCAGGACGAACACGAGCAAGGCCAGTTCAACTGTCGTCGGCACTGTCAGTCACCTCCGTGTCGTCGGTCGTCCACGGTTCGATGCCCTGGTCGTCGGCAGCGCGAGCGATGGCGTGGGCGGCCGTCGGGTTCGTCAGGAAGATGAACACCAGCAACAGGACGGCCTTGATCGTCGCCAGCTCCGACTGGATCGCGATGGCAGCGCCGGCCAGCGACAGCACGGCGGCCAGCGTGTCGCTCTTGGAGGCCGCGTGGGTGCGGGTGTACACGTCGGGCAGTCGCACCAGGCCGACGGCCGCGACGAACCCGAAGAAGGCACCGGCGACCCCGAGGCCGACGGCGAGCCAGCCGATCGGCTCCATCACAGCACACCCCCGCGCTCGACGTTGAACTTCGAGAACGCGATGCTCAGCAGGAAGTTCAACAGCGCGTAGACCAGCGCCACGTCCAGGAACAGCTGGTCGTCGAACGCACCTGCGAGCAACGCGATGGCGATGACGGTGTTGGTACCCACGACGTTGACGGCGATCACGCGGTCGTGGGCTGTCGGTCCCTGATACACGCGGTAGAGGGCGACGACGGCGAAACAGACGAACAGCGCCGCGACGCCCTGCAGGGCAGTGGTCAGTTCAATCATCGACTACCTCCCCGTCGTCGCGCTCGGCGGGGCTCGCGATCCGAGCGGCGGCACGGCCGTAGAAGACGAATCGAACGGCCCGTTCGAGCACGCCGTCGAAGAGATCGTCCCGCGCCGACTGGGTCAGCGAGTGGATCGTGAACGAGCGCCTTGCCACGTCGACGGTCAGCGTTCCCGGCGTGAGCGTGATGCTGTTTGCCAGCGTCGTCACCGGCGTATCCCCCCAGACGGCCGCCCGGAGGCGCACCATCTTGGGGTCGATCGGCAGCGAGGGGTGTAACACCACGTACGCGACCTCGACGTTGGCCTTCGTGATCTCCCACAGCAGGAAAGGAGCGTACAGCGCCATTCGCACGAGCTGTCGTGCGAGCCGCCCGAACGACGGCTGCTCGCTGAAGGCGACGGGGGCCAGCAGGACCGCGACGATGCCGGCCGTCACCGCTCCGGTCAGTACGTCGAACAGAGACAGCGATCCCAGAACGAGGTAAAACAGCAGCGACGCGCCGAAGACGACGGCGGCCTTCCGCAGGGTCTCGGCACGCGCGAGTACGGTTCTGCGGGTCTGTCGCTCGACCGGTGCCTCTTCGATCTCGATCTCGCTGCGCGCGAGATCGACCTGCAGCGGACGCAACATCGGCGCGGAGCCGCCGGGATCGTACTCCGGATCGAGGACGATCCGGTCGACCCCGTGCGCTGTCGCGTACTCGATGAGCGTCTCGGCGTACTCGCCGGGAGAGAAGAGATATCTGTCGAGGCCGACGATGTCGGTCTCGACGGCGATCCCGTCAGCCTCGCTGCGGTCTTCCTGGGCCCAGGCCTCGACTCGTTCGAGCAGTTCCCTGTCGGCGGCCAGCTCGTCCGGGCCGTCGGGATCGATAGCTCTGCCACTGGCGACGACGACGAAGTGAACGGTCGCTTCCCCGGTTTCGGCCGCGTCACCGGCCGTCTCGATCGCGTACGAGACGGTGTCGCGTAACGTCACCGACTTGGCGACCGGAACCAGGAACGTTCGTGTGTTTGATGTCACAGTTGTCCAGTCCGAATACGGATCGTTGACGCGTGTTTCGACTCGTTCTGGAGGTACTTCGGCCCACGCATAACTATTTCGGGATCCAGTTTCGTCTGTCAGTTCGCGGAGTCCCACGCGCCGTGCGTGGCGTTTAGAGATGCCCCGTCAGCTCCGCGGCGACCCGCCGTCCGAGGCCCTGCTTGTCGCCCTCGTAGGTCGATACGTCGTCGCCCACGAGTAGCGCCCGCGTACGCTCAGCACCCATCACATCGGCGTCGTTGGCGACGACGAACGCCATGTCGACGCGGTCGCGAATCTCGCGGGCCCGTTCGACGAGCGTCTCGTCGTCCACGTCGGTCTCGGCTTTGAAGCCGACGATCGGCAGGTCCGGCCGCTCGGATCGAACGGCGTCGACCAGCTTCGGCGTCGGCGACAGCTCCAGGGTCAGCGAGGGCTCGCCGGACTTGATCTTTCGGTCGCGTTGCTCGACGGTGTAGTCCGAGATCGCCGCCGCCGAGAGGAGCGCGTCGGCGTCCGCACAGGCCTCTGTGGTCGCCGCCGTCATCTCGGCGGCGCTCTCGACGCGACGGACCTCCGCGACGGGCACGTCCGGACCGTCGTGGACCAGCGTCACGTCGGCTCCGGCGACGTAGCAAGCGCGAGCCAGCGCCCGACCGGTGCGCCCCGACGCCCGGTTCGACAGCGTCCTGAGCGGGTCGATCGACTCCGTCGTCGCGCCGCTCGTGACGACGACGTGCTCGCCAGCGAGGGGCTGCTCGCCGGCTGCACGCGCCGTCGCGGCGACGATCGCGCCCTCGCTGGCGATCTTCGCTTTCCCCTCTTCGAGGCGCGGAGCCACGAAGTCGACGCCCCACGACTCGACGCGGTCGATCGCGTCGAGCACGCCGGGGTGGTCGTACATCGGCTCGTGCATGGCCGGTGCGACGACGACCGGGAGATCCGCACCCAGCGCCGTCGTCGCACACGTCGTCACCGGCGAGTCGTCGATCGCACCCGCGATCTTGCCGACCGTGTTGGCGGTCGCTGGCGCGATCAGCAACACGTCGCCCCACCCGTCGACGCCACACAGTTCGACGTGTTCGACCGCCCCCGTCAGCTCCGTCACCACCTCGCCGTCCGTCGCGAACTCGACGGCCCACGGGTGGACGATGCCCGACGCGCTGTCGGTGACGACGGCCCGGACGGTCGCGCCCTGTCGGCGAAGCTCGTGGGCGAGTTCGACGGTCTTGACCGCCGCGATCGAGCCGGTCACCCCCAGGACGACGTTCACTCCCGAAAGCATTGCCGGTGGTTAGACGCGGGGTAGTATATAATGTCGGGCGACAGCCGCGATGGAGGGTCAGACCTATGCCGATCCCGGCCACACGTGTCACCGTGGACTCCGTCGACGTCAGCACCGTCGTGTACGTCTCGCCAGCGGAAGTCTACGAGTTCCTGATGGACTTCCCCGGCTACGCTCGCTACTCGAAGTACCTCACGGACGTAGAGCAACGCGGCGACGGGACGCCGGGCACGCAGTACGCGCTCCGCTTTGCCTGGTGGAAGCTCAGCTACACCGCCAGATCCGAGGTCGTCGCCGTCGATCCGCCGGACCAGATCGACTGGAAGATCACGAAAGACCTCGACGCCACCGGTCGCTGGCGGATCACGTCGCTCCCGGAGGAGCGACCCGAGGACGAGGACCACGCCACCGAAGTGCGACTGACGGTGAACTTCGATCCGGGGTCGGCGTCGTCGAGCGCGCTCGACCTCCCGCGGCTGGTGTCGATGGACTGGGTGATCGAGAAGGTAAAGCCGCTGATCCAGGAAGAGGCAGAGCGCGTGGTCGAGCGGATCGTCGCCGATCTGGAGGGGCGTCGGCGCGACGTGGAGCTAACGATTCACACCAGTCCCGACGCCGTCTGATACTATCGGCCGGCGCTCACGGACGACGTTCGTGATAGCGACGTGAATCGATCACAGCGGCGCGATTCGGCCGAAGACGGCGTGTGCTACTCCGGCGTGTCGTAGTCGCCGCCGTACTTCATGAACACGTAGGCCAGTCCCAGCGTCGCGGTCATCACGACCGACGCGGCGACGCCGAGGGACTTGATGCTCTCGGGGACGGCCGGTGCTGCGCTACTGCCACCGCCACCACCGCCGCCGCCGCCACCGCCGGAGTCAGCCGTGGGGTAGTCGGAGCCGACGACGATGGCACCTTTCATGTTGAGGCTCTTGTGGGGCACACAGTAGTACGGGTAGATACCGTCCTCTTCGAAGGTGTGTTCGTACTCGACGCCGGTCGTTTCGACGGCGTCGCCAGAGTCGAGCGGTCCGTCGCCATCGGAGACGACGTTGTGCCGGCCGCCTTCGCCGGTCCACTCGAACTGGACGGTCGCGCCGTTGTCGACGTGGACCGCCGCCGGCCCGAACCCGAAGGCACCGCCGTTTGCCTGGGTGCCGACCTCGACGGTCGTCGAGTCCTGCCCCGTGGCGTCGACCGTCTCGTCGAAGTTGCTCACGCTGCCTAACCATCCGCCGTAATCCGGTGTGCCGCCACCGCCGCCGTCGCCGCCCTCCTCTTCCTGGGCCGCCACGGTTCCGGCCGCCCCGGCGGCGGTCGCCGCGCCCGCGGCCGTCCGCATGAACCCACGGCGTGACACGTCGGCTGAACCCTCTGTCATACGCGGCGCTTGGGTGTCCCCCGTAGTATATACTTCGATACGGCTCCCCGACCACCGACGACTGCTCTGGAGTCCCGCGACCACACCGCTCTGACGGCTGTCGGTGTGCTGTCCAGTTGCGGTGACGGATTCACAGCCACAAGCCGTTAAATGGGGGCCACCCAAACGACGAAGTATGTCAGCCGGGAGCGAACAGGGCATCGTCGGGGGGATCCGGATCGACATCAAACGGCTTCACGAGACCTGGATGGCGCTGGTCTATCCCCGCCAGCGGGCCACGGACGAGAGCGTGCTGGGCAAGTGGACGCCCGACAGCCAGCTCGGACTCGCCCTCTACCGCCTCTGGTCGGCCGTCGGCCTCCCGGTCGTCGCTTTGACCTATCCGCTCGTCTTGCTGGGTGCCTTTCTCCGGTTCCAGACGCGACGGGTCGACAGCACCGCGACGCGGCTCGGCGTCGTCGGCGTCGTCGTGCTGTCGGTGCTCGTCTGGGGGGGCCTGATCGCGCTCGCACGGTACCAGCTCGCCCTCGCGACCGGCGGAATCGTCGCGGTCGCCGCCGCCAGCCTCGTAGCGACCGTCTCGGCCGCGCTGGCGGTGCTCACGCGACGCGCTGGCGGACGAGCGGTGACCGTCTTCGTCTCGTACCCGTTCGGCGTGACGGCGATCTTCCTGCCGCCGGTCGTCGCGGCGCTGTTCTCGCCGGCCGTCGCCGACGCCGTGATCCCGCTGAGTGACAGCCTCGCGCGCTGGCTCCTGTTCACCGTGATGGACCCGCTCGGTGCCGGGGAGTTCCTCCGGGCCAACTTCGAGCGGGAGGGAGCCGCCCATGCAATCATCTGGTTCGCCATTTCGGTGCCGCTTGGCTGGCTGCTGGGGATCCTGGTCACGCTCGCCGACCTCGTGCGTCCGACGTGACCGCCCGCGGGAATCACCGTCTCGACAAGGCTTTTGATCGCAGCAGCTAAGCGTCACACATGGAGTTCAACACCACGGTCACCGCAGCCGCGTTCGTCGTCCTGTTCGGCGTGCTCGCCGGTGGGACGATCACCAGTCCCATGCCCCAGACGCTGAGCTTCGGTATCACCGGCGGACTGCTCGTGTTCGGACTGCTCGTCCTGTTCGTCGGCGTCAAGCACGGCGAGTACCGCGCCAGCCACTATAGTAACAATTGAAACGATTCACACACCGATCGCACTGCCGTCGTGCGATCGGGTGTGCATTGATTTTCAACGGCTACTATAGTCAGCGGACGCTTTTCGGATCGATCACGCGCGCTCCAGTCGAGGCACCGTCCCCGACAGCTACGGTACCGGACTGATCCTCGCCCAGCAAGATCGTCGCACCGGTTCGCATGGGGGCAAGCACACCGGCGATTAGCGTCCCCGGCTCGGTCAGGGGCGCGGCGATCGTCACCTCGTCGCTTGCGGTGAGATCGTACTCGTCGACGACGCGGTCGGCTCCGGCCAGCAACTCGCCGTGGGTGTACGTGCGGTCGGCCGCCAGCACGGGATCGTCCGGATCGAGCGCCGCGGGCGGTGCCAGTGGGTTCTCGCTCCAGGCCTCGCGTTCGAGGTGTGCGACGGTCGGATCGTCGGGCGGTCCACCGTAGGCCAGTGCCTTCGTGCCGGGTGCCAGCTCGTAGCGGGCGACCCAGTCGTCGGGTGCGATCATCGCCTTCGCGTCGACGGCCGTCGGCGGTGCGAGATCGACGACCGCGCCGTCGACCGCCGCCGCGAGGACGGCGAGGACGGGGTCCGGTGTCCCGCCGAGCCAGCCCGGTTCGTCGTCCGCAGTCGGCGCTTTCGGACCGACGACGACGGCAACGCGAGCCCCCTCGCGGACGCCGTAGTGGCGCAAGAGATTCCCCGTCTTCCAGACGTTGATCGCGAAGTCGGCGTAGCTGTACGGTGCGGCTCGGTCGCTCGACGCGAACAGCGAACCGTCGCTGTCGCGTGCGTCGGCGACGAGGTCCCCGAGTGTCTGCATGGCCGGCAGTTAGGGACGGGGTAAGAAAAGACGGCGGATCCGGCTACAGCGAGTTCTTCAGCTTCTCGAAGAACCCCTCGTCGACCGAGACCTCCTCGCCGCCGGCCTCGGCGAACTGCTTGAGCGCGTCGCGCTGTTCGTCGGTCAGCTCGTCGGGCGTCACGACCTGGACCTCGACGTAGAGGTCGCCCTCCCCGCGCCGCCGGAGTCGGGGCATCCCCTTGCCAGAGAGGCGGAACACTTCGCCGCTCTGGGTGCCCGACGGCACGTCGAACTCGACGGTGCCGTCGAACGTCTCGACCTCGGCGGTGTCGCCGAAGACGGCCTGCGGGAAGGAGATCGGGAGGTGGTAGTGCAGATCCGCGCCGTCGCGGTCGAACTCGGGGTGGTCACGGACCGACACCTCGATCAGGAGGTCGCCGTTGCGCGCGCCCCGGTCGCCGGGCGCGCCCTCGCCGTTCATCCGGAGGGTCTGGCCGTCCTGGATGCCGGCCGGGACCTCGACGGTCAGCGTCGCCTGGTTGCGGACCGTCCCGTCGCCGCGACAGGTCGAACAGGTCTCGTCGTACAGCGTCCCGTCGCCCTCACAGCGCCGGCAGGTCTGGGTCTGCTGGACGCGTCCCATCGGCGTCTGCTGGACAGTCGTCTGCTGTCCCTGGCCGTTACACTGCGGGCAGGTCCGGGAGTCGCTGTCGGGCGGGTGGCCCCGTCCGTTACAGTCCGAGCAGGTCTCTGGCCGGCGGACTGTGAGTTCCTTCTCGACGCCGTCGTAGGCCTCTTCGAGATCGATCGTGACGGAGGTCTTGAGGTCCTGTCCCTGCTGGGGCCCGCTGCTGGAGCGGCCGCCGCCGAAGAACTGGTCGAAGATGTCGCCCATCCCGCCACCGCCACCGAAGGGACCGCCGCCCCCGGCACCGCCGAACGGGCCGCTGCCACCGGCACCGCCGGCACCGCCACCGCCGACGCCGCCGTGTTTCTCGGCCTGCTCGAACCGCTCGTGGCCGACCTGATCGTACATCTGGCGTTTCTCCTCGTCGGTGAGGACCTCCTTTGCCTTCTGTATCTTCTTGAACTTCTCCTCGGCGTTCGGGTCGTCGGAGACGTCGGGGTGGTACTCCTGTGCTTTCTTCCGGTACGCGTCTTTGATCTCGTCTTCGCTGGCGTCCCGGGAGACCCCGAGTACTTCGTAGAAGTCCTCGCTCATTCGTTGTCCACCCGTAGACGATTGAGCTACTTGAAAAGAACGGGTCGGGGACGAGTGCGCGATGACGGTTCGACGGCTTCGACCGGGCATCGACCGATTCAAGACGCTCCCTCGTGACTCCCGAAGCGATGGAAGTGAGTGACTACGTCCGGGCGGCGTTCGGCGTCGAGCGCGTGGCCGTCTGGCTCGCGGCCGGCGTCGCCGTCGCCGTCGTCGTGCTCGCCGTCGGTGCGTCCGGCGCGGGGATCGTCGACCCGCCGACGGCCTCTTTCGACGGCTCCTACGACGCCGACACGCACACCGTGACGATCACCCACGCCGGTGGCGACACCGTCTCGACGGCACGGCTCGCGCTCGTCGTGACCGGTGAGTCAGGGACGAACGTGGCGACGGTGAACTGGTCCGAGGACGGCGGCGAGAAACTCGCTCCCGGCGGGACGCTCTCGCTCGACGATCCGACGGTCGACGCCGACGGTGACGGTGACTACTTCGACGCCGATCGAACGGTCGGCTTCCCCCTGACCGCCGGTGTGACCGTCGAGGTACGCTGGACCGGTCGGCCGCTTGGTGGGGCCGGAGCGCAGACGGTGACGCTCGACACCTACGCGGTCGGCGCGAACTGATCGACTCTGACCGATCGAGACGGACTGTTACTGCGTTTTCCGGCACCTATAGTAACAATTGAAACGATTTACACACCGATCGCACTGCCGTCGTGCGATCGGGTGTGCATTGGTTTTCAATGGCTACTTAGTTCCAGGGTGCTGCGTCGAAGTCGAGGTGGCGATCCTCGCGTTCGATCTCGTCGATCGTCGCGACGTCTTCCTCGTCGAGTTCGAGGTCGAGGCTCGCGTAGTTGTCCTCGATGTGTGCCCGGCTGGTCGCCTTCGGAATCGCGACGACGTTGTCCTTCGAGCGCAGCCAGGCGAGACTGACCTGGGCCTCGCTGACGCCGTGTTTGTCGGCGACCTCGCTCACTTCGGGGACGTCGAACACGTCGCCCCGTGCCAGCGGCGAGTACGCGACGAGGTAGTAATCGTGTGCCTGTGCGTGGGCGACGAGCTCCTCTTGCTGGAGTAGCGGGTGCATCTCGACCTGGTTCGCGAACAGCGGCGCATCGAGTATCTCCATCGCCTCCTCGACCAGTTCGGGCGTGAAGTTCGAGACGCCGACCTCCCGGATCAGTCCGTCTGCGACCAGTTCGTCGAACGCCGGCAGCGTCTCCTCTGCGTCGTACTCTCCCGTCGGCCAGTGGACGTAGAAGAGGTCGAGCGCGTCGACGCCGAGTCGATCGAGGCTCTGCTCGGCGGTCTCGACTACGGCGTCGTAGGTCAGCCCCGTCGCCTGCGTGTGGGCCTTCGAGGCGAGGACGAACGACTCGCGATCCACGTCCGCACGCTCGATTCCCTCGCCGACGTGTTCCTCGTTGCCGTAGATGTCGGCGGTGTCGACGTGGCGATACCCCATCTCCAGGGCCGTCTGGACGGCGTTCGCGCACGCCTCGGGGTCCGTGTTCTCCCACGTTCCGATCCCGACCGGTGGTAGCTCGGTCATACCGGAGCGTTGCGAACTGAGAACAATGGGTGTTGTGGTTATCCACTCGGAACGAACGCGCCGGACGACCCCAATCGCAACGACATCTTAGGTATACAACCGGTATCTAAATAATCAACCCCTGTGAACGTGTCTCCTGGTGTTGTCAATGGATAACAATGCTGGGGATGGGACGCCGCCGCTCGGGCACCTCGACAGTGGGACCGATGCAACAGGTGACCTGCCGGATCTGGACCGGCTCTTCGACGTGTTCGCGTCGACGGTCAGGCGGCAGACGCTGTGTTACCTGTTCGACGAGCCTCGAACGACGGTCGAGACGCTGGCGACGCTGCTCGCCGGCCAGCGTTCGACCGCCGACGGCCCGGTCGACCCGACCGAACGCGACCGCGTCGCGATCGAACTCCGCCACGTCCACCTCCCAGAGCTCGCCGAAGCGACGCTAATCGAGTACGATAGCGCCACCGGCGACGTTCGACTGCGTGAGTTTCCGGACCCGGTTCGGGATCTCCTCCGGTTCACACGGCGATACGAACGCGCGACCGAAGACGGATCGTAGGACGGCGACTATTCGTCGTCTTCGTCCACTTCAGAAAGCTCGCTTACGCTCGCTTTCTGAAACACCGATAGACTCACCGCGTTCGTCTATCGAGCCGAGAAAAGCTCCTCAGACTCGTTTTTACTCGTCTTCGTCGTTTTCCTCGACGTCCTCAGAAATCGGAGATTTCTGATAGGCTCAGGAGGACGACTCTTCGTCGTCGTCCTCTTCGAAAAGTTCGCTTCGCTCACTTTTCGAAACACCGGAAGACTTCGCTCCGCTCGTCTTCCGTGCAGACGAAGACGACTCGTCCTTTCAGTCCTCGTCTTCCGTGCAGACGAAGACGACTCGTCCTTTCAGTCCTCGTCTTCCGTGCAGACGAAGACGACTCGTCCTTTCAGTCCTCGTCTTCCGTGCAGACGAAGACGACTCGTCCTTTCAGTCCTCGTCTTCCGTGCAGACGAAGACGACTCGTCCTTTCAGTCCTCGTCGTCTTCGTCTACGTCTTCGAAGTCGGCGTCGACGTACTCCTCGCCCTGGCCGGCAGCGCCGCCAGCGTCCGCCGCACCGCCGGGGCCAGCGCCGCCCATACCGCCCATGCCGCCGGCACCGGCAGCGCCGCCAGCGCCGGCAGCGCCTTCGGCGGCCTGCTCCTGATACATCTGCTTGCCGATCTCCTGCAGCTGCTCGGTCAGTGCCTCGGTTGCCGCCTCGTAGTCCTCGCGGTCGGCGTCCTCGTCTTCGAGCACTGCCTCGACGTTCTCGATCTCGGCCTCGATGTCCGCGACGAGGTCGTCGTCGACCTCGTCCTCGTTCTCGTCGATGAGTTTCTCGGCGCGCTGAACAGCCGATTCGGCCTCGTTGCGGGCCTCGATCGTCTTCCGGCGTTCCTCGTCCTCTTCTGCGTGCTCTTCGGCTTCCTGTTGCATCTCCTCGATCTGCTCGTCCGAGAGGCCGGCACCGCCCTCGATGGTGATGTCCTCCTTGTTGCCCGAGCCTTTGTCCTCGGCCGAGACGTTGACGATGCCGTTCTCGTCGATGTTGAACGAGACCTCGATCTGGGGCGTTCCGGCGGGGGCCGGTGGGATGCCGGTCAGCGCGAACTCGCCCAGCAGTTCGTTCTCGTTGGCGATCTCGCGCTCGCCCTGGAACACGCGGATCTGGACCTGGGTCTGGTTGGCCGCCGCGGTGGTGAAGATCTTCGACTCCTCCGTGGGAATCGTGGTGTTCTTCTCGATGAGCCGCTCGAAGAGACCGCCCTTGACTTCGACACCCAGCGAGAGGGGCGTCACGTCCAGCAGGACGATGTCGTCAACGTCGCCCGCGAGGACGCCGCCCTGGATCGCCGCGCCCAGCGCGACGGCCTCGTCGGGGTTGACGTTCTTCTTGGGCTCCTGACCGGTCATCTCCTCGACCTTGTCCTGGACCTGGGGCATCCGCGTGGAACCGCCGACGAGGATGACCTCGTCGATGTCACTCTCGTCGTAGTCGGCGTCTGCGAGGGCCTGCTCCGTCGGGCCGACGGTGCGCTCGATGAGGTCCTCGGTCAGGGACTCGAAGGTGGCACGCGTGATCTTCTCTTCGAGGTCCAGTGGACCGTCGTCGGTCGTCGCGATGAAGGGGAGGTTGACGCGGGTCTCCTTTCGCGAGGAGAGTTCGATCTTCGCTTCCTCGGCGGCCTCGGTCAGGCGCTGGAGGGCCTGACGGTCGTCGCGCAGGTCGATGCCGTGCTCGTCTTCGAACTGGTCGGCGAGGTAGTCGATGATCGCGTGGTCCCAGTCGTCGCCACCGAGGTCGTTGTCACCGTTCGTGGCGACGACCTCGTAGACCCCGCCGCCGAGGTCGAGAATCGAGACGTCGAAGGTCCCGCCGCCGAGGTCGTACACGAGGACGGTCTGGTCGGAGTCGTCGTCGAGCCCGTAGGCCATCGCCGCGGCGGTCGGCTCGTTGACGATGCGCTCGACCTCGAAGCCGGCGATCTCTCCGGCGTCCTTGGTCGCCTGGCGCTGGCGGTCGTTGAAGTACGCGGGGACGGTGATGACGGCCTTCTCGATCTCGTCGCCGAGATACTCCTCGGCGTCCCGTTTGATCTTCTGGAGGATCATCGCCGAGACCTGCTCAGGGGTGTAGTCCTCGCCATCTAATTCGACCGAGTAGTCGTCGTCGCCCATGTGGCGCTTGATCGACTGGATCGTCTCGTCGGGGTTCTTGACGGCCTGGTTCTTGGCCGGCTTGCCGACGAGGCGCTCGCCGTCGTCGAACGCGACGACCGACGGTGTCGTTCGCTCGCCTTCGCTGTTCACGATGATCTCGGGGTCGCCCCCCTCCATGACCGCGAACGCGCTGTTCGTGGTACCGAGGTCGATTCCGAGAATCTTGTTGCTCGCCATCTTACTCGTCTATACCCGATTGCGCCGGTTAAAAGTTGCTAGATTCGATGGTGAGGAATCACGGGGAGGGACCGCATGCGTACCGTTTTCGACCAGTGGTGACTATTCGACCGGTGGATATAAACCCAACCACAATACTACCGCTCAGAGTGGTTCTACGCCGGACTCGCCAGGTGTCGGATCGAGTGTCTACTCGCCCTCGCTGACGGTGACCTGTGCCTCCCGAAGCACCTTCTCGGCCATCACGTAGCCCGCCCGGTGGACCTCGTCGATGGTCCCCTCGGGCTGGTCGGAGTCGACGCGGGCCAGTACCTGGTGGTACTCGGGGTCCACGTCGGTACCCGGTTCGGGTTCGATCACGTCGACGTTCTCGGCGTCGAGCACGTCGTTGAACTGTCGGAGCGTCGATTCGACGCCGTCGCGGATGTCCACGTCTTCGTCCTGTTCGAGCGCACGCTGGAGGTTGTCGCGCACGTCGAGCAGTTTCGAGACGAGATTCTCCGTGGCGCGCTTTTTCTCTTCTTCCCGGCGCTTTTTCATTCGCTTCTTGTAGTTCTGGAACTCGGCTTGCTTGCGCTTGAGCTTCGACTCCAGGTCGTCGATCGCCGCGTCGCGCTCGTCGACCTCTCCTTCGAGGCCGTCGACGCGTGTCCGCAGCGCCGCTAGCTCGGTGGCGATCTCTTCGGGATCCGACTCGGCGACCCGTTCGATCAGTTCCTCGTCGGCGTCCTCGTCGACACGCTCCTCGGATGCGGACTCGCCCGACGCGTCGGCGTCCTCTCGTTCGGTCCCGTCCTCGTCGGCTTCGCCGGACGACGCCTCGGTCTCTGCCGCGTCCTGCTCGGTCATACCTGTAGCAGGGGGTCGCGCGGGTAAAAGAATTACAGAATCCGGTCGTACTCGCTCGTCGGGATTGCGGTGACGCGTCGGTCGATACTGCCCGACTCGCGTTACAGTCCCTCCGAACTGGCGGTCGCCTGAGTGCCCGCGCCGGTCTCCTCGACACTGACCGTGTAGGAGCCGCTGCCCCGATAGGAGTCGACGAGGATGCCGACCGAGTCACCGATCTCCGACAGCGTCACCGACTCCTCGCTGTCGCTCGACACCGACCGTGCGTCGTAGTCGTTGGTCGTCGGCGTCCGGCCGTCCGCGGTGACGTAGAGATCGAAGTCTGTCCCCGACGCTCCCGAGAGATCGACCGTCAGTTCACAGGTCGACGAGAACTGACTCGCCCAGGTGTAACTGTCGCTGTCTCGCCAGCCGGTGAGCCGGCCGTCGGCACTCCCCGAGGCGCTCTGACTGCAGTCCCCGCCGCCGCTTGCGACGTTCACGACGACGCCGTCGGTCGTCGAGGAACCGCTGTCGTCGGTCACGGTCAGGGTCGCCTGGTACTCCCCGGCAGCGTCGTAACTGTGTTCCACAGTCACGCCAGATCCGGTGTTCCCGTCCCCGAAGTCCCACTGGTAGCTCTCGATCGTGCCGTCGGGGTCGGACGAGGCGCTCCCGTCGAAGGTCACGCTCTCGCCGACGCTGGGATCCGTCGGATCGGCGGCGGCGGAGGCCGACGGTGTCTCGTTGTCCGGCGGGTCGCCGCTGGCACGGACGATGTCGGCGGCATCGACCCGGCCCGAGCCCTGCTGGTCGCCGGGTAGTCCGACGCCGTCGGCCGTCGACTTGAGCCGTTCGCGGAGCTGACTCGCCGACAGGCCCGGCTCGGCGGCCTTCCCCAGTGCCGCGACCCCCGCGGCAACGGGAGAGGCCATCGAGGTCCCGGAGAAGGAGTCGTACCCGTCGTATGGAACCGTCGAGAGGACGTTGACTCCCGGTGCGGCAACCTCTATCTCTGGCCCGCGGTTCGAGAAGTTCGCGAGTTCTTCGTTCGGGTCCAGCGCCGAGACGGCGACACACTCGTCGTAGGCCGCGGGATACGAGACGGAACCGCCGTCGTTGCCCGCCGCACAGACAACCAGCACGTCGTTCTGGTCGTAGGCGTACTCCACCGCTCGCTTCATCGTCTGGGTGTAGCCGCCCCCGCCCAGCGACATGTTGATGATGTCCACACCCTGGTCGGTCGCCCATCGAACCGCGTCGGCGATGTCCGACAGCGCGCCGCCGCCGCCGCCACCGAGTGCTCGGGCGCTCAACAGTCGCGAGTCGCTCACGCCCGCGACGCCGACGCCGTTGTCGGTGTCTGCCGACGCACACCCGCTGACGTGGGTCCCGTGGGATTCACCGGCGGATCCCGGGGCGGGGTCGCCGTCGCCGTCGACGAAGTCCCGGCCGGGATTGCTCCCGAACAGGTTCGTCAGGTCCGGGTGTTCGTACTGTGCGCCGGTGTCGACGATGGCGACGGTCACGTCCGTACTGCCAAGCGTCGTGTCCCAGGCCGCCTCGGCGTTGACCTGCTGGGGCGCGTACTGGTCACCGAACTGCGGATCGTTGGGCGTCAGCTGGGTTTCGTAGGTGACGTTGTCTTCCACGTAGGCTACGTTCGGCTGACTCTCGAACTGCTGTCGGACCGACTCGCGTTCGGACTGTGTGCTCACCTCCGGAAGCTCGACGGCGAGATAGCCAAGCGCCTCGTTTCGGTGGACCACCGACGTGTTCGCCGTCGTCGCGGCCGAGACTTCCGACTCGACATCGGCAGTGCTCACGCCCCGCTTCGCGCCGACGATCAGTTCGTCCGGCTTCGGCCCGGGGCTCCGTCCGGGAGTCGCGCCCGTCACGCCGACACCGGCGAGTGCCCCGAGTGCGCCGATAGATTTCAATACTCCTCTGCGTCGCCAGCTCTGTGTACCATGTGTCATGGCGTCCTGTAAATCAGACACCACATACTTATCACTGGCTCTAAGTTTACTCTCGAGAATCATATGGGGACGTAATAGATATTTTATAATTAGCCTAGGTTGATCAGTTGGCCGTTCGAACGCCTGGATCTGTTACTGTTGTTCGATTCTGGGCACTATTTTACGACTGGTGGAGTTTCAGGCCAATAGGAGTAACAGAGTATGTTAGCCATCGCGAACTTCACCGCCAAAATAATTGGCTGCGGGTAATGGCGGATTCACTCGACGGTACGCTGATTCGACGAGAATAGCCAAAAATATGGAATAACCAAAATACAGATGTTTTCTATACGGACCGTCTGTCGGTGTCGATCCGTCGCCAGCGTTTTGCCCCGGAGCGCCCAACCGGGCGACGATGGAACGACTGTCGTTCGAGGAGGGGACGATCCGCCTCTCGGAGGGACTGCCCGCCGACTTCCCCGGCGTCGAGTACGACGCTCGCAGCGAGACCGGACGGGCACCGGCCTACCGCTACGCCGCCGTTCGGGCGGCCCTCGACGAGCGCGGCGTCGCCTACGAGGACGACGTGCTCGATCTGCCGACGCTGGCGCTCGAATCGACCTACGAACTCCGCGACTACCAGCAGGCGGCACTGGACGCCTGGCGAGACAGCGGCGATCGCGGCGTGCTGGAACTGCCGACCGGGAGCGGCAAGACCGTCGTCGGGATCGCGGCGATGGAGGCACTGGAGACGCCGACGCTGGTCGTCGTGCCCACGATCGACCTCCTCGACCAGTGGCAGTCGGAGCTCGAACGAGAGTTCGACTCCGAGATCGGCCGCATGGGCGGCGGCGAGCAGCGCGTCGCCGACGTGACCGTCGCCACCTACGACTCGGCGTACCTCCGGGCCGACGAACTCGGCGACCGCTTCGGACTCGTCGTCTTCGACGAGGTCCACCACCTCGGCGGCGAGGGGTACCGCGACATCGCCCGCCTGCTCGCCGCCCCGGCCCGTCTCGGGCTCACGGCGACCTTCGAGCGTCCGGACGGTGCCCACGAGGCCGTCGCGGAACTGATCGGCGACCTCGCCGACCGGATCGCCGTCGACGAACTCGCTGGCGACCACCTCGCGGACTACGACATCAAGCGCATCGCGGTCGCGCTGACCGAGGCCGAGCGAGCGACCTACGAGCGCCACCAGGAGACGTTTACCAGCTACCTCCAGCGGTCCTCGATCACGATGCGGTCGGGCAGCGACTACCAGGAACTGGTCAAGCGGTCCGGCACCGATCCCGAGGCGCGCGAGGCCCTGCTGGCCAAACAGCGCGCACGCGAAGTCATGATGAACGCCGACCGGAAGATCGAGCGGCTCGCGACGATCCTCGACCGCCACCGCGACGACCGCGTGATCGTCTTCACGGCCCACACGGATCTGGTCTACCGGCTCTCCGAGCGGTTCCTGCTGCCGGCGATCACCCACGAGACGGGAGCCGACGAGCGCCGCGAAATCCTCGAACGGTTCCGCGACGGCACGTACTCTCGCATCGTCACCGCCAACGTCCTCGACGAGGGGATCGACGTGCCCGACGCGAACGTCGCCGTCGTCCTCTCTGGCAGCGGCAGCGAGCGGGAGTTCACACAGCGCCTCGGACGGATCCTGCGGCCGACGGCGGACGGCTCGCGGGCGCTGCTGTACGAACTCGTCAGCGAGGAGACGGCAGAGGAGAACGTCGCCGCCCGGCGTCGGTGAGCGACGCCGGGCTTTTGCCGATCGGTATCCGATAGTCTGCCGTGCTCACGAAGGACCTGCTGCGCGTCTCGCGAGCGGGCGGGGGGTACCACCCGCAGTTCGCCGACGACGCCGACGAACCGCTGGCCGCCAGCGTGATCGGCACCTACCAGGGCCACGTCGGCGAAGCCCGCGAGACACTCCAGACAGCGCTTACCGACCTCGAACGAGGGGCCGACGACTTCAAGCTCGTCCGCGGGCTGGCGAAGCTGGTCGAACGCGAGGCCACCTTCGAGACCCGGACCGCGGTCCCACCGGCGCGAGCCCGCCGCGCTGCCTTCGAGGCCGGCGAGGCGGTCGGGGTCGCCTCCGAGGACGAGCGACGCGCGGCGATCGAACGGGCGGCCGACGGACTCGCCGTCGACGCCGCCGACATCGAACGGTCCCTCTACGCCGACCGAGAGTGCCGGCAGGTCCTGACCCGCGTCGACACGCGCTGGGAGCCCGACGAACTGATCGCCCAGTACAACCTCTCGCTGGCACAGACCGCCCTGTTCGACGCCACCGAGGTCCGTCTCCGGTCGAGCGATCCCCGGACGCTCGTCTCCGCGGTCAAGCGCCTCCGTCTCATGTACGAGATCGAAGCCACCGACGAGGGCCGGACCGTCGTCGTCACCGGCCCGGACCGGCTCTTCCAGCGAACGCGGCGCTACGGTACACGCTTTGCCCGACTCCTGCGAACCGTCGCCGCCTCGGCCGCCGAGTGGACGCTCCGGGCGACGATCGACGACCGCGGCACCGAGCGAACGCTCCGGCTCTCCCACGAAGACGTGTCCGTCCCCGACGTCGAGCCGGTGACCGATGTCAGCTACGACAGCGGCGTCGAAGCCGACTTCGCCGCCCGCTTCGAAGCGCTGGATCTCGACTGGGAACTCACCCGAGAGCCGGAACCGCTGGCCGCCGGCTCCCGCGTCGCGATCCCCGACTTCGCCTTCGACTACGAGTACGCCGACTTCCGCGTGTTCTTCGAGATCATGGGGTTCTGGACGCCCGAGTACGTCGAGAAGAAACTGTCACAGCTGGCCGAGATCGACGACGTGGAACTGCTCGTCGCCGTCGACGAGAGCCTCGCGGTCGGCGACCAGCAGTCGGCCTCACGGACCGAGTCCGGCGATATCGGCGCGGAGATCGAGGCCCGCGACCACCGAGCCATCCCCTACTCGGGCACCGTCCGGATCAAAGACGTTCGCGACGCACTGGGCCGATACGAGTCGGAACTGACGGCGGCAAACGCCGCGACGCTCCCCCAGACACTCACTCCCGACGCCGACGTGCTCACGCTCGCCGAACTGGCCGCGGAACACGGCGTCAGCGAGGCCGCTGTCGAGGACCGATCCGTTCCCGACCACGAGCGCGTCGGGCGGACGCTGGTCAGGCCGGCCGTGCTGTCGGCGGTCGACGACGAGATCGAGACCGGAATGTCGCTGTCGGCCGCCGAGGCGGTCCTCGACGAGTACGGGCTCGACGACGCCAGCGCCGTCCTGTCGGCGCTCGGATACCGAGTCGAGTGGGAGGGGCTCGGCGGCGGGACGATCCGAAAGAAGTGAGCCGATCGTCCCCAGCGACAGTGCCGGGTCCCACAAGGGTCCGTCTGAAACCGTGATCGGTGGTGTCCATCGCATACCTCACACAACGCTTCAATCCCACAAGAGTCCGTCTGAAACGACGATGGCCGCCGATGAGGCCGCCCAGGAGTGGCTTCAATCCCACAAGGGTCCGTCTGAAACGCACCTGGTCAGCCATATCGTCAGACAGCGTGACGCTTCAATCCCACAAGGGTCCGTCTGAAACTCGTCCGGGGTTTCCTCGTCTCCCCGGAAGGGGTGGCTTCAATCCCACAAGGGTCCGTCTGAAACACAAGGTGTATAAAATGCCGTTGACTGCTGCTGAGGCTTCAATCCCACAAGGGTCCGTCTGAAACCGGGATCAACGCCGGCCTGAACGGCAACACGCCAGTCGCTTCAATCCCACAAGGGTCCATCTGAAACCGGGATGGATCGGCAAGACCGTGGGTACAAGGAGGAGCTTCAATCCCACAAGGGTCCGTCTGAAACCATATCTTCGTCGTCGCGTTCGAGGCTCGCTTTGAGCTTCAATCCCACAAGGGTCCGTCTGAAACACACATCACCGGCTCGCTGCCGATCGGCGGCAACGGTGCTTCAATCCCACAAGGGTCCGTCTGAAACCACGTCCCGCTGCTCGAACAGACATATGAGGAGTGGCTTCAATCCCACAAGGGTCCGTCTGAAACCCGATCCTGCCGACCACCCCGACCAGACTGGGCTAGACGCTTCAATCCCACAAGGGTCCGTCTGAAACTGTCTCAAAAGGACGGACGGCTCGTTTCGCTGCTGGCTTCAATCCCACAAGGGTCCGTCTGAAACCCGGCATTTTGCCGAATGTCTACGTCACTCATTTTTGCTTCAATCCCACAAGGGTCCGTCTGAAACACGACCTAACGGACCTACAAGAGTCCGTTATCAGGGCTTCAATCCCACAAGGGTCCGTCTGAAACAGAGATGTTAGACTGTGGCCACAGACCCCACATCTGGCTTCAATCCCACAAGGGTCCGTCTGAAACGCTGCCCCGGACGTAGCGTCACCGCAGGATCGTATTTGCTTCAATCCCACAAGGGTCCGTCTGAAACACCGGGAGATACTGGCGGGTGGATGACTTGTCCGTGCTTCAATCCCACAAGGGTCCGTCTGAAACGCGGAGACCGTGACCTGACCTGTGACACCGGAGAGCGCTTCAATCCCACAAGGGTCCGTCTGAAACCGGGGCTGATAGACGACAGAGAGACATTAGACCTACTGCTTCAATCCCACAAGGGTCCGTCTGAAACGCAAGTCCACGTCGGCCGACGAGCCGGCCGACGAGCTTCAATCCCACAAGGGTCCGTCTGAAACTATCGCGAACTACCAGTATCGGCAGGGCGTGATCGGGCTTCAATCCCACAAGGGTCCGTCTGAAACGGGCTCTCAGTAGCGCTCACTGGAGTTGCGTTACTTCGCTTCAATCCCACAAGGGTCCGTCTGAAACGGTATAGCAGCTATGGATACTACAACGATCGAGATCCGCTTCAATCCCACAAGGGTCCGTCTGAAACTGACGCCCTCGTTGTAGGGGTCATAATCCAGTGAGTGCTTCAATCCCACAAGGGTCCGTCTGAAACGACACGCTCGCCACGAACACCTACGACGCCTACCAGCTTCAATCCCACAAGGGTCCGTCTGAAACGCGCCCGCTCACGAGCCGGTTGGCATACTCGTCGCTTCAATCCCACAAGGGTCCGTCTGAAACCGGCAGTTGCTGGTGGCGATGGTGGTAGCGAAACCGTGCTTCAATCCCACAAGGGTCCGTCTGAAACCTGGCCTACCCGAGTCGGTTCCCCGCAACACTCGCAGCTTCAATCCCACAAGGGTCCGTCTGAAACGGACCTTCCCGCCCTCGCGGAACTGGCCGCCGTCGCGCTTCAATCCCACAAGGGTCCGTCTGAAACCAGGTCCTCGATCAGCTGTTGCTTGCGCTTGGGTGAGCTTCAATCCCACAAGGGTCCGTCTGAAACTCTTTTGTCTGGTAGATTTCACCTGTTGTAGGGTGGCTTCAATCCCACAAGGGTCCGTCTGAAACTCGGGCCAGCCGTTGACGCCGACGAGGTCGTAGGAGCTTCAATCCCACAAGGGTCCGTCTGAAACCCCTTGCGACATTTATTGACGGCCACCGGACGACGCAGCTTCAATCCCACAAGGGTCCGTCTGAAACCATGGCCGATTAGGCCACGTATGCACCTCTATTCGCCGTTCACACTTCATCGTTTCCGTCGACCTTCGATAGCCCCCGAACCCCCGGGGGGTCGATGGAAGTGGGGTTGTACTGCCGGCAGTATTAGCTGAATTGAGGCGCTAAGCCCCCTTCCTCAGCGAGCGCCGACCGAACAGGAGGCGCGAGCAGGGAGGGGATACAGCGTCCCCAGAATCAAAGATTCTGGTGTGCGAACGAGACGCGAGCATCTCGTTAACGCTGCACAGTTCTCATACACAATTCGATAGAAAGCCCACAGGCCCACGTAATCACAATGTTTTTGCAATAGGGTAGTATCATATTGACTGAACCTAATGGAGTACGACCTCGACTCGGGAGCGCACTCGACGTTTTCCCTGCACTACCACCTGATACTCACCACGAAATACCGGCGCGGAGTGCTAACCGAGGAGCGAACCCAATTCATTCACGAGGTCATCAGCGGGTTCACGGACAACTACGGTGTCGAACTGACGAACCTCGACGGCGAGGACGACCACGTGCACATCCTGTTCCGAGCGAAACCAACCACGGACCTTGTGAAGTTCATCAACACGGTCAAGGGCGCAACCGCCCGCCGTATCCGCAACGAGTACGCGGACGAACTGAAAACCGAACTGTGGGGTGACTCGTTCTGGAACGACTCGTACTGCCTCATCTCGACGGGGCAGGTGTCGCTGGATGTGTTGAAACAGTACGTCGAGGACCAACGCGAGTAGAATGTACTACGCCTACAAGTACCGTCTCAAGCCGTCCGACGCCCACCGAGAGGAGTTGGACCGACACCGCAATATTTGTAGGCAGCTGTACAACCACACGCTCTACCGCCTCAACGAGTACCAAGATGAACACGGTGAACTGCCGTCCATGACCACGCTTCGGTCGGAGCTCCCCGACCTCAAAAAGTGGTGGGACGACCTCAACGACGTGTATTCGAAGGTTCTCCAAACCGTCGTGGAACGCCTGTTTGACAACCTCAAAGGCCTCTCCAAGCTCAAGAAGAACGGCTACGGCGTTGGCCAACTCAAGTGGAAGCCGCCACGGGAGTTCCGCAGTTTCACGTACAGTCAGTCTGGTTTCAAGCTCGACAAGAAGGGCGGTCAGACTGTCCTGTCACTCTCGAAACTCGCGGACATACCGATTCGGCTTCACCGCGCCATCCCCAACGACGCCACGCTCAAGCAGGTCACAGTCAAGAAGGAACCGACGGGCGAGTGGTTCGCCACGTTCGGTGTCGAAATGGATCGTGAACCTCCCGAGCCACCTGAGAATCCCGAGAAGTGCGTCGGTATCGACGTGGGGATTTGCAAGTACGCTCACGACACCGACGGTACAGCAGTCGGGTCGCTCGACCTCACCGACGAACGCGAACGCTTGGAACGTGAGCAACGGAAGCTCTCGCAAAAACAACACGGGTCGAACAGCTACGAGAAGCAACGGCGGCGAGTCGCGAAGTATTACGCCGACCTCCGACGGAAGCGCCGCGACTTCCTGCATAAGTTGTCGAACTACTACGCTCGGGAGTACGACCTTGTGGCGGTCGAGGACCTGAATGTGAAGGGGATGATGGAGTCGCCGTCGAACAGCCGCAACACCGCCTCCGCCGCGTGGCGGACGTTCCTCTCGTTGCTCGAATACAAGTGTGAGCGCGAAGGGACGCACTTCGTGGCGGTCAACCCGAGAGGGACGACCAAGAAATGCGCGTCATGTGGCGTCTCGACGGAGAAGCCGTTGTGGGTCCGTGAACACTCCTGTCCCGCCTGCGGGTTCGAGGCGGACAGGGACGCGAACGCAGCGTGGAACATTCTTTCTCGCGGCCTCGAAAACGTAGGAGTGGGATACTTCGAATCAACGCCTGTGGAGACTGCGCTCCCTGTGGATACACATATATCTGCAAAGCGCGTCGTCGAATCAGGAAGCCCTACCCTCAAGGAGCGAACGGTGTCAGCCGTGTGCGAGTAGGGTAGGGTAGTTCACAGGAACTGGTCGTCTGCGGCGGGATCGTCACCGAACACGCTTCGGTCGACCAGCTTCTCCGAGGAGATCTGGTAGATGATCGTCGACTCTCCGGGTTTGAGCAGGTCGTCGACGCCGGAGCGGATCTTTTCGAGATCGCCCTCGGTCACGTCTCCTTCGAGGACGGAGTTCTGGACGTGGGTGAGATACCGGCGGAGGAACTTCAGCATCTTGTGTGTCCGGTCGGCTTCCATGTCGTAGACGACGACCACGTAGACCACGCGTCACCACCACCGTTGGAACGGGACGTACTCCTCGCCGGTCAGGAGATGTTTTTTGAGCTTGTACACCTCGACTCGGAGGAGATACTGATAGCTCACCTTCTTTCCCAGATCCGGGTGCTCGATCGTCTCGTCGAGCGTCTCTTCGTAGGCCTTCGAGTAGGTCTTCCGGCCGTGCTCGTTCAGCAGGCAGGCGTTCATCTCGGCCTCGAAATCGTCGCTGGTCAGCTGGCCGCGGTTGACGAGTCTGAAGATGACTCGATCCGCGAGCAACGGTTTGAACAGGTCGGCGATGTCCAGGGCCAGCGAGTACCGACGCTCGCCGGGCTCGTGGAGGAAGCTGACCGTGGGATCGAGTGCCGTCGCTCGGATGGCCGAGACGACGTTGGCGTAGACGAGCGAATTGCCGAAAGAGATGAGGCTGTTGACTTCGTTGTTCGGCGGATCGTACTGGCGGCCGCCGAAGACGAACTCGTCGGGCAGGATCTCGTCGAAGGTCGAGTAGTACGCCTTTCGGGCGCGTGCTTCGACGCCCATCGTCTCGTCGATCGTCTCCATCCTGTCGAGTGACGACCGGGCTTCGGTCAGCTCTGCCAGCACGTCCTCGAAGTCGTGTCCTCGGCCGTCGTAGTACGTGACGTTCGCACGCATGTTGTGGATGCTGCCGTCGACGAACGCCTGAGCCAGTTCGAGCCGGTGGGCCGGATCGTCGTAGGCCCGGACCTGGTCGACGAGTGTCTGTCCGGACGTTTGGCCCCGCTTGGGCATGATCGACCCGGCGTAGTGATCGTGCCAGCCGAAGACGTGTACGGCGACGCCTTCCTGATTGAGAAAGGAGACGAAGCGGGTGTTGTACTCGATCTGACCGTGGAGGAAGATCGCCTCGGCGTTCTCGACCGGGAGGTATTTTTTCTCGCCGTCGTCGGTGATGACCCGTACCGTGTCGTCGTGGCGTTCGATGCGTCCGTCGGAAAAGACGTGGTAGTTGTCGTTCATGATCAACAGCTCCAGCAGAAGTCGTGATAGGCACACGAGTCACAGACCGGCTTCTCCTCTGCCGGCGGCGGCGATTCGGCAGTGACGACCGCGCGAATCCCCTCGATCGCAGATTCGACTTCGGCGCTCGTCTCCGGCGTCAACTCGACGGTCTCGCGGCGCTTTTCCGCGGGGTGTGCGAGCACGCCGGTCTTTTCGACGCCGGTGACCCGATCGAGGTACCAGAGGTAAAACAACAGCTGCAGCCGGGCCGGTTCGGTCATCGACGAGGAGGGTTTGACCTCCAGAATCTCGCCGCTGTCGAGCACGTCGATTGCGATGATGCCGTCGACGCGAACGTCGCGGCGCTTGTCGGCGTACGCCGAGTCGTCCACGTCGCTCCCGCGGACGATCGCCGGTGTGTCGCGATCGATCTCCACGTCGCGGCTGAGAAACCATAGCTCGCGCTCACAGACGACGTAGTACTGGAACATGACGCCCGTGAGCCGAAAGGGAAGTTCTGCGCTCTCGTCTCTGGCGGCGGCGAGAAACCGGTCGACGGGGTCGCCAGAGGAGTCCGTCATAGGAACCGATCGTCGACGCAGGGTTCGTCCACGGCGAGGCCCTTCGTCTCGTCGAAGTAGGAAGTGCCTCGCGCTCGCCTGAGCACACGGAGATCGGCATCGCCGAGCGGTTCGAGATTTCGAACTGTTTCGGCCTCGGTCGAGTCTCGACTGTAGATCGGGAGCGAGACGGTGATATCTTTGGCCGCTTCGCGGTAGTCGCCGAACGCGTCGTAGTCAAATTCGTCGAGAGCCGCCACCATTGCATCGGCCAGTTCTCGATCGCCATCGGTTCGGCAGACGACCACGTCCACGCTCTCGCGCTGGCCGATCAGCGAGAGGCCCCCGAGCGCGTCGGCGTTGGCCTCGTCGACCCACTTGACGTACTCGGGGTCACCGGGGTTACGGTCGGCGACGAGCCCGTAGTAGTGCTCGACGGCATCGCGAGTCATCGTTTGTTCGGCGACGGTTCCGTCGTCCGCACCGATCGCGTCGAGCGTCCTGGCGGTCAGTGAGATCGTACTGACGCCCTCGGAGTCGTAGACTGCCTGTGCCGGTGTCGTTGTCGTGCCCGCCGGTGGTGCGAGCCACCAGACAGTCACCGTTCCGAGGTCGCTCTCGAAGGACCGATTACACCGACCCGCCGCCTGGACGACGCTGTCGATCGGTGCGATATCGCGGTACACCCGATCGAAGCTGATGTCGACGCCGGCCTCGATGAGCTGTGTCGACACCGCCAGGACCGGAACGTCGCGCTCGGTGAGGCGCTTTGTCGCCTCGACGAGCGCGAGTCGATCGCGCGGGCGCAGGCGAGTCGAGAGGTGGACGAGCGCCCGTTCGTTCGAACTGAGGGTCGACTCGACTCGTTCGACGAGAGCGTCCACGTCAGCCCCGTCGTCGAGCTCCAGTTCGAGACATCGGCCAACGTCGACGACCGCTTCGCGTTCCTCGATCGCGTCCGTGAGCGCAGTGGCACTGTCGATGGTGTTACAGATCGCGAGTGTCGACTCGGATCTGCCGGTCTCGTCGAGGATCGTCCGGCCAGCGGTCTCGTAGTCCACGATCGCGTCGGTGTCGTCGAACGCGAGCACGGAGTCGTGAACGTCGTACTCGACCCGTTCGAAGTGGCCGAAGTATCGATCGACGTCGTCGACCAGTTCGAACGCATCGTCGAACAGGGCTTGCGACGCCGTCTCCTCGTCGGTCGCTCTCGGCTGGGTCGCCGTCATGGCGACGATCGTCGCGTCGTACTCCTCGGTGAGGATCGTCGCGATCCGCCGGACCAGCTTCCACCACTGCATCGGCAGTGCTTGGGGTTCGTCCAGCACGATCACGGAATCGTACAGCGCGGGTAGTTTCATCGACTGGGTGTTGCTCGGGCCGACGAGGCTCTCGAAGAGCTGGACGAACGTCGTGAGCGTCATCCCGGAGCGCCAGCTCTCGGCGACCATCTCCGCGAGCCGGGCGTACTCGTCGGGGTCCTCGTCCGGATCACCGAGCTTCGTCACCGTCTCTGCCAGGTGGTGGTGGATCGTCAACAGGTCGTCGCGAGCGTCGGTGTCGAACACGTCCGCGAGCTCGTCGGCCACCTGGTCGATGACGGAGGTAAAGGGCAGTGCGTAGACGACGCGTTCGCCCTCGTCGCGGAGCGCCAGAGCGGCACTGAGGCCGGTCAGCGTCTTCCCCATGCCGGTCGGTAGTGTCAGCGTAGCTATAGATACCTCCGAGTCGCGGAACCGTTCGACACCGCCGAGTACGTCGTCTCTCGCCTCGCCACGGAGCGTATCGAGCGCGGCGGCCTGACCGTCTTCGTCTGTGTCACCGCCCAGGTCGGCGATGTACTCCGAGAGGAGACGGGCATCCGGTTCGGAGCCGTCGAGATCGCCGTTCTCGATACCGGCAGCCACCGTTTTATCGGCAAACACCAGTCCACTCCAGAGCTGGAGGAGCAACCCGTAGAACTCCTCGGACGGTGCCGAGCGGTCGCTGCCGAAGCCGAACAGAGAGACGTGTTCGTGGACGGTGTCGAACAGGGACTCGTCCTCGATGCTCTGTGCGAACTCCTCCCACGACCCGTTACCGTCGGTCGCGTCCGCGACGAACGACTGCGCGAACTGCCGGCGGTGGTCGTCGACGTTCCCGACCTGTTCGATCAGTATCCGTTGGCGCTCGTTGCTCGCCTCGCTCGTGTTCTCGAAACGCGAAACGCCGTCGACGTACTCCTCGACATCGGGGAGCTGGCCGTGGTGTTTCGCGAGGGCGACGAGGGCCGCGAGACAGTCCTCGCTGTCGTATCCCAGCCGGTCGAGGACGTAGTACCCGAGATAGGCACCCAGCAGGGAGTGGTTCGTCCGGTCACTGGCGTCGCGCTCGCCGACCACGTACGCCTGGAACCACGTCGTCGCCTTCCCGAAGTCGTGACACCGTGCGACGACTGCCGTCATCTCGGGGAGGGGATCACCGCCGATCGTCGTTGCGTCCGCCGAGACGACAGATTCGGCCCGTCCGGCCACGTCGTCGAGGTGGTCGAGGAGTCGCGTCGCCTCGTCGCCGTCTGTGGCCGGATGAGAGATCGGCTCGGTCCCCATCAGGTGAACACCACGGCTCGGTCGTCGACCGAGTACGTCGACACGTCAGCGACTCTCAGCGAGCCACCATCCGGATTGTAGGCGTAGGAGACGAACGCACTGGTCGTGCGCCCGCCGTCGTCACGTTCCATGAACGCCGGTGTCTGCTCGATCTGGTACCGCGTCTCCGGATCGGGGACGATCGAGTCGACCGCCTCGGGGACGGTCGAGTCGATCGCGACCGTCTCACCGTCCGGTCCGTGCTCGACCGGAAACTCGCCGTGGTAGTCGATCGTCGCGAGGTGCTCCGAGAGACCGAGACTCGGGACGTAGTACGACTCTCCCGATTCGAGTAGCGAGCGGAGCCGGTCGTACCGCTCGTCGTCGGCGAGCCACACGTCGATTCGATAGGCCGGCTCCACCAGGACCTCGTAGTTGTGCTGCTGGCGGGGCTTGGACGGATCTGGAAGCTTGATCGAGAGCTTCCCGCGCGGGTTCAGCGACGCCATATGCTCGTCGGCCGTCGAGAGCGTGTTCATCGGGAGCTTCATCGTCCGCAGTTCGCTCGTCGGTTCGATGGCGACGAGCGACTCGCCCGGCGCGAACAGGTCGTAGTAGCCGTCGCGTTCGATCCCCAGCATCGCGGCGATCAGGCCGGCGACGGTGGTCCGGGGAATGACCCGATAGGTCTGTTTCACGATGTTACCCTCGATGCGCCGGAAGTGCCCCCAGGGGCCGCTAACGGTAAACGACAGGCACGTCTCAGCGCCGTCGGGAAGCCCCGACGCAGTCGGTGCGTGCTCGGACACGGATCACTCCTCCGGCATCGTCGCCTTCGCGTCCTCGTACACGTCGATCTCGCGGACGGATTCGCTACCGACCCTCGATTCGAGGGCGTCGTAGAGGAACTCCGGACCGCCCGTCTCACCGTCGACGGAGAGTTCGAGAACGTCGCTGGCGACGACGTGGACGGTGTCGATCCGGTCGGACGCCGCGTCGAGCCGTTCGAGCAGCGCCGACACGTCGACACAGATGTCTCGGACGTTGCGAATTTCCTCGACGGGAGCGGATTCCGAACTGTCGAGATCGATGTCCTGATCGAGCCCGCCGAGATGGAAGCTCTCGTCGGCGTACTCGACTCTGAGGTAGAGCCGGGGCTCCTGTCCGACCTTGCTCCGGCTGATCGTCTGGTTCTTCAGCGCGCGCCAGCACAGCGTGTCCAGTCGCCGCACGTCCCCATCCGTCAGGAGCGTGCCTTCGGCCCCGTGCTCGTCGACGAGTCCGTGGAACCCGATGAACGCGTACTGGATCCGGTGGTCGTCGAGATCGAACCCGCCCTGTGCCTTGTCGTCGCCGGTCGCGATGACGCTTGTGAGGCTGTTGTACTCCTCGTTTTCCATGACTCGGTGGAGCGACTTGCCCGGCGAGAACTGGACGGGACCGGTGAAGTGATCCGGGAGGTGGTCGACCTTCTCATCGTCCATATCGATGCTCATCGTCGCGCCGAAGTAGCGAACGTCGGCGCTGTTTTCGAGGAACTGACCGAAGACGGCGTTTTCGATGTCGGCTTCGTCCACGTCGTCGAGGTCGATGTCCTTGAGACGGTCTTCGAGGAGGTCCTCGCGGGTCGCCTGATCGCCGTCGTCTTCCTTGACGTTGCGAATGTAGACGCCGTGACCGTCGTCCTGTAGCTGATCGCGGAGGTAGCGCTTGAGGCGAACGTCGGTGACGATCGCCTGATCGGTGTGGGGGTCGATACGCGGTCGGTTCGCGCCGCTCAGCGGATTGCCGTTGGGGTTCGCGTCGACCGCGTCGTACGCGAAGACGATTTCGGACCTGTTCGAAACGGTGGGATAGTGTTCACTCATTGGTTTCTGAGGTTTCGTCGTCGGCAGCGTCGTTCTCGTTAGTCGATCGGTCGTTCATTCCGTAGGTCAGTCCCAGGGCGTAGTAGAAGCGCAGATCGTCGGTGCTGATCTCCCAGTCCGACGGATCGCTTTCGGCCATGGTCTCGACGATGGCGTTCGTAACTTCCTTGTACATCGTCGAATTGATCTCCGACCCTTTCTTGGCCATCTCCCGGGAGTAGACTACGTCTTTGTCGATCACCTCTTGGGTGATGCGCTTGATCTTCGTCTTGGTCATCGACTTGATCGGGTACTGGTCGATGACGGTCGTCGATCGATCGTGATACCCCTGCTGGTAGGTGCCGACCTGGCCGACGAGCGTGCCGAGCAGGAATGCTCCCTTCCGTTCGGCGTCGTCCAGTCCGTCCGTCTGTTCGATGAACGATTCGAGTTTCTCGGTGCGATCGAGGGCAGCAGTGCCGCCGTCGGTTCGCGCGTGTTCTGGTTCCATAGTGTCGTAATCGGGGCCGTCGATCAGCGTCGGTTCGGTCTCGCCGGCGTCCGTCGTCACGAGGCCGGCGTTTTCCAGCGCGCACAGCTGTGCGAACTGGGAGGCGATCAGGAGTTCGGGGACTTCGTCACCGTCACGGTCGAGCAATCGATCGACGTAGGCGCTGACCAGTTGGTTCCGCGGGACGGGATCGCCGGCAAGGATCGAGACGTGAACGTCGATTCGCTCGTCGTCGACCGTCGCGTCGGTGTCCTCGTCGGTGAACGGGAAGGTGCCGTAGAGATAGGCACCCGACGCGACCATCTCTCGAAACCGCTGGTAATTAGTGAGCGCCCACTCTTCGTGGGAGGGCATCGGCGGCGTCCGACCTCCGTTCCTGGCGTCGTCCTCGTCGAAGACCCAGCTGCCGGTCACCTGCTCGTGTCGCTGCCCGACCTCGGTCGGGTAGTGGATCCGGCCGTTCAGCGTCTCGCCGTACACGTCGAATCGGGACATCTGGTGTTTCATCACCGCCGCGACGTAGAAGCGCAGTCGCCCCTCGGGCGCCGCCTCGTGGTCGCCGAACTCGTCGTAGAGCGCCTGAACCGGATTCATGTCGTCGTCCCGTGTGACTCTGTGGAGTGCCGCGTACAGCTTGTACGTCTCTTCGGGCGTCGGTCGTCCGAGGAAGTACGGGAGGTAATACACGTCGGCGTTGAACGTCCGGTAGGAACAGGCGTCGACGAACTCCTCGGCGTTCATCAGCGTGACCGCGCCGTCCTCGGAGATGGGGTGGCTCCGCCAGGCCTCGTCGGGATCCAGCCCCGGGAACTTCTCCATTTGCTTGCCCAGGAAGTAGTTGAGCGGATCCTCGGCGGTGCCGACGGTTCGCGTCCGTTCGCCGCTGACGAGATCCGTCGCCTCGCCGGCAGAGTTCGTCGCCTGCCCCTTCGAGACGAGCTTCGAGAGCTTCCGCGCACGCATCGCTTCGTCGAACACGGAAATCTGTCCCGGCCACTCGTACTCGCCGCCCTCCTCCCGGCGCACCTGCACGGTGAGGAGCGCTGTCGTCGAACCGCCGAGCTCGGTCTGGACGGCCTCTCGAATCCTGTCGAGGGCGTTCTCGTCCTCGCCGACGGTCGCCAGTCCGCGGATCACGTCGCCGTCGGGGTGATCGTCTGCGATGCTCTGGACCACGTCGTCGGTCGCCCACTTCGTCAGCCGCTCGCAGGCGTACCGGGCCAGTTTCTCGGGATCGCTGTTGCGTCCGGAGCGGTGCGTGACGCTGTGGTCGATCCCCCGCGCCGCGTTGTACTTGCAGTGAGCGACCCGCTGTACCAGGTCGTCGGTGTACTGGGTCACCCGGACGGGTTCCTCCGCGTCGAGCGTCGGCCGCTCTCCGGACAGATCGACGCAGACGGCGATCAGGCTCTCCTCTGTCCCGATCAGATCGTTGGCCTGATCGGGCGTCAGATAGGCCGCGTAGTCGCCGCCGCCGGCCGTCGCCAGCGTGTAGAGTCGCCCGTAGAGGTGCTGGATGTCCCGCAGCGACGAGATCGGTCGCTCGGGGAGCTCGTCTTCGAGCTTCTCGGGCGGATACTCATCGTAGAACTCGTCGGGATCAAGCATCGATGTCCTCCGTTCCGGGCTGGCGACCGTCCTTCTCGGTGATGTTGACGAATCCGAAGCCCAGCGAGTTGCGCTCGCCGAGCCCGGTGTCCAGCGCCAGATTCAGGTGGCGGCGGTGGTGGTCGTCGCGGACGGTGTAGTCGAATCGCCACTTGCTCAACACCCACGTCTCGCGCTGGCCCTGCGTGACCGTCACCGGAATCGAGAACGTCTTGATCAGATCCGCGCCCTCGAACAGATCGCCGTCGGTCTCCGACGGCCCGGGCTGGTACTCCTGACAGAACAGTCCGTGTTTCTTGTCGAGGTTGTTCTCGATCTGGTTCCGGAACGGCTCCATCGTGTGCTCCGGCCGCCAAAACTCGGCCTCGTCGTGGTCGGTGTCGATGCCGTACTCCTCGAACCGCCACGGCGGAATCCGGACCAGGACCCCCGTTCCGGTCTCGATCGTCCCCGACGTGCCCGGTTCGCCCACGTCGGTCGCCAGCCCGTTGACCGCGTCGACGTGGAAGGGCATCTCCCCGATGTTCAGCTCGCGGTCGAGTTTGAGGTCGGCCGCGACGTGGGCGAGTAACTCTTCGTGTGGCGAGGCGACGAGCAACGTCTTCTCGTCGCCCTCGCGCATGTTTCCCGGCGGAAACGGGTTCGAGTACGTGAACCCCTTCGGACGGTTCTCGTCGTGCAGCGACTCGTACGCCGTCCCGTCGAGAGCGTCCCAGAGACGCCCTCGAAGCTTGTGGTGATACGTCGCGTCGTACGCCGTATCGGCACGTGCTTGCAGATGTGCGATCACTCGCATCCGTTGTACTCCCTACTTCGTGTCATTTTGTGTCATTGTGATACTCACAACCGAACGATTCTATATAAATGTAATCGTGGTGATGATGAATATGAACCCAAAAGGGTCCAGCTGAAACAGCAGTGCCCGCAACAGCTTCGAACATGCTTCAACGGCACCAGCGTCCGACTGAAAATTCGACTGTACTACGGGCATGTTTGGAGAGAGGAGAAATCGATTTAGTTGTTTTGCCTGTCTTCGTCTGTCTTCACGTCCGCCTTCTCGTCACGGATGTGTGATCGTTCGATCCAGTTCAACGTCGGCCGGATGTCGGGTCGTGTGCTTGGTCGGTTCATAGTGAAGCCTCTCGCTGGAGCAACCAAACCCCTAAATCGGACCGACACATACGTTAGCTCGCTGCCAACGCAGCCCGAGTGAGTTTCATTGCTCGGTTTTCGGCGTAATCAGGGCATCTCTCTTTGGACGGGGTGATGCTCTGATTACGGACGCTGACGCGTCAGTTCAACCATGTGGCCCCACCTACTTAATACTAGCCCGAAACAGCTTCTAACATGAATCCATCTCGGTCATCTGGTGGATTGTGGTGTGCAGCAGTCGAGCGACGACCCCAGTAAACCGTCCGTTACAGCTCTCGCTGGCGACCCTTGGCGACCTGTGTCTTGAGTTCGCCGTAGGTGTACAGGCCGACGCCGAGGGGTTCGGTCGCCCCGGCGATGTCGTGGGTGACGATGAGATAGCCCCAGTCGCCGTCCCACTCGATCTCCTGGTCCTCGCCCGCGACGAAGGCGCGGGCGGCGTCCCGGTCGAGGTGGAGGACGTTCTCGCTCGCGTGGCCGCCAAAGCGCTGGACGGCGTCGGTCGTCGGCTTCCAGAACTCCTGGCGAGTGCGCAGGAACGTCATGCCGAGCCCCTGGATGGGGACCGTGTCGGGTGCCTCGCCGCGGAACAGCCAGATCTTGCCGTTGCCACGCTCCCAGAAGGTGTAGGGTTCGAACACCTCGCGGGGAATGGCGAACCGGTCGGGCCAGTAGTCCAGAATCTCCTCGCGCGTCGGCGCGTCGGGGTCCTCGCGGGCCGCGTCGTCGGCCGGCACCCGGTCGAAGGTCACGTCGCCGTGGGTCATGCTGTGACCTCCAGTTTCGCGCAGAAGAACCCGCCGGTGTCGTTGTGGTGGGGGTAGATCCGGTGGGCCTGCCGGACGCTGTCGTCGTAGGATTCGCCCTGCCACTCCGTGACGCCGCCCGTCGAGGCCAGCGGGATCTCGAAGGGGACGAGTCGGCACGCCTCCGTTTCGAGCGCGTAGTCGAGCACCGCCTCGTTCTCCTCGGGCGCGAACGTACACGTCGAGTAGACGACCGTCCCGCCGGGCTTCGTGGTCTGGATCGCGCGCCGGAGCACGCCCTTCTGGACACCGGCGATGCCCTCGACGTGTTCGAGGGTCCACTCGTCGAGCGTGTCCGGGTTCTTGCGGACCGTCCCCTCGCACGAACAGGGCACGTCCACGAGCGCGCGGTCGTACTCGGCACTGTCGTCGTCCCCGAACGGCTTCAGCGAGTGGTTGCGGGCGTCCTCGTGGGTGACGGCGACGCTGGTGATGCCCAGCTGTTCGGTGTTGGTCCGCAGCGCCGAGAGGCGGCCGAGGTTGGAGTCGGTCGCCACGACGACGCCGTCGTCGCCCTGTCGGGCCGCGATCTGTGAGGTCTTGCTCCCCGGCGCGGCACAGGCGTCCCAGATCCGCTCGCCGGGCTCTGGACCGAGGACGCGGACGGGCACGGCCGAGACTTCTTCCTGTCCGTAGATCCAGCCGTGGAAGTACGGCCAGTTCGCCCCCGGCTGATCGTCGGGCAGTTCCAGGAGCCCCTCGTGCCAGTCGGTCCGTTCGACGGTGATGCCCTCGTCTCGCAGCGCCCGGATGGCCCGGTCGACGGTCGTCTTGAGCGTGTTGACTCGAACGACCGGCGGGAGCGGGCGCGCGCAGGCGTCGCGGAACGCCGAAAAATCATCGATCAGCGGTTCGTACCGCTCCAGAACGTCCATTGGCGGTGCGTATAGCGGTCGCACGCTTGTCTGTTTCGGAGTGGGTCGCTCTGGGCGGCCGAGGCGATCGCCGAGTCGACGGCCGCCCCCGACTGTTAACTCCACGGACGCGCTGTATTCGGGTATGGCACACATTGCAGTCCACCGTGACGACCTCGCGCTGGAATCGCCGACGCTCGTCGAGGGGCTTCCGGGGGTCGGGCTGGTCGGCAAGATCGCGGCCGATCACCTGGTCGAGACCTTCGAGATGACCGAGTACGCCTCGATCCACTGCGACGGGCTCCCGGAGATCGCCGTCTACCGACAGGGCGACCAGCAGCTCAAGCCGCCGGTCAGGCTCTACGCCGACGCGGAGCGGGATCTGCTCGTCCTCCAGAGCGACGCGCCGGTCTCGCCGAGCACCGCCGACGAGTTCGCTACCTGCTTGACGGGCTGGCTGGCCGACAACGACGTGACGCCGATCTACCTCAGCGGGATGCCGGCCAAGCGCGAGGGGACGGCGTCGATGTACGGTGTCGGGACCGGTGACGGGAAGGCGCTGCTCTCTGCGGCCGACATCGGCGCGCCGACGATCGACGGCGCGGTCACCGGCCCGACCGGTGCCCTGCTCTACGCCGCACAGCGTCAGGGCCTCGACAGCGTCGGGCTCGTCGTCGATGCCGACAAGCAGTTCCCGGATCCGGCGGCGGCCCGCGTCGTCCTGGAAGATGGCGTCCAGCCCCTCGCGGGAATCGACATCGACACTGAGGCACTGGTCGAGCACGCCGAGGAGATCAGCGAGGCGAAGGCGGACCTGGCTGCACAGATGCAGCAGGCAAACGACGAGTCCACGAGCGCGAAGCCGCTCGGGATGTTCCAGTGACCATGTCGACGACACGCACGGTCGGGCGACTGTCGCTCGTCGCCGCTGTCACGGTCGTAGTGGGGGTCGTCGGCTGGCTCGCGTTCTACGTCCTGCCGGGGAGCCTCGCCGATCTCCTCGGTGTGGTGTTCGTCGTCGTCGCGGTCGTGGCTGGCGTCAAGCTCGGTGGCTCGCTCGCCGGTTCGATCCTGCCCGGCTACAACGTCGCCGAGGTTGCTGTCGAGGGGCCGATCAGTCGCGACGGCGGCGGCTCGCTTGCCAGTCCGCCGGTCGGTGCGCGTGCCGAGGACATCGTCGAACAGATCGAGCGCGCCGACGACGACAGCGCGGTCGACGCGCTGCTCGTCGAGCTGAACACGCCCGGCGGCGAGATCGTTCCCAGCGAGGACATCCGGCTGGCCGCCGAGCGCTTCGACGGCCCCACCGTCGGCTACGCGACGGACGTGTGTGCCTCCGGCGGGTACGACATCGCCGCCGGCTGTGACGAGCTCTGGGCGCGCGAGGGGAGCATCGTCGGCTCGATCGGCGTCATCGGCTCGCGAGTCAACGCCAAGGAGCTCGCAGACCGGGTCGGACTCTCCTACGAACAGTTCACCGCGGGCACGTTCAAAGACGCCGGGACCCCACTCAAGGAGTTCGAGCAGGAGGAACGCGAGTATCTCCAGTCGATCGTCGACGACTACTACGAGCAGTTCGTCGACACCGTCGCCGAGGGGCGGGAACTGGACGCCGCCGAGATCCGCGACACCGAGGCCCGGATCTTCCTCGGCAGCGAGGCCCACGAGCTGGGGCTGGTCGACGAGATCGGGACGCGGCGGGACGTCGAGGCGAAGCTAGAGGAGCAACTGGGCGAGCCGGTCACCGTCGAGGCGTTCGAGCCGTCCCGCGGGCTGGCCGGCAGGCTCCAGACCGGTGCTCAGACGGCCGCCTTCGCGCTCGGGGCCGGTGTCGCGAGCGCGTTCGACGGCGATCTCGACGGGCTCTCGTTCCGTCGGTAGGCCGTCGCCCTGGCGAGGATTTTTATCCGGGCGACGTGACCAGACGTACGTGACGACGCTGGTGGTCTGTATCGACCGCGGGGGGACGTTTCCGCCAGACACATCGCTCCCGGTCGCGGGCTACGACGCCGTCGAGGCACTCGTGACCGAGGTCGGCCTCGCGGACCCGGAAGACAGCCGCGTCAACACGATGCTGGAAGGGCTGCGGGTGACCAACGACCTCGAAGCCGACGGCGACGACGCCATCGTGACGGTGGTCGGCGACCGCGGCGACGGCGTCAGCGCCGACCGGAGCGTCGCCAGACAGGTCGACGAGCTGGTCGAGGTCCACGATCCCGACTCCGCGGTCGTCGTCGTCGACAGCGCGGAGGACGAGCGGCTGGTCCCGATCATCGAGAGTCGCCTGCGCGTCGACGCGGTCGACCGCGTGGTCGTCCGGCAGGCCCGCGACATCGAATCGACGTACTACCTGCTCAAGCAGTTCCTCGCCGACGAGGAACTGCGAAAGACCGTCCTCGTCCCGCTGGGGATCGCACTGATCGCGCTCCCCTTGCTCTTGTTGGTCACGTCGCCCACCTTCGCCGTCGGGGCCATCGCGGCCGCCGTCGGCGCGTTCCTCATCTACAAGGGGCTAGGGATCGACGAGTATCTCTCGCGGCTCCCCGGCGAGATCCAGGCGGCGCTGTACTCCGGGCGCGTGTCGCTGGTCACCTACGTGGTCGCCGCCGGCCTGGCGCTGGTCGGCGTCTTCGTGGGTGCGCTGGGCGTGCGGTCGACCGGCGACCAGAGCGCGTTCATCCACGCCATGCGCTTCGCGTTCGACGGCGTGCCGTGGTTCACGGCGGCGGCACTCGCGGCCGCAACCGGCCGGCTCATCGACGAACTCATGCAGCGCGACTCCATCCGCTCGGCGTACGTCAATCTCCCGTTCGGGACGATCGCCGTCGGACTGGTCGTCCGAGGGTTCTCCGAGTACTTCCTCGAACGGGCCGGCGCCATCGGCCAGTTCCAGATCGGACCGGCGACGATCGGCCCGGTGCTGATCGAGGCCGTCACGCTGGAGCGAGGCCCGCGGCTCGCGGTGTTCATTCTCGGTGGGATCCTCGTGAGCCTGATCGGCGTCCGCTTTGCCGCGTACTTCAGCCAGTCGAGCGTCCAGGACGAGTTCGTCGACTAGGCCGCCGCCGGTCACTCCTCGGCCGTGACAGTGATCACCGGTACCGGTGCCGTCCGGACGACCAGCTCCGCGACGGTGCCCAGGAGCATCTCGCCGATCCCCCGCGTTCCCGTCGTTCCCATCACGATCGCGTCGATATCGTTCGCGTCGACGTACGCCGTGATCGCCTCGTGTGGCGACCCGTGTTCGACGGCCGTCACGAGCGTACCGATGTCGCGCTCGCTCGCCATCGGCTCGACGTTCTCGACGGCCGTCTCGGCGGCGGACTGAGGGTTGCTTCCGTCACCACCCAGTCCGAGGACCGAGCCCGACTCGGCGACTGAAAGCGCGTGTGGCGTCCCGTCCAGCGCGGCCGCCAGGTCGAGCCCGTGTTCGACGGCAGCGGTCGCCGCCGGACTCCCGTCGGTCGGCACCAAGAGCCGTTCGTAGGGGAACGTCGTTCTGGTCTCGTCTGCCAGACGGATCGTCAACACCGGGATCTGGGACAGCCGGATCACCGTCTCGGTGACGCTGCCAAGCAGCCGCCGTGAGATCCCCGTCCGCCCGTGTGTCGGCATCGCGATCAGGTCGAAGCCGTACCGGTCGGCGTAGTCGACGACGGTCCGTGCGGGGCCGCCGGAGACGACATCCGTCTCGTAGTCGACACCGCTGCTCGCCAGGACGGTGCCCGCTTCGCCGACGATCTCTTCGCCGGTCTCGACCAGCGATTCGACGATGTCGCCCTCGATGCGGGTCACCGAGTCCAGCGTCGTGTCCGCGACGAACAGCGCGGTCACCGACGCGTCCTGGTCGGCCGCGATGTCGGCGACGTGATCGATCGTCCGCCTCGCCCCGTCGCTGCCGTCGATCGGCAACAGGATTCGGTCGTACATGTCTCGCGGTTCACACGCCGACGGGAAATGCGTTCCTGCGGGAATCCACATCGCTTTATTCGGCCGCGGGCAAGGGCGGGTATGACCGACGCGTGGGTGAGTCTGTTCTCGGGTGGCAAAGACTCGGCGTGGGCGCTGTATCGCGCCCTGGAGAGCGGCCGCGACGTGCAGCGACTCGTCACCGTCCACCCGTCCGACGACTCGTACATGTACCACATCCCGGCGACCTCGCTGGCGACGCTGGCCGCCGACAGCATCGGGATCGAACTCGTCGACGTCGAGCCCGACGACCTCGCGGCCGAGAGCGCCGTCGACTCGGGCCAGCAAGGCGACGCCGAACTGGAGCCACTGGAGGCGGCACTGGAAACGCTCGACGCGGAGCTTCCGGGCGGCGTGGCCGGCGTCACCGCCGGGGCCGTCGAGAGCGAGTATCAGACGAGTCGGATCCGGGCGATGTGTGATCGCCTCGACGCCGAGCTGTTCGCCCCGCTCTGGCAGGAGGACCCGCGCGCACTCGCCGACGCCATGCTCGCGGCCGGGTTCGAGATCCGGATCATCCAGGTGGCCGCCTACGGACTGGACGAGTCCTGGCTCGGGCGCACGCTCGACGAGACCGCGCTGGACGAACTGACGACGCTCAACGAGGAGTACGGCGTCCACATTCTCGGCGAGGGCGGGGAGTTCGAGACGCTCGTGACCGACGGCCCCCACATGGATCGCCCGATCAGGCTCTCCTACGACACGGAGTGGGAGGGCGACAGGGGCGGGGTCCGCATCGAGGACGCGTGGCTGGGCGACGGCGAGTGATCTCTCGGCGTCGCCTCTGCAGTTCGAATACCTCGAAAAGGGCCGACAGTGTCAGGCGGCGTGACCGCCGGGCGGGCGCTCATTTCCCTCGTCGTTTCCCTCGCCGTGCTCGTCGTTTCCTGGCAGCACCTTCGGCACGTAGTACACCGTCGCCAGCGTCAGCAACGCGAGGACGACGATCGTCGTGACGATGAGTGCCACTGCGGCGTTGGTCGCAACCATATCCGCCGATCCACCGTCACGGGCCAAATATCTGCCGCTTCGAACGCTACAGCAGTCGCCGGAACTCCCCGAGCGGGGGAAAATCCAGGCGTTCGTCGCCGGCCTCGCTCCAGACGAGCGGCCGGAACTGGTCGACCGACTGGATCAGCGGCGACATGAACTCGTCGGCGCGCATCTCGTTGACCCGCACGCCCGCGAGCAGGCGGTTGAACGCCGGCACCATCACCACGTCCGCGCGCCCGTAGGCGTCTTCGGCGACGAGGTAGCAGGGCCGACGCTGGCCCTCGATCTCGATCGTCGGGTGGTCGTGGCCGATGACGTACCGCTTGGCCGTGGTCTCCGGCGCTTCGTGGCCGTGACAGATCACGGTGTCGCCGACCGCGTACTCGGGCGTGGTCGCCCCGTCCCACACCGAGTCGAGCATGGTGTCGTGGTTCCCGGGCGTGACGATCGGGCGCGCGTCGTGTGCGCGACAGCGCTGTCGGATCTCCGCGACGGTGTCCGAGACCGTCCGCGGGACCGTGGTGAACGAGTGTAACAGGTCGCCAGCGATCACGACCGTCTCGGGCTCGTGGCGCGCCAGCAGCCCGTCGAGTCGATCCAGCGTGTCCGTGCTGTCTCCGACCGGCAGCTCCAGGTTCGAAGACCCCTTGCCGACGTGGAGGTCGGCCAGTACCAGCGTCTCCCCGACGACGACGGCCCGGTCGTCGTAGGTGAGTTCCATCGCCTCCCACTCGGGCTGGCTCGGGCAAATGCCTGACGGGTCGGTCCGAAATCGCAGGGTTTCCGTACGCGGGCGACGAACCCGCGGTATGAGCGATCTCGAAGACGCCGTCGACGAGTTCCTGGCAGCGGCCGACGACTGCTACGCCGACTACGACCGAGGGTACGACGACGCCGACGCGGCCCTGCGCCGGCTGGAAGCCCACATCGACGACCTGCGGACGGCCGCCGACGAGTGATCCGGAGCGGGCGCGGCCACCGTGCATCGTCGCCGCCAGCGGCCGGATCATCAAGAGTTATCGGCTCCGAAGCCGGCCGGTAGAGTATGACAGAGTTCTCCCGTCGAGTCGAGCAGGTGTCGATCTCGGGGATCCGAGAGGTCTTCGAGGCCGCAGGTGAGGACGCGATCAATCTCGGGCTGGGCCAGCCGGACTTCCCGACGCCAGACCACGCCCGCCAGGCGGCGGTCGAGGCGATCCAGGCGGGGAAAGCAGACGCCTACACGTCGAACAAGGGGACCCGCGAGCTGCGGGAAGCCATCGCGGACAAGCACGCGCGAGACAACGGCATGGACGTGGACCCCGAGAACGTGATCGCCACCTCGGGCGGCAGCGAGGCGCTGCACATCGCGCTGGAGGCCCACGTCGACGGCCCGGGACACAGTCCCGGGAGCGATCGGACACAGTCCGACAACGCGGGCCAGGAAGTGATCTTCCCCGACCCCGGCTTCGTCTCCTACGACGCGCTGACCCACCTCGCTGGCGGGACGCCCAAGCCGGTCCCGCTGCGGGACGATCTGACGCTCGACCCGGCGACCGTCGAGGAAGCGATCACCGACGACACCGCCGCCTTCATCGTCAACAGCCCGGCCAATCCGACCGGCGCGGTCCAGTCGCCCGACGACATGCGCGCGTTCGCCCGGATCGCAGACGAGCACGACGTGCTCTGTCTCTCCGACGAGGTGTACGAGCACATCGTCTTCGAGGGCGAGCACCGCAGTCCCGCCGAATTCGACGACGGCGGCAACGTCGTCGTCGTCAACGCCTGCTCGAAGAGCTACTCGATGACCGGCTGGCGGCTGGGCTGGGTCACGGGTGCCAGCGACCGCATCGAGCGCATGCTGCGGGTCCACCAGTACGCACAGGCCTGTGCGAGCGCGCCCGCCCAGTTCGCGGCCGAAGCGGCCCTGTCGGGACCTCAGGACGTTGTCGAGGAGATGCGGGCCGCCTTCGAGCAGCGTCGTGACGTGTTGCTCGACGGCCTCGAAGACATCGGACTGGAGTGTCCCACGCCCGAAGGTGCCTTCTACGCGATGCCGAAGGTGCCCGACGGGTTCGTCGACGAGTGCATCGAGCGTGGCGTCGTCGTCGTCCCCGGTGAGGCCTTCGGTGCCCAGGGCGCGGGCTACGCCCGAATCTCGTACCCCGTCGACGTGGAGACGCTGAAAGAGGCGCTGTCGATCATGGACGAGGCGCTCGCGGCCGTCCAGTGACTCCGGAACGTCTAATATCACTGCCGGAGAACGTTTGACTGATGAGCCCTGAACGCTCCCTCCCGGCGGCGTCGCAGCGAGCCCTTTCGGTCGTTCTCGCGGCCCTCTCGTGGACGGCTGCGAGCCTCCGAACCGCGCTGAAACTGTGTCTGTCCATTGTCCGGCTGGCCTGGATCCTCTCTCGGTCCGTACTCGCGCGTGTCACCGAGTGGCTGAGTGCTCTCCTCTCCGGTCCGGTCAAGCGCGCGCTGGCCGGCCCCGTGCGTAACGGACTGTTCGGCCGCCGTCTGGAGGTGTCGTTGCTCGCCGGACTGCTGTCGGTGCCACTGGCGCTTCTGACGACGTGGTGGGTTCGCTCGACGATGGGATACGCGACGCTGGAGGCGTGGGTCCGTGGCACCTGGTACGGGACCGATCCCGCACTGACCGTCTTCCTCGGTGTCGCGGCACTGCTCGTCCTCGCCACCGCGAGCGCCGCGGTCAACTCCGGACTCTTGCCGACGACGCTGCTGGTCGCGGGCCCGGTGTTCGGCGTCGGCGTCGCTCGGTACGGCACGACCCTCACCTACGAGTACGGCGCGAGCGTCGTCTCGCTTCCCGACGCCGTCGGCATCGCTGCCCTGTTCGCCATCGCCTTCGGGGTGCCGATCGCGGTCTGTGGGTTCGTCCTCGGGAGCGCGCTCCGGCGCGTGACCGCGGTTCTCGTCGACGGGGCCGGTCCGTTCTCCCGACTGGCCGACATCTGAGTCGAATTTGGAACGGAATTAGCCCACAGTGTGGATCGTTTCAGAAAAATACTCTTTAAACCAACCTCCGTTCGATCGCTCGTGCCAGCTGGCACTGAACTACGATGACGGACGACAACACAGCGACGACGGAGGAATCGCACGGTCGACGGGTATCACGGCGCGGCTTCGTTGCGGGTGCCGGAGCCGTCCTGCTGGGTGGGACCGGGACGGTCGCGGCGACCGTACAGAGCACACAGGAGCTCCGGTACAACGTTCGTGTCACGAACGTCTCGGACGGACAGACGCTCCAGACGACGGCGGAGGGGGACGCGGCCGAGCAGCCGGTCCCGCTCTCGCCGGTCGTCTACGCAGTCCACGAAGCCGACGAACCGATCTTCACCGCCGGTGAGTCGGCGCGAGGCAACGGGCTCGAAGGCGTCGCCGAAGACGGTTCGCCCAAGTCTCTCGTCGCGTCGCTCGGCGAACGAGAGACGGTCCACGACGCCGGTGTTCAGGCAGTTCCGGCCGGTAGCGACGAACCCGGTCCGCTACTGCCGAACCACTCTTACGACTTCGAGACCGAGCGACTGGCGACCGACGATCTGTACCTCTCGATGGTGACGATGTTCGTTCCTTCGAACGACCTCTTCTACGCGCTGGGGGGCGCGACGGGGATTCCACTCAGTTCGGACGAACAGTCGGTCCAGGGCGACGTGACCGACCGCGTCGACCTCTGGGACGCGGGGACCGAGATCAACGAGGAGCCCGGCGTCGGCGAGAACCAGGTCCAGCGCCAGCGAGGTGCCGGCGTCGGTCTGGTCGAGCGTGGCACGGTCGCACCGGTCGAGACGATCAACGGCTACGACTACCCCGACACCAGCGACGTGCTTCGCGTGCTCGTACAGCCCCGATAAGACACCGACGACAGTCGGTCCCGAGGAGGCGACGCGTCGGTAGCCGGACATAGACCGACGGCGTCGCGCCGATGTCTGGCCGGTCCGCGATGTGGGTCACATTCGACCCACTTTCGGGACGGCGTTCGAACAACCGTTTTGTGCGCCCGCCCCGTCACTGACACCGTGCCGACTCGATGGACAGGACTATAATCGACGCCGCTGGAGTTGTTTCAAGATGGTGCGATGGAGAAGGCCCTCTGGTATCTACTGACTGCGACACGAGGTGGGGAAAATCGCGCTCGAATTATCGACGCGCTCTCTGACAGACCGATGAACGCAAACGAACTCGCGGAGGAACTCGACGTGGGCTACAAGACGATCCGACACCACATGGACCAGTTGATCGAACACGACGTCGTCGAACCGGGCGACACCGACTACGCGAAACTGTACTTCCTGACCGATCGGTTCGAGCGGAACCGAGAGACGTTCGAGGAGATCATGGAGCGGATCGACTGATGGCGATGGGACCACTTATCAAGGCGGCCTCGGCGTTGGCGGCGCTGAACGTGCTCATCCTGTTGCCCCTGATCGGGATCTGGATCCGCAACTACTCGACGTTCCGGACGAATCTCGTGGGCGGACTGGTCGTCTTCGCCGTCGCGATGCTCGCGGAGAACGCCGTCGCGGTCTACTTCTTCTTCTCGATGTCGAGTCTCTACGCCGGTGATCCACACGTTCAGCAGGCTGTCCTGGTGCTCCGGAGCCTGCAGTTCGTCGCGATCGCCGTCCTGAGCTACGTGACGGTGCAGTAGCCGATAGCCACATTATCCTCGCGACCCGTACGGTAGCCGTATGGATCACCTGGCATCGTCGAACGTTCCGGTCTACGAGAGCCGCGACGAGCAGCGCGCGATCTGGGACCGCTGTCGCGACCGAGGCGAGCCGGTACTCGCCGTCCGGAACGCCGACCGCGGGTACATCGTCAAGTACGACCTCCAGCACCTCGACGCTCGCCTCACCAGCGGCGTCGTCCAGTCGCTCCGTGATCGGGTCCGCTCGCGCCGGGGCTACCCGACGGGGACCGACCCGATCTCCGAGGCGGAGGGGGTGGGCGGCGAGGCCGGCCACGTCTCGGGCGAACTGCACGCTCACAGCGAGCGGGCGGCCCGAGAACTGGCATCTCACGTCTCCGGGTTCGTCCTCGATCGCGGTAACTGGGCGTAGCACGGACACCGACGCTCTGTTCGACCGACGGGGCCCGACTTTTTGTCAGTTCGGTTCGACGTGTCGCGTATGCCACTCGCCACCGAGGGACAGGGGCCGGTTCCGGCGGTTCGCGCACTCGCCTCTCAGATCCACCCCGTATTCATGCTCCCGCCGGTCGCAGCGTCGCTGTTCGGGGGGCTGTACGGGTCGTCGTTCTCGGTTCGACTGGCTGCGCTGCACGCTGTCGCGGTGTTCTGTGCGCTGTACACGGCCCACGTCAAGGACGGCTACGTCGACTTCTACGAGCGTGGCGAGGACGAGGCACACCCGCTCACGGAACGTGGCTGTCGGGTCGCGCTGGCGCTGTCGACGGCGGGGTTCGTGGCGGCGACGGTCGCGCTCGCGCTCCTCGTGAATCTCCCGGCCGCGCTGCTGACGCTGCCGGGCTGGCTGATCGGGTTCCACCACGCGCCCCAACTGGACATGCACCCGCTGACGGCGACGGCCGGCTACCCCTCCGGGATCGCGCTGGCACTGCTCGGGGGCTACTACGTCCAGACGACGGCCCTGACGGCGACGATGCTCGCGCTGGCTGCCGTCTTTCTCGTCGTCCTCTCGGGGATCAAAGTGATCGACGACGCGACCGACTACGACTACGATCGGTCGATCGGCAAGCGGACCGTCGCGGTCGTCCTCGGCCCTGCCCGCGCGCGCCGCGTCGCGTACGGACTGATGCTCGCCGGGATGGTCGCCGTCGTCGCCGCGGCGCTGACGCTGCCGGGCATCCCGCCCAGCGGTGGGCTCGCGGCAGTCGCCTTCCTCGGGGTCGCGCTCCTCGCGCGCGACGCCGGGCCGGAGCTCGCGACGAAGCTCTTGATCCGTGGTTCGTACGTCTTCCTCGCGGTGCTCGTGGCCGCGGTGTGGCTGGGGCCGCTGTAGAACGATTCTCGGTGGCTACGGCGGTCTAGTTCGAGCTGACGATCTTGACCACGTCGCCCTCAGAGAGCTCGTGATCGTCGCTGATCCGCCGGTCCTCGCGGGCGTCGACGGCGTGGAGGTAGCCCTCGCCGATGTCCGAGTGGACCGCGTAGGCGAGATCTTTCGGCGTCGAGCCGTCGGGGAGCAGGAAGGCGTCCGGGAGGACGTTGCCCTGGCCGTCGGTCCACTTGCTCTCGCTCTGAACCGGGTAGGCCGTCAGCATGTCCAGGAGATCGTAGACGGCGCGATCGAGGGCCTGCTGGACGCCGGTCCCGTCCCACTCGTCCATCACGTCGCGGATCTGTTCGAGCCCCTCGCGCTGGTCGTCGCTCACGTCACCGAGGATCCGGAAGTCGTCGTCGCCGGGATCGTAGTCGACGACGCCCGCGTCCGCGGCCCGGCGCAGACCGAGTTCGCCGTCGGCGGTCGCCGGGACCACTATCTCGGCGGCTTCACGGAGCCGTTCGACGTTCTCCGGGGGCGCGATGTCTGCCTTGTTGGCGACGACGACGATGGGCTTGGTCCGCAGGCGGATCTCTCGGGCCAGCGTCTCGCGGTGGTCGTCGGTCCAGGCGATCGGGTCCTCTGGATAGCTCATCTCTCGCAGCACCGTCGCCACGTCTTTGGGCGTCGCTCCGACGCCGGTGAGCATGTCCGTCAGCACCTCGTCGAGGTCGAACTCCGGCGACCGGGACGCCCGCTCGACGGCCTCCCAGTTGCGGTCGACGATGCTGGCCAGCCAGAGGTCCAGTTCCGTCTCGACGAAGTCGACGTCTTCGACGGGGTCGTGGTCGCCGATCTCGACCGGTTCGCCCTCCTCGTTGGTCCCTCCGGAGGCGTCGACGACGTTGAGGATCACGTCGGCGTTGGTCAACTCGTCGAGGAACTGGTTTCCCAGTCCGCGCCCCTCGTGGGCACCGGGGACGAGGCCGGCCACGTCGAGCAGTTCGACCGGGACGTAGCGCTTGCCGTCCCGGCAGTGTTCGTCGCCACAGCGCTCCGCCCGGTCGAGACAGGGACAGTCGGTCCGGACGTAGCTGACGCCGCGGTTGGCGTCGATGGTCGTGAACGGGTAGTTCCCCACGTCGACCTCCGATTCGGTCGCGGCGGTGTAGAACGTAGACTTGCCGGCGTTTGGCTTGCCCGCCAGCGCCACAGAGAGCATGCCACCCGCTACCGCGGTCACGGAAAAGGGGGTTTCGGTTCCCCGCAGCACCGGTGCCCGTGAGTGACACCGCGTCGTGTCGTAACCCGTCCTCGGACGGCCGCCGACTTCCGACCGCTCCGGTGCTGTCAGGCCGATATCGTTTCTCGATCTAGGAGCCGAACTTTTGTACGACGGCGCAAACAATAATCCAGTGCAATCCACGATTCGGATCCTGGCTGTCCGTGGGCAGTCGGAGGACGGTGACGACGTGGGGGCGGTGCTGAACCGGTCCGGTGAGGACTTTCGGGTAGACACCGTCGCAGGGGTCGACGGGATCGTCAGACAGTTCGAGTCGAACGCCGACGCCTTCGACTGTGTCGTCGTCGACCGCGGTCTGTCCTCGCCGCTCGTCCGTGACGCACTCGACGCCGTCCACGAGCGGCGGCCAGCGTTGCCGGTCGTCGTCACTACGGACGCCGCGGCGACGGGGGTCGCCGTCGCCGCGATCGATGCGGGCGCGACCGAGGTCTTCCGGTGGCCGGCGACGGACCAGGCGACGCTGCTGGCTCGACGGGTTCGGACCGCCGTCTCGTCGGCGGCGACGACCGCACGCACTCTCACGCCGTCCGAGTGGACGGCGGTGTTCGAGCACGTCGACTGTGGCGTCGCGATCGTCGAACTCTCCGAAGACGACTGCCGGTATCGCCGGTGTAACGAGCGGCTCGCGGAGCTGGCCGGTACGTCGGTCCCAGAGATCGAAGGCCGGACGCCCACCGAGGCGTTCGGTCCGGAGTACGGCCCCTCCATCGAGGCCCGATACCGGGAGTCGCTGGCGTCTGACGAGCCGGTGTCGCACACGGTCGGTCCCGAGTCACTGGACGGACGTGTGTTCCACGAGGCACAGATCCGGCCGATCGGAAGCGGCGGGGACGCCGAGAAGCTCCTCGTCGTCGTCCGAGAAGTCACGGGCGAACACGAACGCCAGGCGGAACTCAGACAGTCCAGGCGGCGGCTCAGGGCGCTGTTCGAACACTCGCCCGACATGATCAACGTCCACGACGCCGAGGGACGGATCGTCGAGACCAACGCCCAGATGCGCGAGATGACCGGCTACGACGAGTCGACGCTGACCGACATGTCCGTCTGGGACCTCGATCAGGCCGCCGATCCGGAGCGCGCGCTGTCGCTCTGGGAGGAGATGGAACCCGGCGACAGGTGTCGCTCGGAGGGCGAGTTCCTGTGTCGAGACGGCACGACGTTCCCCACGGAAGTCCACATCCGTTGCCTGGGCGTCGACGACGGCGAGCGGTTCCTGGCGATCAGCCGCGACGTGAGCGACCAGCGGGAACGCGAGCGCGAACTCCAGCGCAAGAACGACCGCCTCGAAGAGTTCGCGTCGGTGGTCTCTCACGACCTCCGAAATCCCCTGCAGGTGTTGCGTGGGGCACTCGACGGCGCGGCCGAGACCGGCGATCGAGCGCACTTCGAGCGCGGTCACCGCGCGATCGATCGCATGGAGGACATGATCACCGACATCCTCGCCCTTGCCCGCCAGGACGCCGTGGGCGAGTTCCGGACGGTCCCGCTCGCGAGGATCGTCGAGACCGCCTGGCAGAATCTCCGGACCGCCGACGCGACGCTCGTCGTCGAGACCGACCTGCGGATCCGTGCCAGCGAGCTCCGACTCAGACAGCTCCTCGAAAACCTCCTGCGCAACGCGGTCGAGCACGCCGGTGCGGACACGACGGTTCGAGTCGGGACGCTCCCGGACGGCTTCTACGTGGCGGACGACGGCCGTGGCATTCCCGCGGCCGACCACGACCGCGTCTTCGACACCCAGTACTCGACCGCGCCCAACGGGACCGGGTTCGGGCTCGCGATCGTCTCCGGGATCGCCGAGGCCCACGGCTGGCAGATCACGCTCACCGAGAGCGAGGACGGCGGCGCACGGTTCGAGTTCTCCGGCGTCACGATCGACGAGTGAGGGCCGGCGACATCACTCGTGTGCCTCGACCGGCTCGTCGTCACCGTCGTCGCTCGCTTCCCCCGCCTCCTCCGCGCTCGTCTCGCCGTGTTCGCCCGCGACCGTCTCGTCGGCAGCGGCGACCGCGGCCTGGTCGTCGCCGAGCTCCTCGGCGGCCTCGGCCATCGCTTCGGCCGTCTCGTCGGGGCGGTCGAGCACCTCGTCGGTGTGCATCCGCATCTCGCCGCTGGCTCGCATCGTCCCATCGATGGTGGCGTTCTCGTGGAGTGCGACGTTCTCTGCCACCACGTCGCCCCAGACCGTGACGCCGGGGCCGATCCGAACGTCGCCGCTCCGGGTCGTCACGTCGCCTTTGATCTCCGTCCCGCGGCCGACGGCAACGTCTCCCCTCGCCCGGAGGCTCCCGAAGACCACGCCGTCGCGTCCGACCGTCAGTTCCTCGGCCCGGACGTTGCCGTGGAGTCGGCAGTCGTCGCCGATCGTCGCGGGCGTCGAGACCTGCCAGCGGTCGTCGCTCACGGTCGCGCCGCGAGGGATCAACAGCGGGTCGTGGTCCGGCCCGTCGTCCTCGGTCAGCGAGGAGAGGACTTCCTCGGCGGCCTCCTCCTCGCCGACCCGAAGCAGCTGGGAGAGGTAGACGAACAGGAAGACGATCGTCGGCATCGGGTTGCGGATGACGATCCAGCCGTTGGCCTCGAAGCCGTCTTCGATGTCCACGTCGTCGCCGATGTCGAGGTCACCCGCGACCTTCAGCTCCCCGTCGATCTGGACGCGCTCGCCGAGGTAGGCGTTCTCTCCGACCAACACGTTGTCGTCGACGGTCGACCACATGTCGAGCCGGCAGTCGCCCTCGGCCTCGATGTGGCCGCCGAAGGAGACACGCTCGCCCGCCATGACCGAGTGGCCCCGGACCCCGAAGTCGACCGTGCTCTGGCCGCCGACGATGACGTTCCCGTCGGTGACCAGATCGTGCTCCTCGACGGTCGTGCCGTCGGGAATGCTCAGCCGGTCGAGGGGATCGGAGCCGATTCGCACGCGTACAATACGGCTTTCTGCGGTCTTAAAGCCTCATGCTGTGGATGACGAGCGTCCGACGTGCGTCTGACGCCACGGCCTCGTCGGTCGTCGCCGTCTGCAACCCTTTTTGTTCGTCCTGCGCGTACCGGCGAGCATGACCGTTCTTTCGTTCGACGAGCAGGGTGTCGACGTGGTGTACGACGGAACCGAATTTCGACTGGAGAAGGCGTTGATCGAGGACGCGGTCGGGAAGTCCTACCCGGACGTGACCGACCACGAGGTGCTCAAGATCGTCGAACCCGAGCCCTCCCTCTCGGGCGAGCCACGCCAGATCGCCGAGATCGTCGAGTGAGGCGCGACCGTCCGCTCGCTGCCGGCCTGTTGCCCACGAAGGTCGTAAATCGCCACGAAGGAATGTATCGAACGACCGGTAGAAATAGCGCCGTATTGCGATTCTGACCGGGCGATTTCGTGGCAAGTGGTCACACGGGCGGCAGGCATTTAACTACCGAGACCGATCAATCGGCTAATGACTGACCCACGCGTTGCCGGGGCCGGCGTCACGACGTTCGGGAGCTACCCCGAACGCACTGGCCGTGACCTCTTCGCGGAGGCCGGGCTGGAGGCGCTCGACCAGTCCGGCGTCCCGGCCGCGGACGTCGAGGCACTGTACTACGGGAACTTCATGGGCGAGCTCGCCGAACACCAGGGCCATCAGGGGCCGCTGATGGCCGAGATGGTCGGTGTCGACGCGCCCGCGACGCGCTACGAGGCCGCCTGTGCCTCTGCCGGCGCGGCGATACGGAGCGCCGTCCAGGCGATCCGATCGGGCGAGGCCGACGTGGTCATGGTCGGCGGTGCCGAACGCATGACCAACATCGGGACCGCCGGGGCGACCGACGCCCTCTCGATCGCGGCCGACGACCTCTACGAGATTCGGGCCGGCATGACCTTCCCCGGAGCGTACGCGCTCATGGCGCGCTCGTACTTCGAGGAGTACGGCGGCTCTCGGGAGGACCTCGCACACGTCGCGGTCAAGAACCACGAGCACGCGCTGGTCAACGACCACGCCCAGCTACAGAAGGAGATCAGCGTCGCCGACGCACTGGAGGCCCCGATGGTCGCCGAGCCCCTCGGACTGTACGACGCCTGTCCGATCACCGACGGCGCTGCGGCGGCGATCGTCACCAGCGAGGCCTACGCCGCCGAGCACGACCTCGACGCGCCGGTCCGGATCTCGGGGACCGGACAGGGCGGCGACAACCTCGCGCTCCAGGACCGCGCTCACTACGCACAGACCCCTGCCGCCGACAAGGCCGCACGAGAGGCCTACGACGACGCCGGGATCGGGGCAGACGCCGTCGACGTGGCGGAGGTACACGACTGTTTCACGATCGCCGAGGTGCTCGCACTGGAGTCGCTGGCGCTGTTCGAGCGCGGCGAGGCCATCACGGCCGCCCGCGACGGGACGACGACTCGCCACGGCGAGTTGCCGGTGAACCTCTCGGGCGGACTGAAAGCGAAGGGGCACCCGGTCGGCGCGACCGGCGTCGCACAGCTCGCGACGATCGCGTGGGTCCTCGACGGCTCCCATCCCCGCGCCGACGCGGTGCCAGACGCCACCGTCGGCGTCGCCCACAACGCCGGTGGGACGGTCGCGAGCACGACGGTCCACGTACTGGAGGTGGGCGAATGAGCGAACGACGTGGCGCGAATGCGCCCGCCTCGGGAGTGCGCTGCTCTCCCGGCGGTCCCGCGAGCGAGCGGGGCGAGCGAGCGGGCAACCGACAGACCGCGGGTCTGGAGGTGGGCGAATGACCGACCGCGCACGCGACGGCGCGTTCGACGACTGGCTGGACGCGCTCGCGACGGGCGATCCCTACTACCTCGGCTGCGAGAACGGCCACGGCTGGCTGCCGCCCCGCCGGGTCTGTCCCGACTGTGGCTCGCGCGAACTGTCCCGAGAGACGCTCCCCGACGCGGGAACGATCGCGACCCACACGGCCGTCCACGTCGCCACGCCGCAGTTCGAGGACGACGCGCCCTACGTCACTGCGATCGCGGACTTCGGACCCGTCTCGATCACCGGCCTCGTCCGCGGGGTCGAACCCGACGCCGTCGAAATCGGGACGACCGTCGGGATCGAGATCGGCGAGCGGGAGACGACCGGCGAGCAGGCCGTCGTCTTCCGGCCGCGATAGCTCACGCGACGGCTTCGTCGTACTCGCCCCGAACCACGTCGACGAACTGGTCGGGGTGTTCCGCGTGGGGGACGAGCAACGCGTCGTCGAAGACGACCAGCCGGGCGTCGGCCTCGTCTGCCAGCTCTCGGCCCTCCGAGAGGGGCGTGATGTCGGCGTCCCGTCCCCAGACGAGTGTCACCGGCACGTCGAGGGCAGCCAGCTCTGCCGACAGGTCGATCTCGCTGTCGAGGAACCCGCTCACGAACGACGCGGGGGCGAATCGAGCGCCGGGCTGGTGGCCCGACTGCCACTCGTAGTCGACGATCTCCTCGTCGAGGTTGTCCACGTCGTAGTACCCGTGGTCGTCGTGGAAGTACCGTAGCGAGGGCTTGCTGACGACGAGGTTGTAGATCCCCTGTCCGAGTATCGGCGAGCGCAACAGCGAGCGCAGCCACGTCTGGCGTCCGCCCATCGACGTGGCGGTGGGACTGATCAGCACGAGGTGCGCTACGTCCACGTCCCGTGCCGCCAGAGCGGCGTAGGAGCCGGTCAACGACGACGCGACGACGGTGGCGTCGGTAGTGTTGTCGGCCAGAAAGTCCGTGACGAACGTCGTCAGTAGCGACGAGGAGTACAGCAGCGGCGGCCGGTCGGAGTGACCGAAGCCCGGCAGGTCTGGTGCCAGGACGTGGTAGTCCTCGGCCAGGTCCTCGAAGACGGCGTGGAACTCGTGGCTCGACGCGGCGGCGTTGATGCCGTGCAACAGGACGAGGTCCGGATCGGACGGATCCCCGGCCTCGGTGTAGGCCACGTCGAACCCGCGCCAGCGGTAGGTCCGCTGTGTACCCGAGAGCAGCGGTTCGAACTCGTCGGCCCGCGCCGCCAGCAATCGGTTCGCGACCGCCGTCAGCCCGACCGTGCCCGCAGCGACTCCCAGGAGGTTCCGGAGTTTCATATCTCAATGCAAGTGCCTGTCGGATAAATAATCACTGCCCGAACCGCGACCCGCGGCGGTGGGTCAGTCCTGACTGGGCGCGTCGAGACACTCTCTGAGCGGCGCGACGATCTCCTCGGTGACGGTGTACGGGTCGGACTCGCGGGCCACGATCTCGTCGACGTACGCCTCGATCCCGCCGCGCTGGGCCAGCTCGGCTTCGAGCAGGTCGTTGGTGTCTGCCCGCACCAGCGCCCGGATCTCGGCGGCGTAGCGAGAGCGCTGCTTCGCCTCGCGCTGGCCCGACGCGTCGAGGTAGTCGAGGTGGTCGTCGACCGCCGCCATGAACTCCTCGACGCCCTCGCCGCTGTCGGCGATCGTCTCGATCACCGGCGGCTCCCAGTCGTCTGCGTCGCTCCCGGCCCGCCCCTGGCCGTAGTGGAGCATCTCTTTGAGCTGCTGGACGGTCCGGTTCGCCCCGTCGAGGTCGGCCTTGTTGACCGCGAACAGGTCGGCGATCTCCAGAATGCCCGCTTTGAGCATCTGCACGTCGTCGCCGCTGTCGGGCGGGACCAGCACTGCGACGGTGTCTGCCGTTCTGACGATGTCGATCTCGTTTTGCCCGGCACCGACGGTCTCGATGATGACCCTGTCCTTGCCGAAGGCATCGAGCGCGGTGACCGCGTCGGTCGTCGCCGTCGACAGCCCGCCGAGCGACCCGCGTGCGGACATCGACCGGAAGAACACGTCCATGTCCCCGGCGTTCGAGCCCATTCGGATGCGGTCGCCCAGCACGGCCCCGCCGGTAAACGGCGAGGAGGGGTCGATCGCGATGACGCCGACGGTCTCGCCACGCTCCCGGTAGGTCGCTGCGACTTTGTCGACCAGCGTCGACTTGCCCGCGCCGGGCGAGCCGGTGACGCCGATCACGTCGGCCGATCCGGTGTGGCGGTGCAGTTCGGAGACGATCTCGCGGTACCCCGGCGAGCGGTCCTCGATCTTGCTGATCACTCTCGCCAGCGCCCGGTGCTCGCCCGCGAGCAGATCTTCGACGAGGTCGCTCATCGCTCGCGGTCGGGCGCGTGCTCGCGAACGTACTCGATCATCTCGTCCATCGACGCGCCCGGACCGAAGATCTCGGCGACGCCCAGGTCGCGCAGTTCGGCTTTGTCGTCGTCGGGGACGATCCCGCCGACGATGACGAGCGTGTCCTCGAACGCGCCGTACTCTTTGAGCCCGTCGAGGATCTGTGGGACCAGCGTGTTGTGCGCACCCGAGAGAATCGAGATGCCGAGCACGTCTACGTCCTCCTGTACGGCCGCCTGGACGACCTCCTCGGGGGCTCGGTGGAGCCCGGAGTAGATCACTTCGAAGCCGGCGTCGCGGAACGCCCGCGATATCACGTGTGCGCCTCGATCGTGGCCGTCGAGTCCGACCTTGGCGACGAGACAGCGGATGCGTTGCCCCTCCGTTTGCTGGTCCGCACTCATGACAGGTCCTACCACGCCGACCGGTTTCACTCTGACGGTGGCTGGCACCCGCCGGTCCGGGGCGACCGGAAAGCACAAACACGCTGCGGGACCGAGATCGAACAATGGCAGTCCCACAACTCCAGTCGCGTGCTCGTGCTCGACCGCGTGTGGTCACGGCCGTCCTGTCGCTGATCGGATACGCACTGGTCGCTGGCGCGTTCACCGGAACGCTCCCCCTGCCCGAGATCTCGACGGACGCGGTCATCTTGCTCGGGGACGCCATCGCCGTCGTCAACTTCTTCGCGCTCTGTTCGATCCTGGCGGGCGTCTACTTTATCAGGAACGACGCGGTCCGGAAACACCGGGCGGCGATGCTCACCGCCTTCGGGCTCATCATGCTCTTTCTCGTGCTCTATCTCACGAAGGTCGGGGCGGGCTTCGAGAAGGAGATCCTCGCCGAGGGGGTCGTCTGGGGTGCCTACATCGCGATGCTCGCCGTCCACATCCTCCTGTCGGCCGTCTCGGTCCCGGTCGTGTTACACGCCGTCGTGCTCGGCCTGACTCACTCGCCGGCAGAGCTCCGAGAGACGATCCACGCCCGCGTGGGACGTATCGCGGCCGCCGCGTGGTCGCTGAGCCTCTTTCTCGGCCTGGTGACCTACGTCATGTTGAACCACATCTACATGTGGCAACCGCGGTAGTGTCCCGGCGGCGTCGGCCCGTTCCGGTCATACGGACGGTTGTAGGAATGTACCGGTGAGCGTCGCCACGGGGTAGACGCTCACCGGTACGGAACGACAACGTTCCGTATCAGTCCGTCCGAGGGAGCGCGAGCGCACCGGCGAAGAAGACCACGACACCGACGACCGTCAGCACCGCGAGGTGTTCGACGCCGCCGGCCACGTCGCCCCGCGTCGCGACCGCACGGACGCCCCGCGAGAAGTACGTCAGCGGCGAGAGCCACGTCGGCAGCCACCCCGGCAGCAGGCTCGTCGGGACGAACGTCTCCGAGAGGAACAGCAGCGGGAGCGCGATCCCGTTGGAGGCCGCGATGACGCCGTCCTGTGAGTCGGCGTAGCTCCCCAGCAACGCGCCGACGCCACAGAACAGCGCCACGCCGACCGCGACGAACAGCGCCGTGAGCACGACCGTCGCCGGGGTCACCACGATCGACGCGCCGGTCAACAGCACCATCACACCCAGCACGAGCAGACTGGCGAGGCCGATGACGCCAACGTTGACGAGGGTCTGACCGACCAGCCACTCCGGGCGGGTCAGCGGCGTCGTCGCGAGCTTCTCGAAGCGGTTGCCGTCGCGGTGCCGAGCGACCTCGCTGCCGACGCGAGACAGCGGGGTAAAGAGGACGACGACCGCGAGATAGCCCGGTACGTAGAAGGCCGGGGACTCGGTGAACAGCCCGCCGTCGCCGGGTCTGGTCTGGACCAGTGCCCCGAAGATCACGACGATCAACAGGGGGAAAAAGAACGTAAAGAAGACGGCCGTCCGTCGCCGCAGGAAGGCCTTCCGGGCGGCCGTGAGTTCCGCACCGATCCGACCGACGCGGCTCACGACTGCTCACCCCCGACCGCCGCCGGACGACCCGCACCGCCCTGGACCGCACCGACGGCGTCCCCGGTCAGTTCGAGATAGGCGTCTTCCAGATCGGGCTCGCTCCAGGCGAGTTCGTCGTACTCGACGCCGGCCCCGTCGAGCGTCGCGACCACGCCGCCGATCTCCGCGGGATCGACGTCGAACACGACCAGCCGGTCCTCGCCGACCTCGACCGGTCGATCCAGCGTCTGTGCGACCGACGGGTCGAACGTCCCGCCGACCGTGAGCGTTCGCTGTCCGCCGTACTCGGCGACGAGCGCCTCGGGACTGTCGACCGCGACGAGAGAGCCGTCGGCCAGTAGTCCGACCCGATCGGCCAGCCGGTGGGCTTCCTCCATGTAGTGGGTCGTCACGAGGATCGTCACGCCGCGGTCGGCCAGTCCAGAGAGCAGTCGCCACAGCGAGCGCCGGCCGGCCGGATCGATCCCCGTCGTCGGCTCGTCGAGCACGAGCAGGTCGGGGTCGTTGATCAGCGCCGTCGCGACGCAGGCCCGTCGGCGCTGGCCGCCGGACAGTTCCTCGTACCAGGTGTCGGAATCCTCTTCGAGACCCACGTCCGCGAGCACGTCCTCGACGGAGCGAGCGTCGTCGTAGAGCCCGGCGTAGTACGAGACCAGCTCCGTCGCCGTGAGCCGCTCGTGTGGCGTGAAGTCCTGTGGGAGCAGCCCGATCCGAGCTCTGTCGATCGCCGTCGGCGACTGGCCGAACAGTTCGACTCGTCCCGCCGCGTCGGTCGTCCCCGTCAGCGCTCGCACGAGCGTCGTCTTTCCAGCGCCGTTGGGGCCGACCAGCGCGAACACCTCTCCCGCACCCAGCGACAGCGACACGCCGTCGACCGCGACCGTGTCCCCGTAACTGCGGCGTACGTCTTCGGCGACCAGTACCTCGTCCATACGCTGTGGTCCGGTCGTGTCGCCGAAAGACGCTTCGACTCGCCACCGCGCTCGGCCGCGGTGTGCTATAGTAACAATTGAAACGATTCACACACCGATCGCACTGCTGTCGTGCGATCGGGTGTGCATTGATTTTCAATGGCTACTATACCCCGGTCCGAAAGCGACACGCACCCCGCTCACAGCGCCGACCGAACCGTCCGAACGACCTCGTCCAGTTCGGCGCTGTCCTCGGCTTTGTCGTACACCGTCTCGCCGTCGACGTTGACCCGGAACACGCCGTGGTCGCCCATCACCAGCGACAGCTCGTCCAGCTCTCGCTCACAACCGTTGAGGATCGCCTCGCTCATCTCGATCGCTCGCTCCCGGAAGCCACACGGAACGCAGTACTCGATTTCGACGGTGCTCATACGGACACCTCTCGCGGAGCCCGGAAAAGAGTGGTTTTTTGCATTGAGCCGTTGATACATATCTGTATGAGTCTCCGTTCCCGCCAGATCAAGGGACATTCGCTGTCGTCCCCGCCGGTCCTCGGTGTCGTCGTACGGGCACAGACCTACAAGAACCTCCTCTATCTGGCGTTGACGTTTCCGCTCGGCCTGTTTTACTTCACGCTGCTTGTTGCCGGCGTCCCACTTGGAGTCCGCCTGCTCTCGGTCGTCGTCGGCCTGCCGGTTCTGATCGGGGTCCTCGTCGTCTCCGATCGGCTGCTCGTCTTCGAACGCTGGCTGGCCTGTCGGCTGCTGGACTGTTCGATCCCGCTGGATCGAGACACCGAGACCGACGACTGGCGCGATTACGTCAGACAGCCGATCACCGACCTCGGGACGTGGGTCGGCATCGCCTACCTGGCGGCGAAGTTCGTCGTCGGCGTCGTGACGTTCGTCGTGTTGACGGTGCTTTTCGTCCTCGTCGCCAGTCTCCTGCTGGCACCGCTGTACTACGACTCGACCTCGCTTGGCTTCTACCTGACCGGTCCCGTGGAGTTCTCGCTGTCCTACGTCGTCCAGTTCTGGGACGGTGCGGCGGTGATCACACTGCCCTTTACCATCACTTCCTGGCAGGTGACGACGCTGCGAGAGGCCCTCGCCGTCTCCGCCGGAGGCGCAGTGCTCGGACTCCTCTCGCTGCACCTCTGTAACCTGCTCGCACGCGTTCAGGGATGGCTCGCGACGGTCGCCATTCGCCCGCGGCCGGTGGACGTAGAACTCCCGTTCTATAGTAACAATTGAAACGGTTTACACACCGATCGCACTGCTGTCGTGCGATCGGGTGTGCATTGACGTTCAATGGCTACTATAGCCGCGCTGCCAGCCCGGTCGGTAGTACAGCAGCGCGATCGTCACGAGGAAGACGACCGTCGAGAGCAGGTATGACTGATCGTACAGCTCACCGGCCAGCGCCGCGGAGCCGCCCAGTACCGTCGAGAAGATCGACGCGAGGATCGGCCACGAACAGGAGACACACGAGAGCAGTCCCAGCACGCCCGTGATCGCCGAACCGGCCGCGTCCAGCACCGTCGCGTACACCAGGTACGCGAGCGCGAGATAGCCCACCAGCTGGTAGGGAATGACGCTCACGCGGAGGTGGTCGCTGTTGAGCAGTACGGCCGGTGCCCAGCCCGGTGGCAGCGAGAACCACGCGACGCGGAACTGCGTCGGAAACTCCGGGACACCCCCGCCCCAGAGCCCGCCGAAGTAGGTGAGGAGCCCGAAGTACGCCACTGCGACGACGAGCCCGATCACCCGCTGGCGGTCGGACGTTCGCGGGACCTCCGCACGTGCGAAGACCCACAGCGAGACGTTGATCCAGACGAACGGGATCACGAGCGGCTCGACGCCGGTGACCTGACTGCTGGCGAGGAAGACGTAGCCCAGGACCAACAGCAGCTCCGTGTTGAGGACCAGCAGTCCCCACAGGAGGGTCCCCCGGTCGAGTTCGAACCGGCCGATCGAGTACGTGGTGGCGCTCATACTGCGAGTGCGTCCACGACGATCGCGATCAGCAGCGCCCCGAGGTAGGCGTTCGAGGCGTGGAACGCTCGGAAGGCCGCCTGCTCGGTCCGTTCGCGGTGGAGCCGAACGACCGCCCACAGGAAGACGGCACCGAGCAGCGCCGTCGTCACGGTGTACAGCGCACCGAGTGACGTGATCGAGACCATGACGCCGGCCGCGACCAGCGTCGCGCCGAGGTAGTAGACGATGTGCTTTCGCGTCTCAGTCTCGCCGCGGACGACCGGCATCATCGGGAAGCCGCCCCTGGCGTAGTCTTCCTTGTACGCCAGCGCGAGGTTGTAGAAGTGAGCGGGCGTCCACAGGAAGATGATGCCCGCCAGTGCGAGCCCGGGCAGGTCGAAGCTCCCGGTGACGGCGACCCAGCCGATCAGCGCTGGCAGCGATCCCGCGAACCCGCCGATGACGGTGTTCTGGACGGTGTTGGGCTTGAGGACGAGCGTGTAGACGACGCTGTAAAACAGGATCGCCGCCAGTCCGAGCGCGGCCACGATCGCGTTGACCTGCCAGAACAGCGCGAGGGAGGCCACGGCCAGTGCGATCCCGAAGGCCAGCGCGTTCCGGACCGGGAGCTGGTGGGTCGCGATCGGTCGGTCGGACGTTCGGTCCATCCGCTTGTCGATGTCGCGTTCGAGGACGTGATTGAACGTCCCCGACGCGCCGATCGCGAGCACGCCCCCACCGAGGGTCAGCAGGATCGTCGACGTCGCGAGGCTCGGGTTCGCGGGGCCGGCGACGTGTGCGGCCGCCAGTGCCATCCCGGCCGCCGCGACGAGACAGAGCAGCCACATCAGCCGGGGCTTCGTCAGCCGGAAGTACGCGAACGCGGTCGCGGTGATGCGCTCGCGGGTCGAGAGCGCGCCGATCGGCGGCCCCTCGGGCTCGTCGTCGTCGACTTCGGGCACCTCGACCGTTTCGGTCACCGGCGTCTCGTCGTCGGTCCCCGTCTCGGCTTCCAGTTGCCACGCCAGCGCGCCCACGAGGGCGGCGAAGATCGCCATGCCCGTCGCGAGGTGGGCACCCGGGAACGGAGTGCCAGCACCGTTGAGCGCGACGAACGCGCCGAGCGCGATCTGGACGGGATAGAGGACCAGCGCGACTGCCAGCGTCCCCAGGACCCGTCGTCTGGCACCGGTACGGATCCCGACGGCGGCCGCCCCGACTACCAGCACACCGACCGCGGCCGCGAGCAGCCTGTGGGTCCAGGCGATCGCGAGTCCCACGTCTCCGAGAATCGGCCCTTCACACGTCGGCCACGTCGAACAGGCGTGGACGGCGTCGGCGATCGAAGTCGTCGCGCCAGCGACGACCAGCAGGTAGACGCCAACCGCACTCGCGGCGAGCATCGTCGTGAACCGTGGGCGGCGGCCGTTCATCGTTCGTTGTCTCCTTGTTGGAACCTATGGATGCCTGCACTTAGACCCCCTGATTCGCCCCCGATCGCTGACCTGACCCCAGCGCACGTCGGCGCGACCGACCGCCTCGAACTGCGACCCCGGCGGCGGGCACTGGCTCAAGACAGCAGCTATTTACCTCCGAAATACTAAGCGCCGAATACGCATGAAGAGACATCGAGTCGGGCTCGTCGCGCTGTTCGGGGCGATCGCGTTCGCCGCCCTGACACAGCCGGCCGTCGCCCAGACGTCTGCCTCGGAGACGTCGGAGCTCATCTGGGGGCTCAACATGAACCTCCTGTACGTCGCGATCCCGATCACGGTGCTGGTCGAGGGCATCCTGATCTACACCGTGTGGCGGTTCAGCAAGAACGACGAGCCGCTCCCGACGATGGAGAACCGACGCCTCGAAATCACCTGGACGGTCGCGACCGCGATCATCCTCCTGTTCGTCGGCGTCGCGTCGTATCAGGTCATGGCCGAGCCGATGGTCACCGCCCAGTCGACACAGCAACTCGACACTAGCGAGGAGCCACTCGAAGTCGAAGTGGTGGCCCAGAAGTACGCCTGGACGTTCAACTACAACGGTACCGCCGCCAACACGTCCCAGGAGTACAGCGCCGACAACAGGCTGAGCAACGGCGGGACGCTGGTGTTGCCGGCCAACCGGACGGTCCGGCTGTCGGTCACCTCGACGGACTGGCTCCACGCCTTCCACGTTCCGGGGCTCGCGCTGAAACAGGACGCCATGCCCGGACAGCACAACACGATCCAGACACGCGTCACCGAGACCGGCACCTACCAGCTGTACTGTGCCGAATACTGTGGCTCGGGTCACTCGCAGATGCTCGGTGAGGTGCGCGTTCTCCCGCAAGACGAGTACCAGAACTGGGTCGAGGACCAGCAGTCTTCCTGACACTGTCGGCGCTCTCTTCGCGACGAGTTTTCTCACCCGATGGGAGACCACCGACGAGGTGGCTTTTTCTCCCGCGGGTTTCTCTTCCGGGTATGGAGTACTTCGAGGAGCTCACGGTCGGGCACACGGAGTCGTTCGGTCGCTACGAGGTCACCGAAGACGAGATCGTCTCGTTCGCCGAGCAGTACGATCCACAGTCGTTTCACACCGACGCCGACGCGGCCCGGGATTCGATGTTCGGGGGGCTCGTCGCGAGCGGGTGGCACACCGCCGCCATGACGATGCGACTGCTCGTCGACGAGTACATCGCGTCGTCACGCGCGCTCGGTGCGGCCGGCGTCGACGAGCTCCGCTGGCGAAACCCGGTCAAGCCGGGCGACGTTCTGACCGTCGAGACGGAGATCGTCGAGACCGAACCGTGGGACGAGAGCCGCGGCCTCGTGCACGTCGCGATCGAAACCACGAACAACGATGGAGTCCCGGTCCAGACGATGACTGCGCTGGTCCTCTGGGAGCGAAAGGAAGCGTAATCTGGCGGCGATCGGGCGTCGCTCGCGCCACCGTCGGGCAGCGAGAAGCGCCGCCGGCCCCTCTGGAAGTAGGGATCGACCGTGCGACAGCGACGAAGGGGGACTCACTCGACTGGGAGTCGGTCCCGGGCAGACTCGGGACTCCGATCGACCAGCTGCTGTCCGCGTGCGGTCAATCGATACAGCGGCTCCTCCGAGACCCGTTCGAGCACGCCGTTGGCCGCGAGCCGTTCGCAGTACCGCTCGAACTGTGTGTTGTCCATGCCGAGCTGGTACGCGATCACCGGCCCGTACTCCGGTCCCGTTCGTGAAAGCGTCGCGAGGATGTCGCCGTCGTTGGGTTCCATCCAGTCGACTCCTGGGGTAGTCATCTGTCGTTACCGTCTAACCATGTGTATTGGTACCATATAACACTGTCGGTGGGTCGGGTCGCGACTCGGCGGCGACTCCTGGACTGGCACGAGCGGACAGAACGGGATCGATAGCGGCTCGCGGGCGAGACCGGCCGACTACTCGCAGATCGCCGTCGCCGCGTACACCCTGCCGTCGTCGGTGACAGTGACGCCGACGGCCAGCAACTCGACGCCCCTGTTGACCAGCGACGGTCGGTAGGTCGACGAGTCGAACCAGTTCTCGACGAGCGCCGTCGCGACCTGTGATTCGTTCCCGTTGAACCGGCGCTGTCCGCCTTCCTGGTAGGCCTGGCCGGCGACCGTGCTTCCGACGGCCTGGAACTTGTTGGTTGGCCGGATTATGTCGCCGGTCTCGGGGTCCTGGTACTGACACCGACCGTACAGGCCCGCGTTTTCGTACCGGTCGGAGCTACTGTTGCCACCGGCCGAGAACGTCACACTCCGCTCCTGGGCCATCGCCTGGCTGTGCGATCGGACCATCGTCCGGAGCCGCTGCCAGGTGGTGGTGTCGTTCCTGAACGTCTCAATTTCCCGTTCGGTGCGCTTCTCGTTGATGGCCGCGAGTACCTCTCGCTCGATCGCTTCGCTGTCGAACTCGCGGGCGGGGACCGTCGTCTGAACCGGCGTCGCGGTCGCGGTCGCCGTCTCCGTCGATTCGACGGCCGTCGCCGTCTCGTTGGAGGCTGTCGCTGTCGACGTCGTGGCGTCACCGCCACCCCCCGTGGCGGAGCCGTCACTGGAGTCGGTATCGGGGACCGCTGTCGCGTCACCGCCACCGAGTTGCGTCCCGATCAACACCCCGACGCCGAGCGACGTCAGGACGATGAGGACGAGAATCCCCACGATGGCTTTGTTGACCATAGCGTCCGACGCTTGCAGGTCGCCCCATGTAAGTCTATATCCCTCGGCGGCTAACGTGTCGGCCGGCGTCTGCCCCGACCGACCGCACGGTCGCCGCCACGTCGTCGAGCCCGCTCGTGGTGACTCGCTCGCGGAGCCGCTCGTAGCGACGCCGCTGGTCCGTGCCAGCGCGGTCGCGCTCGTCGAGCGGTCGCTCCTCGACGACGACGGTCTGCCCCGCCTCCGCGGCCAGGTCGAGCAGTCCCCCGTCCGGCGTCAGCGTGAGATCGGCGAGCACCGTCACGTCGGCCTCGTCGATCCGCTCGCCCGCCGCTGCGAGCGTCGACCCGTCCAGCGCCGACATCGGCGGGACGGTCTCGGTCGGCACGTCCAGTCGCTCGCTCACGCCGAGCAGTTCGTCTCCCTCCGGCACCGGGCCGGCAGTGACCCCGAAGCCGGCAGCGTGGAGGCGCGCGACGACTGCCGCACCAACGCGCCCGCCACCCAGCACGTGGACGGACCGCCGCTCGTCGCCGGTGTCCGACAGCGGTGTCACCGTCGGCGCTCCCGTGACGGGGTTTCGCGTGACGACACTCTCCATGTCGAAACTCGTCGCCAGCGCGTCTGCCGTGAGCACGTCGGCCGGCGCGCCCGACGCGACGACCTCGCCGTCTGCGAGCATGACCAGGCGATCGCAAAAGCGTGCGGCGGCCTCCAGGTCGTGGATCGCTCCCAGCACGGCCCGGCCGTCGGCCACGAGCTCGCACACGAGCGAGAGCGTCCGTGTCGCGTGGTTCACGTCGAGACTGGCCGTCGGCTCGTCGAGGACGAGCGCCGGAGCCTCCTGAGCGATCGCGCGGGCGACGAAGACCCGCTGGCGCTCGCCCCCGCTGAGCGTGCTGATCCGCCGATCGCGAAACGACGCGGTCGACGTGCGTTCGAGCGCGCGCTCGACGGCGTCGCCGCCGTCGTCGGAACCGAAGCGCGAGCGATGCGGGGTCCGGCCCATCGCGACCACGTCCTCGACGCTGAACGCGAACCGCGTTCCGGTGTCCTGGGGGACCGTCGCGACGCGGCGGCTCCCGGCCCGCGAGGAGAGATCGCTCATCCGATCCCCGTCGACGAGGACCCGCCCCGCGTCGGGATCGATCGCGCCGTTGACCGTGCGCAACAGCGTCGTCTTGCCCGCGCCGTTCGGACCGACGAGTCCGACGAACTCGCCGGCCGGAACCCGCAGCGACACGTCACGCAATATCTCTGTGTCCCCTAGCGACACGTCTACGGATTCGACCTCGATCATACGGTGTGGACCTCCCGTCGCCGGAGCAAGTACAGGAAGAAGGGCGCGCCGATGGCGGCGGTGACGATCCCGACCGGTACTTCCGCCGCGCCGCTGCGGGCGAGCGTATCGGCGGCGACGAGAAACGACGCGCCAGCGAGCGCGCTGGTCGGCAGGAGAATCCGGTGGTCGGGGCCGACCAGCAGGCGCATCACGTGGGGAACGACGAGCCCGACGAAGCCGATGACGCCCGTGACCGCGACCGCGGCCGCGGTGACGACGCTCGCCAGCGCGAGCAAGATCCGCTTGGTTCGCTCGACTTCGATGCCCAGCGCGTGGGCGTCGGCTTCGCCCATCAGCAGGACGTTCAGATCGTGGGCGTAAGCGTAGAGGACGCCGACGGCGAGGACGGCCACGGGCAGCGTCGCCTCGACCTCCGCCCAGGTGCTGTTGTGGAGGTGCCCCATCAGCCAGAAGACCGCCTCGCGGAGGCTCTCGCCCGACTGGACGAGCATGTAGGAGATGACTGCGCCGAGAAACGTCTGGACGGCGACGCCGGCAAGCAGTAGCGTCGCGACCGGCGTCTCGCCGTTCTGGGTCGCGATCGCGTAGACGCCGAAGGCGGCCAGCAACGCGCCGGCAAACGCCATCGCGGGAAGCGGGAGCGCGACGGTGAACACGATCGCGGCGACCGCGCCGACGGCCGCCCCGGACGAGACGCCGATGATCGACGGGTCCGCCAGCGGGTTCCGGAAGAACCCCTGCATGACGGTGCCGGCAGCCGCCAGCGCGAAGCCGACGACGGCACCGAGGACGATCCGCGGCAGGCGGATCTGGCGAACGATCGTCTCGCTGGTCTCCGGCACGTCGAAGGCGAAGGGGTAGCGGTACTCGACCGACGGGACGGGAAGCGAGAACTCGACGCCGAACAGTCCGGCGTGCTCGCTCTCCAGGGCGAGGCCGACCGGGACGCCGACGGCGTTGGTCGCCGCCCTCGCGACCGTCGGCAGGTCGATCGAGACCGGCCCGATCGTCGCACTCGTCAGTACCGTCGCCAGCAAGATCGCGGACAGCAGGGAGAAGACGAGCCAGTGACGGGACGACACGGTTCCAACCACAGTTGGGATAGACAAGAACTTATTGTGTTCGCCCGGACGGGACAACACGATGAGACGATTCAGTGCGGTGGTGTTCGCGGCAGTGCTCGTGCTCTCTGCCGTCGCCGTCCCGGTGACGGCGACCACGAGCGACGTACAGAGCGACGGCTGTGAGTTCCCTCACTCGACGACCGACGCGACCGGCACGGAGGTCACCCTCGACAGCGCGCCAGACCGCGTCGTCGCGCTCCAGCCCAGCGACGCCCAGACGATGTGGGAGATCGGCGCGCGCGACCAGGTCGCGGGTATGCCCCGGAACGCCAACACGGCGTACCTGAACGACACCGGGAACCGAACGGACGTGACCAACGACGACGGCACGACCGACGTGGAGGCCGTCGTCGGGGCGAACCCGGACCTCGTGTTGGCAGCCAACGCGACTCGCAGCGACACCGTCGACCAGCTCCGGAACGCGGGGCTGACGGTGTATCACTTCCCGCTGGCGACGAGCCTGGACGACATCGCGAACAACACCGAGACGGTCGGTCGGCTCACCGGCAACTGCGAGGGCGCGACCGAGACCGTCGCAGAGATGGACGAACGCGTCGAGACCGTCCGAGAGACGGTCTCGGATCGCGACCGGCCGCGCGTCCTCTACTACTTCTACCAGTACACCACCGGCAACGAGACGCACATCCACGACCTGATCGAGACCGCGGGCGGCCAAAACGTCGCCGCCGAGGCTGGCCTCTCGGGCTACCAGCCGATCAACGCCGAGGTCGTCGCGGACAGCGACCCGCAGTGGCTCGTCTACCCGTCTGACGCTTCCCAGCCGACCGGTGCGCCGTACAACGAGACGACCGCCGTCCAGCGGGAACAGGTGCTCTCCGTCGACGCCAACTACGTGAGCCAGCCCGCCCCCCGCGTCGTCCTCGCGCTGGAGGCGATGGCCGAGGCGTTCCACCCGGACGCCTTCGAGACGGCGACCACAAGCGCGACGCCAGCGACGACAGAGTCCGCGACGCCCGACACGATCACCGAAAGCGAGACGCCCGACACCGTTACCGAGAGCGCGACGCCGGACATCGTGACCGAGAGTGCCACGGTGACGACAGACGGGAGCGGTCCCGGCTTCGGCCTCGTCGGCACGGTCCTGGCCCTCGTCGCGACGCTCGCACTCGGCGTCCGTCGGAAAGGCTCATAAGGCCCACGCGGCCACTGCACGTATGGTCGAGAACGTCATCTGGCCGGCCGCGCTCGACGCGGCGCTGTCCCGCAACGAGGGCCGGCGTGTCTCGCGCGAACAGGCCGTCCCCGAGCCGACGGTCGACGAGATCGCGAAGGCAGTCCAGCAGGTCGGTTACGACGCCGTCATCGAACGCGAGAAGACGTATCCCCGCGAGTACGAACCGCGGGGGCGCGTCCTCGTGAAAGACGCCGACGACGCGACCAAGAGCGACCTGCTGGGTGCCGTCGCGGCGTACCTGCAGGCCCTGCGGGCATGAAACGCGTCGGCGAGGTCGTCCGGATCGCACAGGGGCTGGCGATCGTCCGCTCGGGCGACGACGGCTACCCCGGCTTTGGCACCGAGGTCGTGACGGAGGATCTCGCGACTGCCGGCTCGGTGGTCGACGTGTTCGGCCCCGTCGAGAACCCCTACGTCGCCGTCACGCCCGACGACGAGGTGCGGCTCCCGACGCTGGTCGGCCAGCGGCTGTACGCCCGGTAGGCTCCGAAATCCTCATACCTGCGGCGACGGAGTCCAGAGCATGGAGGAGCGAAAGCGCGTCGCTCTGGGGCTCGGGATCGTCGTCGCGATCTTCCTGTTCGTCCAGCTGGGCGCTCTGGCGCTGGTCGAACCCTTCGACCAGGTGTACGATCCGGTCGAGAACCCCCAGGACCCGACGAACACGATCTACTACGTCGTCGCCATCCTCGTCGCCACCGGCGTGATGCTCGCGGCGTTCAAACTCGGCGTCGACGAGCTGATCCGGTTGCTGGTGGTCGGCTCCGGTGCCTGGCTCTCGCTGTACGTCTTCAGCGTCCTCGTCCCGCCCGCACCGCCGGTGTTAGGGATCAACGCCATCGCACTCGCCGGTGCGGTCGCCATCGGTGTCGGCCTGTACGTCTACCCGGAGTGGTACGTCATCGACACCGCCGGGGCGCTGATGGGAGCCGCGGGAGCCGGGTTGTTCGGCATCAGCTTCGGCGTCTTGCCGGCGTTGCTCCTGTTGACCGTGCTCGCGGTCTACGACGCGATCAGCGTCTACGGGACCGAACACATGCTGACGCTTGCGAACGGCGTCATGGACCTGAAGGTGCCGGTCGTGCTGGTCATTCCGCTGACGCTGTCGTACTCGTTTCTCGACAGCGACACTCCCGACGCGACGGCCCAGACGAGTGCCGAAGACGACGGGAGCGCCGCGGACGACGACACGGCGGCCACGCCGGTCACCGACAGTGACGGCGGCGTAGCCGTCGACGCCGACGACCCCGTGGAGGGGGTCGCCGAGGAAGGCCCGCTCGAACGTGACGCCCTGTTCATCGGTCTGGGCGACGTGGTGATTCCGACCGTGCTCGTGGCGAGTGCCGCACACTTCGCGGGCGAGACGACGCCGGAAGTACTGTCGATCCCGCTACCGGCGCTGACTGCGATGGTCGGATCGTTCGTCGGACTCGCCGTCCTCATGCGGATGGTACTGAAAGGACGCGCACACGCCGGCCTCCCGCTGCTCAACGGCGGGACCATCGGCGGGTACCTCGTCGGCGCACTCCTCAGCGGCCTGACGCTGATCGACGCGCTCGGGCTGGCACCGTACTTCTAGCGTCCCGTCAGCGCTTCGCTGGCCGGCGCGAACTCGATCTCCTCGCCGAGCCCGCGCTCGCGCGCTCGCTCCAACAGCATCTGTGCGGCCGCGACCGTCTCGATGGCCGTCCCGCCGCTGTCGAACAGCGTGATCTCGTCTTCGCTGGTCCGGCCTTGCGCCGTGCCGGCGACGATCTCGCCCAGTTCGGCGTGGACGTGGTCCTCGTCGACGACGCCCTCCTCGACGGCGTGGATGAACGCACCGGCGTCGTTCGCGACCCGCTCGCGGAGGTCCGTGACGTACGTCGCCCGCTCGATCGTCGTCGCGTCGACCTCACGTTTCTCGGGGTGGTACTGGCCCATCGCCGTCACGTGGGTGCCCGGTTCCAGCTCCGAGCCGTCGAACACCGGTTCGCTGGCGTTCGTGGCCGTTACGACGATGTCTGCGCCCTCGATGGCCGCCGACGGCGACGCGACGGCCGCGACGGTCGCATCAAGCTGTTCGTTCATCTCGGCCGCGAAGGACATCCGGCTGTCGGCGGTCGGAGAGTACACTTCGACGCGCTCCAGCTCCCGGACCGCGGCGGCGGCCTTCAGCTGTGCGCGCGCCTGCGCTCCGCTCCCGAACAGAGCGAGGTCGTCCGCGCGTGGCGGGGCGAGTTCGTCGATCGCGACGCCGCCGGTCGCTCCGGTCTTGAAGGGGTTCAGCGACGCGCCGTCGAACACCGCGAGGGGATCGCCGCTCTCGGCGTCGAACAGGGGCAACACGAAGTGAGCGTCCTGCCCGCCGAAACCGGCGGCGTAGGTGTAGCCACCCATCGCGCCCACCGTCGGCAAGATTGCCGTGTATCCCGTCAGCATTCCGGCCGGTGAGTCGGCGTACAGCGTCGTTCTGGGCCGGGCCGGCGCGCCGTGGCCTCGGTCGCGGTAGCCGTCGCGAACGGCTTCGACGTACTCCGCCATCGTCGCGAGTCCGTCGATGTCGTCACTCGTCAGGAACAGCGTCGGTTCGTCGGAAGCGGACATACGACCACCTTCGAGGCGAGGGGGTAAGAAAACGTCGCGGCGACGGGGATCTAGTCTGCGATCTGCGCCGACTCCGATCCGCTCGCGGTCGCCGGCGGCGAGTCGACCGGCGCACGGACGAACATCGCGTGTCCGATCAGGCCGACCGCGACGACAGACGCCATCGGAATCGCCGTGGTCAACGGGATGCCACCGATCACGAGTGTGCCGGAGATGCCTGCGAGCGCGACCGGAATGAGACCGAGTACAAGATCGTAGTATCCCGTCATGAATGTGATTATTGGTATGATGAATACACGTATAAGCGTTTCGCATAATTACTGAATTATCGTCTCTATAGGCATTCTGTAGTTCTTCTGTCGCCATTGCAAATTCAATCTATAACTTATGAATAGCTACTCGGTAGAGAACGTGTGTTTCAGGCCCCAAACCGTCGAAGCTTGATACGGAACGTTGTAGTTGCTTACCGGTGAGCGTCTACCCCGTGGCGACGCTCACCGGTGAATTCCTACAACCGTCCGTATGAGTCCTATTGGGAGAGCTTCACTTGTCGTCGTCCCGACGCAGGCTGGTGTCACGAACGCCGTCGCCCTGGCGGGGATCAACCACTGCCTAGCGAGATATCTGCGCTGATAATCGAAGTGTATCGAAGGAGGCCTGTCAGACAGTGAATTATCTGACGTGATAACTAGGGGGTCGCGCTTAAGGGATCCGGCCTGCAACCGGAGAGCGGAGGGACAGAGGCACACCCTACTGCTCCCCTCGATACCTATGAGCACGAATGCCACGGACGACGTGACGGACGCCACGACCGACGAGCAGACTCGGCGATACGCCGAACTCACTATCGGTGACGACGAGTTCGTGATCTACGACCGGGAGAACCATCAGGCGTGGATCCAGTCGACGGTGGCACTCGACGTAGGCACGCTCCAGTAGACCGGTCGCGTGGCACGCGGTCCCTCCGGGACGGGGCACTCACCACTGGCACGACACCGCTGTACGCGTCCCCGCCGAAACGACGGGACCAGCCGATCGCCGGCCACAGACCGTTTCGATCGGGGACGATTCTTCACGCTCTCACCGTCTCGTCACTCACACTGAGAAGCGACCGCCGTGTCGCCGCTCGGCGCTACGGAGTGGCGACGATCGTGACAGCCAGCGGTATCAGAGCACCACCGACGCGACGGCACGCCACACGAGCAACAGGACTCCCCCGACGATCGTCGAGACGATCGCGAACGTGATCGCGGCGTTACCGGGGAAGACGGCCGTCGCCCGGAGCAACTGGGCGACGACGACTGCCACGATCCACGCCGGCACGATCAGCGACACCGCCCGCCCCGGTGACCTGATCGCGTCTCGCGTGTAGAGTCCGCCACCGACGGTGACGACGGCGAGTCCGATCAGGAACGGCGCGAGCGTTCCCGCGACGCGGCCGGGCTGTGCGATCGGGTCGACGCCGTGGGTGATCTCGCCGATGCCGACGAAGATCGTCACCGCGAGCACGTCTCCCAGCGCGAGCAGGACCATCGACAGTTCCGGATCGACGCGCCGGCCGACCGACGAGGAGACTGACATACCCGCGTCTCGGAGTTCCATCGTCTTTGTTCTCCCGTTTCGTCACGCCGTCGAACGGACGCCGGCCACGACGTAGCCGAACCCGTCTTCGACGATCACCGGCTCCAGCCCCGCGGCGGCCATCCGTCGGTGGAGCTGCTCGGGCGTGTCGAAGCGAGAGGCGAAGCCGACCAGGTGTTCTGCGGCGACCAGCCCCCGCCCCCTGATCGTCGACGGATCGAAGTCTGCCACCACGAGGACCCCGCCCGGTGCGAGCACGCGCTCGGCCTCGCGGATCGCCCCGTCGCGGTCCGGGAGGTGGTGCAAGGCGTCGACGATAGTCACTGCGTCGGCGCTGTCGTCTGCGAGTGGCAGCGCCGCCGCGTCGCCCTGGACGGTCGCCAGCCCGTGGCGCGTGGCCTGCCGGAGCATCCCACGGGCGGCGTCGACGACGAGTCGTTCACCGGCCGAGACCGCTCTGAGTGCGCGACCGCTGCCGCCGGCTACGTCGACGACGCGGTCCACGTCTCTGTCGGCCTCGGCGAGTCCGGCCGCGAGCGCACCTGCGTCCGCCGACGGCATCAGGCGGTCGTACGCCCAGGCGAACCGATCGAAGACTGCGGCATCGCCGTGCATACCGGCCCGTCTCGGCCCAGCCGCTTGACCGTATCGTCGAACCTGACCGCACGTTCGATCCTCGACGGATCTGAATATGTATCATATAATGTGTTCTAGGGGAGACGGTATTAGATTGATCTTCGTATAGGAGAATATGCGCCCGAGTGCCACGACGACAGAGAGAGAACTGTACGAATGTTTCGATTGCGGCCAGCGCCGGCAGTCGACGACCGACCGCACCTGCGAGGAGTGTGGCGGCACGCTCCGGAACATCCACCGTTCGCGGGACCTGTAGCCGCCCCGGACCGCCGGACTCTTTCGCTTCCCCGCCGAGGCGTCGGTATGGAGTTCGTCCTGCTGGGGTGGCCGCCGGACGGCCCGACGCTCGAACTGGACTACCGGACGTTCAGCTACGCGGGCAAGTTCGTCATGTCCGCCACCGGCAAGAGTGTCGCACGCGAGGACGGCGAAATCGTCGCTGCGGTCGCGTTCAACGAAGACCGCACCGACGAGACGACCCTCTGGCTGCGCTACGTCACGGTCCGCGAGGATCGCCGCGGCGAGGGGATCGGTCCCAGACTGCTCTCGTTTACGCGCTCTCGGGCCGCCGACTCCGGGTACGACTCGCTTCGGATCGCGGTCAACAACCCCTTCGCCTACGAGGCCGGCTACTGCGCGGGCTTTGCCTACACCGGCGAGACGACCGGCATCGCCGAACTCGTGCTCGCGTGGCCCGGCGACCGGTCGCCAGCGCGCTACCGGTCCGGTCTGGAACGCTACCGCGAACGCGACCTCAGTCCCGAAGAAGTCGCCTTTCTCGACGACCGTCGCGGTGCCGATCCACCGGCGACGGTCGCCGTCCCGTCACCCGACGGGGTCTGATTCGAAGACTCGCGTCTCGCAGTCCTCACAGGAGACGGCGGCCACCTCGTGGGTCGTACAGCAGGACTCGACGGTGTCGGTGCCGAAGGCGAGCGCTCCGCCACACGAGGGACACGTCGTCAGGAAGAGCCTGAGACCGTTGAGCAGCTGGCCCCGGTGCGTGACGGGGACGCTCTCCCAGTCGTCGAGCCACTCGCCAAGCACCTCCGCCGCGGCGATGTCGGCGACGAAAGCGCCGCGGGACTCCCAGGTGCCGACGTACTGGCCGTCGACGCGGGCGCGGAACGCCGAGCCGTGCTCTTCGACGGTCACCTCCTCGGCCGTGGTGTCGAGCAGCGCAGGCAGGCGTTCTCGCCCCACGTCCGCGTCTCGAATCCGCTCGATCGCCTCGTTCCACTCGGCCTGGAACGGGTCGGTGAGACAGAGGTCCTCGCCGCCCCGGCACGGTTCGAGCGCACCGGCCTCGACCAGGTACGTTTCGAGATCGATCTCCGCCGGCTCTTCGGTCTCCTCTCTGACGGCGGGATCCGCGGCCGACTTCGCGACGCCCGCCGCGGCCCCTGCCGGTTCCTTCCCGAACAGTTCCAGTAGCCAGGGCGGGAAGTACCGCTTGGTCAACGCGGGCGTTCCCGGCACGAGATATCCCTTGAAGTAGATACTCACAGCCGAGAGCAGGAGGACGACGCCCGCGCCAGCGACCCCGACGGCCGTCGTCGCCCAGATCGCCCCAGCCGCACCGATACCCCCACTCAGCAGGATCCCGATGGCGCTGTTGACCAGCGTACACGGCACGCACCGATTCGTGCCGGTGTACTCCGGATCCTGGTAGCGACGCAGTGTGTCTGTCGCCATACGATTCGTTACCGATCCGGACGATAATAAATCCCGCGTGGGACCGACGACGCCGACCACCACCATTCAAACCCTGCTCGCACTTACGTCGGTGCGATGGGAAACGCAGACCTACGATCGCTGGCGTCGCTCGAAGACGTTCCCTTCGAGGAGCTGAGTGACAGCGTCGTCGCCGTCGACGCCCACAACTGGCTCTACCGGTATCTCACGACCACGGTTCGGTTCACCAGCGACGAGAAGTACACCACCAGCGACGGGACGGAGGTGGCGAACCTGATCGGCGTCGTCCAGGGGCTCCCGAAGTTCTTCGAACACGACCTGACGCCGGTCTTCGTCTTCGACGGCGGCGTCACGGAACTCAAAGACGACGAGGTCGAGCAGCGCCGCGAGGCCCGCGAGGCCCGCGAGGAGAAACTCGAAGCCGCCCGCGAGCGCGGGGACTCGAAAGCTGTCGCTCGGCTGGACTCCCAGACCCAGCGCCTGACCGACACGATCCTCACGACGACTCGCGAGGTGCTGAGGCTGCTGGACGTGCCCGTCGTCGACGCGCCCGCAGAGGGCGAGGCCCAGGCTGCCCACATGGCACGCCAGAACGTCGTCGACTACGTCGGGACCGAAGACTACGACGCGCTCCTGCTCGGCGCACCGCTGACGCTGCGCCAACTCACCAGCAGCGGCGACCCCGAACTGATGGACTTCCAGGCGACGCTGGACCACCACGGCATCACCTGGGAGCAACTGGTCGACGCCGCGATCCTGATGGGGACGGACTTCAATCCCGGCATCGACGGTGTCGGGCCGAAGACCGCGATCAAGCTGGTGAAAGAGCACGGCGACCTCTGGGGCGCGCTCGACGCCCGCGACGCCCACGTCGAACACGGCGACCGCATCCGAGAGCTGTTCCTCGATCCGGCGGTCACGGACGACTACGACCTCGATCTGGCGGTGAACCCGGACCTTGACGCCGCCCGCGAGTACGTCACCGGCGAGTGGGAGGTCGACGAAGGCGAGGTCGCGCGCGCCTTCGAGCACATCGAGGCCAGCGTCGTCCAGACCGGACTGGACGACTGGGCCTGACCATCTTTTTCCCCGGCGGGTTCGAGTCGCGGCGACGCCCCCGCAACCGCTGGCGCGAGCGTGAAAGCGGTGGGTTTTACGCCGACCGGGGCGACGTTCCGTGTGTCATGAGCGACGAGTTCCGGACCGAACGCGACAGCCTCGGAGAGATGCAGGTGCCGGCCGACGCGTACTGGGGCGCACAGACCCAGCGCGCGGTCGAGAACTTCCCGATCTCGGAGGAGACCTTCGGCCGACGCTTCGTCCGAGCGCTGGGCATCGTCAAGAAGGCCGCCGCGCAGGCCAACGAAGATCTGGGCACAGTCGAGAGCGAGACGGCGGCGTACATCGTCGAGGCCGCCGACGAAGTGATCGCCGGAGAGCACGACGACCAGTTCCCAGTCGACGTGTTCCAGACGGGATCGGGAACGTCCTCGAACATGAACGCCAACGAGGTCATCGCCAACCGGGCGACCGAGCTCTCGGGCGGCGAGATCGGGACGCGGGCGATCCACCCCAACGACCACGTCAACTACGGCCAGTCGAGCAACGACGTGATCCCGACGGCGATGCACGTCGCCGCACTGGAGGCCGTCGAGAAGGACGTGCTGCCCGCGCTGTCGACGCTGCGTGACGCGCTGGCGGACAAAGAGTCGGCGTTCGACGACGTGGTCAAGACCGGCCGCACCCACCTCCAGGACGCGACGCCGATCACGCTGGGCCAGGAGTTCTCTGGCTATCGCGCCCAGGTCGAGAAGGGCATCACCCGCGTCAAACACACGCGCGATCACCTCTCGGAGCTGGCGCTTGGCGGCACTGCCGTCGGCACCGGCCTGAACACCCATCCCGAGTTCCCCGCCAGAGCCGCCGAGTACATCAGCGAGGAGACGGGGATCGACTTCCGAGAGGCCGACAACCACTTCGAGGCCCAGGCCGCCCACGACGCCATGAGCGAGGCCCACGGCGCGCTCCGGACCGTCGCCGGCAGCCTCAACAAGATCGCCAACGACCTCCGCCTGCTCGCCTCCGGCCCGCGCAACGGTCTCGGCGAGGTCGACCAGCCGGAGAACCAGCCCGGCTCTTCGATCATGCCCGGCAAAATCAACCCCGTCGTCGCCGAGGCCGTCAACCAGGTCCACAAGCAGGTCGTCGGCAACGACGCCGCCGTCTCTGCCGGCGCTGCCGAGGGACAGATCGACCTCAACCTCTACAAGCCGGTCCTGGCCAACAACTTCCTCCAGTCGGCGCGTCTCATCGCCAACGGCAGCGAGGTCTTCGCCGAGAAGTTCGTCGCGAAACTCGAAGCCGACCGGGAGCACTGCGCCGAACGCGTCCAGCAGTCGATGGCGCTGGCGACGGCGCTCAACCCGGCGATCGGCTACGACAAGGCCAGCAAGGTCGCCAAGCAGGCCCTCGCGGAAGGCAAGACCGTCAAGGAAGTCGTCGTCGAAGAGGGGTACCTCAGCGAGGCCGAGGCCGACGACGTGCTCGATCCGGCAAAGATGACCGAGCGCGTGATTCTCGGGGACGACTAGCGAGGCGGGCCTTCGTCCCCCGATTGGCGGTTCGTACTGCCCGCTGGACGGCCGTGACGAACGTTGCCACCCCGGGGTGGCGAATACCCGCACGAAGGTACGGCTGGCGGTATCATACGGAAAGTTGTAGGTCTTTACCAGATCGACCGCACGCCGTCGTGCGGTCGACTGGGTAAACGCCTACAACCGTCCGTATCAGTCGCTCGTCCGGACCCACGACGGTTTCTCGACGGTCGTCGTCCCGAGCCGCTCGTACGCGAACGAGTAGCGAACGAACTCGCCCCAGTCGCTGTCGCCCCGCCAGTAGCGCACCGAGAGCGACCGCACGAGCCCGTCGTGTCTGATCACCGCGCTGACCGAGACGTTCCGGATCGGGCGCTCGGTGACGAAGGTTCGCTGCTCGCCCCGTAGTTCGTAGTGGCGCTGGCCGTCGTCTCGCAGGACGCTGACGGTCGCGTTGTCGATGGTCAGGAACCGCTCGATGGCGACCGTCGCCTCCCTGTCGAGTTCGGGACGCGGGGCCGTCGAGCCGAGTTGGCGCTGTCGGGTCTCGCCGTCCAGTTCGGTGTAGCGGACGTACCGGCCGTCGGGGCCCTGAAACTCGGAGTAGTTGTCGAAGTAGCGAGCCCGGCTCTCGTCCCAGACGACGCGCTCGTTCGTCCAGTAGGCGTACGTCGACTCGTTGGCTACCTGGACGACCTGTCGCGTGTCGAGGGTCTCGTTGGCCCTCTGGCGGCTCGTCGACCGCTCCGTCGTGAGGGTGTACGACTGGTCGGCCGTCGCGCGCCGATGTGCGGCGGTGAGCCGGTCGACGTTCGCGACGCCGTTCCCGGTGACGCCCGGCGGGAGTGCCCCCGTCTCTGTCGTCGCGTCGGCCGGCTCCGGAACCGGGGCCGGGGTGAGCGTCTCGGTGCCGCCGTCGGAGGTCGCCATGCCGCCACAGCCCGCCAGGAGTACCGTCGTGAGAACGGCGACGAGCCTGCGGTCCATACCCGTATCACGGACTCGACGGTCAAAAGTGACACCCAGCCACCCGGCGGCCGCTCGGTGCCGGACCGGCCGACAACGGTGCGTTTTTTGCGGGTGGGGCTCGGACCGCCCACTAATGACTGAGTACGACTACGAGGAGCTCGGACTGGTGGCCGGTCTGGAGATCCATCAGCAACTCGACACGGCGACGAAACTGTTCTGTCAGTGTCCGACCCGAATCCGGGAACCCGAGGAGTCGACGCGATCGCTGACCCGCTATCTCCACCCGACCAAGAGCGAACTCGGCGAGATCGACGACGCCGCGCTCGAAGAGAGCATGGTCGACCGCGAGTTCGAGTATCTGGCCTACGACACGACCTGTCTCGTCGAGGAAGACGACGAGCCGCCACACCGCGTCGACCGCGAGGCGATGGACGTGGCCCTGGAGATCGCCCAGCTACTGGACATGAACGTCGCGGATCAGGTCCACGTGATGCGCAAGATCGTCATCGACGGCTCGAACACCTCGGGGTTCCAGCGCTCGATGCTGGTCGCCAACGACGGCGAGATCTCGACCAGCGAGGGGTCGGTCGGGATCGAGGACATGCTGCTCGAAGAGGAGTCGGCCCAGCGCGTCGAGGAGACCGACGCTGGCGTCCGGTTCTCGCTGGATCGGCTGGGAATCCCGCTGGTCGAGATCGGGACCAAGCCCGACATCCGCTCGCCGGCCCAGGCCCGCGAGGCCGCCGAGCGCATCGGGATGTTGCTGCGCTCGACGGGCCACGTCAAGCGCGGACTCGGGACGATCCGCCAGGACGTGAACGTCTCCATCGCCGACGGCGCACGGATCGAACTGAAGGGCGTCCAGAGCCTCGACGACATCGACGACCTCGTCCGTAACGAGGTTCGCCGGCAGGTCGAACTGCTCGATATCAGGGCGGAACTGAACGACCGCGACGCCAGCGTGGGCGACCCACAGGACGTGACGGCGGTCTTCGAGGACACGGACTCCGGTGTGATCCGCGGCGCGCTCGATTCGGGCGGTGTCGTGCAGGCCGTCCGGCTCTCGGGCTTCGACGGCCTCGTCGGCCGCGAGATCCAGCCGGATCGCCGCCTCGGAACGGAACTGTCCGACCACGCCAAGCGTCACGGTGCCGGCGGCATCTTCCACACGGACGAACTGCCGGCCTACGGCGTGACCGAGGACGAGGTCGCTGCGCTGCGGGAAGCTGTCGATGCTGGCCCCGAGGACGCCGTCGTCATCGTCGCGGACGACCCAGAGACCGCCGAGCTGGCGATCGAGGCCGCCGCAGAGCGGGCCGAGACCGCGCTCGACCGGGTGCCCGAGGAGACCCGGGACGCCAACGACGACGCCACGTCTCGGTACCTCCGTCCGCTGCCGGGCGCGGCGCGGATGTACCCCGAGACGGACGTGCCGCCGGTGACGCCCGACGAGAGCGAGGTCGAGACGCCGGAACTGCTGACCGAGAAGGTCGACCGCTACCAGTCCGAGTTCGGCCTCGACGCCGGCCTCGCCGAGCAGGTCGCGTACGGCCAGCGATGGCGGCTGTTCGAGGACGCCGTCGACCGGGGCGCGGACGCGACGCTGGCCGCACAGACCCTGGAGTCGACGGTGACGGAACTGCGCCGGGACGACGTACCCGTCGCACATCTCACCGACGACCACTTCCGTGCGACGCTGGAGCTGGTCGCCGACGGCGAACTGGCCAAAGAGGGCGTGCCGGAACTGCTGACGGCTCTGGCCGAGGAGCCCGGTATGGACGCTGCCGAGGCCGCCGAGGCCGCCGGGCTGGGCAGTGCCGGCGAGGACGAGGTCCGAGCGGCCGTCTCGACGGTCGTCGAGCGCCACGCCGAGCAGGTGGCCGAGGAGGGCATGGGCGCGTTCTCGGCGCTGATGGGCGAGTGCATGGGGGAACTCCGCGGGAAAGCCGACGGCGACGTTGTCAGTGACGTGCTGCGAGAAGAGATCCAGAAACGGGCGTAGATAAGCGTATTCAGCGGCTTAGCAGCAGTTCGACCGGTGCCTTGACCGTGGGTTTTGTATACACTGGGCGTCATAGGTTTGTGCATGGTACGCACCGGGGACCGCCTGCCAATCGATTCCGTCCCCGGTGGGACGACGCTGCTGTGCGTCGGCCCGCCGATGGCGGGTAAGCGACGACTCGCACTCAGACTCCTCGCTGACGGGGCCACCGACGACGATACGACCGTGCTCGTCTCGACGGACAGTAGCACGGCCGCCCTGCGCGCCGAGTACGAGAGCGCACTGGACGGCGCGTCACCGGCGGTCGGCATCGTCGACTCGGCCGGCGACGCCTACGGCGAGGCGACAGACAACGAGTGGACTCGCCACGTGTCGATGCCGGCGGAGCTCGGTAACGTCGGGAGTGCCGTCTTAGACCTCCTCGACGCGCTCGGCGAGGGCCGGGACGGCAGCGTCGATCGAATCGGCGTCCTCTCGCTGACGACGCTGGCGCTCAACGCCGACGTCGACCAGACGATTCGGTTCGTCCACTCGCTGTCACGGCTGGTCGAGGAGCGCTCCGGGTTCGCCGTGCTGACGGCACACGAGAACTCGTTCAGCAAGACGGACCTGGGCCAGGTCGAGGCGCTGGTCGACGGCGTCGTCTACACCCGAGAGGGCACCGACGGTCTCGAAGTCCGCGTCGAGGGCCTCGACGGCGGGCGACAGTGGGCGTCCGTCCCGATCTCGACCGCGCCTCGGAGCGAACTCGGCGTTCCCCAGCCCGCGACGCCGGCCTCCGGTACGTCCGAGCCGACCGGCTCGACGACGGACCTCGCGTTCGACTCGCTGGCCGAACTGATCGCACAGGTCGACAGCGACCGTCCGACGCTGACCGTCTGCAACCGAGAGAGTCCAGACGACCGGCTCGAAACCGTCCGCGCGTTCTTCGAGGATATCGACATAGAGGTCCGCGAGACGGAGCTCGCGGCCGAGAACCCCAGAGACGTGGCGCTGCTACACCGGGGGCCGGTCCAGATGGCGTCCTCGCCGCTCTCGCAGCTGGCAAGCGGCGTCGAGACGGCCAACGCGGACGACGACCCGTTCGCGACGCGTCGGGGACCGGACGTGCTCGAAGCGCTCCACGAGCGGATCTTCGGCGCGCGCGGCGTCGAGAAGCAGTTCCTGATCGACGCCAGCACGGCCATCGAGATGACGGCCTGGCAGACCGGCGGCGGCCAGTTGCTCGCGGGCTTTCAGCACCTCTCGCGCTACTGGGAGAGCCAGCGATCCCGGCGGGTGATGCACCGGATCGCCGACGCGGGCGTCGACGTACACATCTACGGCGTCCCAGACGTCGTGCCGACCGTCGACCGCCCGAACGTGACGATCCACCCCGACTCCTCGACCGAGATCGAAGAGTCGTGGTTCGTCACGTACGACGGGGACGGCCGCACCGACCGGACGGGCACCCTCGTCGTCCGAGAGACCGATCCGGAGGTCTACGAGGGGTTCTGGACCTACGAGCCCTCGATCTCTCGGGACGTGTTTCGCTATCTGCGCGATACCTACGGCGTGCTCGAAGAGACCGGACAGCAGGCACCGTCGTAGGCGGCCGGATCGGCGTCACTCCTCGTCTGAGAGTCGCTGGCTCGCCTGCCGGAACAGCCCCCGCAACGTCGTCGTCTCGCGGCCGGTCGGATGTGCGCGGCCGATCAGCCGCTGGAACAACCGCCGTGTCTTCGCCCGTTTCTCCTCGGGGTGGTCGATCGCGTCGAGGAAGCCGGCGAACTGCTCGTGGAGCCCCTCGATCTCGGGCTGGGCGGCACGGTCGTGAGTCGGGTCCGGAAGCTGCGTGTCCTCGACGGTCAGTGACCGCAGTTCGTAGAGGACGATCGTCGCCGCCTGCCCGAGGTTGAGCACGGGGTACTCCTCGCTGGCGGGGATCGAACAGACCTGGTCGAGGCGTTCGATCTCGTCGTTGGTGAGCCCGACTCGCTCGCGGCCGAACACGATCGCAGTGTCGGCGTCGAGGCCCGCAAGGTCGTCGGCGAGGTCTCGGGGCGTCACGAAGGGGTACCGGACGTGCTTGCTCCCGTCTTCGTTCGTGATCGCGGTGCAGCCGACAGTGTGGTACTCGGTGACGAGCTCGTCGAACGAGATCTCCCGGGCCTCGGGGAGAATGTCCTCGCGGGCCTGCCCGGCGTAGCCGTAGGCCTCGCTCTCCCGAGGGAGGTCCGGCGGATCGATCAACAGCAGCTCGTCGAGCCCGAAGTTCTTCATCGAGCGAGCGATCGTCCCGACGTTGCCCGGCGTCTCGGCGTCGACGACGGCGACAGCGACCGAACTCATACGTCGAGGTCGTCCAAGTCGACGTCGAGCGCCTCCAGATCCTCGTCGGCGACGCGCTCGATCTCCTCTTCGATGCCGGGCAGTTCCTCGTGGGGATCCGGCGTCTCGGGGACGCCGTCGGGATCCTCGTCGACGTGTTCGACGCCCGCGTACGCTTCGGGGGCGCGACCGCCGTCGGCGAACCAGCCGTGGAACGCGTCTTGCAGGTCTCGGGTCCCGATCAGTTCCTCGTCGGCGACCTCGCGGAACCAGTAGACGAAGTCGGTCTCGTGGTCCCTACAGAGGATCACCTCGCCGCGGGGTTCGCCGTAGATCACCTCGGCCGGCGAGCACTGCTGTGGGTCGTCCTGTCCGTACTGGAGCCAGCAGGCGTCACAGGGGTCCGAGAGCCGTTCTGTCAGCCGCAGCACGCGCGCCTTCGTGTCCTCGTCCATCACTCCGAGCGGTCTGACGCGGCCGTCGTCGTCGAAGACCTCGTCCTCGTCGAAGCGCCACCCTCGGAGTCCGATGTTGACCTTGCCCATGTAGTGCGTTTGCCGGGAGCGGATAAAAGCGGCGCGATGCCGACTGTCGTCGGCACAGTGCTTATTCTGACCGATCCCTACAGTATACGTATGGACCCGCTCTGGGTCGGACTGGCACTTCTCGCTGGACTGGTCGCCATCGTGCTGTGGCGGCGGCGAGCCCGCAGGCAGCCCCAGCGCGGCGGTCGGCCGGTGTTGCCGGCGCAGTATTCGAGCCTGCTCCAGGCAGACCACTCGCGATACCCCGAGCTGTGTTCGTCCTGCGGGACCGAGAACACGGCCGGGTACGACTTCTGCCAGGAGTGTGGGGACCGACTGCCCGATGGGACCCGGGCACGGACGGACGTGGACGTATCGGACATCTTCGAAAAGTAGGGCTCCAGCGACCGATCGGGGAGCGAATCGGACGGCATGAACGGACCGCCGCAAGCGGGCCGTTTTTGGGTGGTGACGCCTCAGTTGGGCTATGCAGAACGTCGACGCCGCCGGACTCGGGATCGGTGACGACCACCCCACCCGGATCATGGGTGTGCTCAACGTCAGCCGGGAGTCGCCGTACGACCCCAGCGTGTTCGACGACCACGACGAAGCGGCCGCCTACGTCGAGGAGGAACTCGTCGGCGAGGGCGCGGACATCGTAGACGTGGGCCTGGAGTCGGCCAACAAGCGATTCGACGTGCTCTCGGCCGAGCAGGAACTCGACCGGCTCGACACGGCCATCCAGACCATGGAGTCGGTGAGCGGCGACGCGATCTTCTCGATCGAGACCCGCTATCACGAGGTCGCCGAGGCGGCCATCGAGGCGGGTTTCGACATGGTCAACGACATCTGTGGCTTCGCCGACCCGGAGATGCCACGGATCTGCCGGGAGTACGACGTGGCGGTCGGCAAGATGGCGAGTCCGCCAGACCTCGAACGGCCGGGGGCCGTCGAGGAGACCGACTGGGCGGCGCGCAAGTCTCCGTCGTGGGCCCAGCAGGCCGACTACGTCGATCAGGTGTACGAGGCCCTGGGGCAAAACGGGCTGACGGACAAGACGATCGTCGACCCCGCTTTCGGCGGCTGGTCCGAGGCGAAAACGCTCGCGAACGATCGCGAGACGTTCCGACGACTGCGGGAGTTTCGAGCGCTGGACCGACCGATCCTGGTCTCGATCAACCGCAAGAACTTCCTGCGGTCGCTCGCCGATCGCTCCACCGAGGGGGCGCTGCCGGTGTCGCTGGCCGCCACGTCGATGGCGATCGACCGCGGCGCACACGTCGTCCGAACCCACGACGTCGCCGAGACGCTGGACGCCGCCCGCATCGGCGACGCGTTCGGCGGCTCGCTCCTGCGTGAGGCGTCGCTGGGCGTCGAGGAACTGGACGTGACGAACGGCATGGAGGTCGCCCGCCACCTCGAGGCAGTAGACGCCGACTTCGACCCCGAGGACGGGACGACGAGGGCCTTCCGGATCACCGATCTCGACCCCGCCGGCCGCGAGTCACTGGCAGCGGCCGCCGCCGACACGAACGTCCGAATCGCCGGTAGGTTTCCTGTGGTTGTTTTTGGCACACCGCGTTCGCTGACCCGTCTCGCGGCGATGCTGGACGACAGCGGCCGGGTCGGCGACGTGATGAACTGGATAGCAAACGACGTATAGTAAGAGAAAACTTATACCCAATGCCCCAGAAAGGACGGATGAAGGCCGAAAGGGCACCCGGGTAGGGGTACACGGTCGTGCCATTTCGGCTCAAACTACGGTTTATCCTGACACGAACTCGATAGCAGTAGCTATGGACTACCACCACTGGAACCCGGTCTACGAGGCGATACTGTCGGACTTTGGCTATCCGCGGGCTGGCGACGAGCGGGCCAGGGACCGACTGGCGGCGCTGCTGGCCGGAGCCTCGACCCTCGATCCCGAGTCGATCGATCTGGCGGGACGGACGGTCGCCGTCGCTGGCGGTGGGCCGTCGCTGTACGACGACATCGACCTCGCGGTCGAGGCCGACGCGGTCGTCGCGGCGTCGACGGCAGCGGATCGACTCCTGGCGACGGGCGTCGAAGTCGACTGCGTGGTCACGGATCTGGACAAACACTCCGAGACAGTCGTCCGGCTCACGAACGGCGGGACGCCGGTCGCGATCCACGCCCACGGGGACAACCTCGGCCTCGTCGAGTCGACGGTGCCCGAGTGCGACGCGGCGGCGGTCCTCCCGACGACCCAGGCCGCCCCCGCCGACGGCGTTGCGAACTTCGGCGGCTTCACCGACGGCGACCGGGCGGCGTTCCTGGCGGACCACCTCGGTGGGGCCACGCTGGTCTTTCCCGGCTGGTCGTTCGACGACCCGTCGGTCAGCGCCCAGAAGCGGCGCAAGCTCGACTGGGCCGAGCGACTGCTCTACTGGCTCGAACGACGCCGCGGCGAGCGCTTCGACGTGCTCGACGGGCGTCGCGGCGGCATCGACACCTCAGCGTTGCCAGTCGAGTAACGGGAGCGCCATCCGGCACGGTTCCGCGGCGTGGGTCGTTCAGCGATGGTCGCGGCCTCGTCCCAGGACGCTACCACAGCAGGCCGGCGTCCCTGACGTGGCGGTGCAACGCCGTCCGGTTCTCGAAGCGCTGGCCGCACACCTCACAGTGTGGCCGATCGTTCGTCCGCTGCATGGTCGCAGAGTCGTCCCCGAGCCGGATCAATCGGGTGCCAGTGCAGAGAGGGTCGCGTCGATCTGCTCGGGGTCTGCGGCCCGCGGGAACGAGACCGAGACGGCGTCGACGCCGTCGATATCCGCGAAGCTCGCGAACCGCTCGCGACACTGCTCGGGCGTGCCAGCCGCCGCCAGCGCGTCGAGCAGGTCGTCGTCGATCGCGGCCATGGCCGCCTCGTGGTCGCCGCCGGCCCACTCCTGTGCGATCTCGTGAGCGGTGTCCTCGTACCCCTGGCGGGCCAGGGCGTCCCGATAGAAGGTGCCCATGCCGCCGACGTAGAACGCGATGTGCTGGCGGGTCAGCCGACGGGCCTCCGCGCCGTCGTCGAGCGCACAGCAGGGCAGCGACAGCGTCACGCGCTGTTCGCTGCGGTCGCGGTCCCCGAGGTCGCCGCCGCGTTCGAAGTCTTCGAGCCGGTCTCGAAGCCCTTCCTTTGTCGTCATCAGCGCGTGCCAGCCGTCGCCAAAGCGGCCGGCGAGTTCGACGGACTTGGGACCCAGCCCACCGGCGTCGATGCCGGGCACGGGCTCGGGTGGCTCACAGCGAAGCCGGAACCCCGACAGCTGGAAGATGTCGCCGTCGTAGTCGACGGTCTCACCCGCGAGGACGGACTTGACGATGTCGATCGTCTCGCGGGTGTAGCGCAGCGGCCGCTCGAAGTCGACGCCGTGCCACCCCTCGATGACCATCGGACCGGAGGGCCCGAGTCCGATCCGCAGCCGCCCGTTCGAGACCTCTTGCAGCGTCGCGGCGGTCTGGCCGATCAGGGCCGGACTCCGCGAGTAGACGTTCATGATCGAGGTCCCGATCCCGACCGACTCCGTCTCGCGGGCGATACAGGTCAGCGTCGTGACCGCGTCTCGACCCCACGTCTCGGGGAGCCAGACGCGGTCGTACCCCAGCGATTCGGCGCGCTGACTCATCTCGACCAAGGTGTCGACGCCGGGCTGTGCTGCGACGGGCAAGAACACGTCTCGGTTCATAGTTCTGGGTTCTCCTCGATGTCTGGGACACCGCGTGGCGTGATCGTCTCACCGGTCAGGAACGACGCGCCCTCACTGGCCAGGAACTGGACCACGTCAGCGATCTCGTCGCTGGTGCCGACGTTGCGGTCCGGGTCTTCGCGGTCGACGTCGTCGGCCTCGATCCCCATCTGAGAGGTCAGACCCGGCGTGGCGACGTAGCCCGGCGCGACGCAGTTGACCCGGACGCCGTCGCCGGCCCACTCGTAGCCCAGCGTCTTGGTGAGGTTGATGATCGCGGCCTTGGCCGCCGCGTAGTGGCTCATGTAGGGCGCGCCGTCCTGGCCGGCGACGCTGGCGACGTTGACGACGCTCCCGCCGCCCTCTGCCAGCTCGTCCGCCGCAGCTTGCGTGCAGTTGTACGTCCCCGTGAGGTTCACGTCGACGACCGACTCCCAGCCGTTGGGCGAGATGTCGGTAAACGACGACATGAACGACGCGCCCGCGTTGTTGACGAGCACGTCGAGGCCGTCGAACTCGTCGACGGCGGCCGCGACGAGCGCCGACACCGCGTCTTCGTCGCGTACGTCACAGGCGACGCCGACGGCGTCCCCCGGATGGGCTTCGCTGATCTCGTCGGCGGCCGTCGTGATCTCCGATTCGTCTCGCGAGCAGATCGCCACGTCGACTCCGTCGGCGGCGAACGCTTCTGCCGTCGCGCGGCCGATTCCGCGCGAGGCACCCGTGACGATGGCCACGTCGCCGTCGACACTGAACTGGTCCGGCATACACCCACAGAGGACCGCTCACCTGATAAATCCGGGTAGAGAACACGATCGACAACGGAGCGGCCGTGGTTTCGTCGCTGCGTCCCACATTTATACGACCGGACGACGTAGCCGTGGGTATGGTTGGCATAACCTACGAAGACTTCCTCGACCTGTCCTACGACCCGGCCGACTCCGATCTCGTCTGTGAGTTCTACGTCGAACCCGCCGCCGACCAGGACGCAGAGTCGGCGGCCAGCCGGGTCGCAAGCGAGTCCTCCAACGGCACCTGGGCGGAACTCCAGGTCGACGGGGGCGTCACCGACCTCTCGGCGACGGCCTGCGGTATCGAGGCGGCCACGGCCGGCGACCGCGAGGGCTACCGCGTGACCGTCGCCTACCCCGACGCGCTGTTCGAGGGCGGGAACATGCCCCAGATCCTCTCCTGTATCGCCGGCAACATCCTCGGGATGAAGGCCGTCGACCGGATCCGCCTGCTGGACTGTACGTGGCCCGAACCGCTGGCGACGAGCTTCGCGGGCCCGCAGTTCGGGACCAGCGTCCGCTCCGAGATCTTCGACGCCGACGACCGGCCGATCACCGCGACGGTCCCGAAGCCGAAGGTCGGGCTCTCGACCGACCAGCACGCCCAGATCGGTTACGAGGCCTGGACCGGCGGGCTCGACCTCCTGAAAGACGACGAGAACCTCACCGATCAGGCGTTCAACCCCTTCGAGGACCGCCTGACCGAGAGTCTGGCCCAGCGCGACCGGGCGGTCGAGGAGACGGGCGAGCCAAAGAGCTACCTGCTCAACGTCACGGCCGGGGGCACCGAGATGCTCGAACGCGTCGACATGGCCGCCGAACACGGCTGTGAGTACGTCATGGTCGACGTGGTGACCTGCGGATGGGCGGCCGTCCAGCAGGTCCGCGAACGCTGCGAACGCCACGGGCTGGCGATCCACGCCCACCGCGCGATGCACGCGGCTTTCGATCGACTTCCGTCTCACGGAGTCTCTATGCGGGTGATCGCCCAGATCGCACGCCTCTGTGGCGTCGACCAGATCCACACCGGCACCGCGGATCTGGGCAAGCTCGCAAACGAGGACACTGTCGGGATCAACGAGTGGCTCACGAGCGACCTGTACGGGCTCGACGACGTGTTGCCGATGGCCTCCGGGGGACTGCATCCCGGCCTCGTTCCGGAACTGGTCGATCGCTGCGGGACGAACATCGGGATTCAGGCGGGCGGGGGCGTCCACGGCCACCCCGACGGGACCCACGAAGGTGCGAAAGCTCTCCGTGCGGCCGTCGAAGCCGCTGCCGAGGGCCGATCGATCGAGGCCGCTGCCGACGACGAGCCCGCGCTGGCGACGGCTCTCGACAAGTGGGGCACCGAGACGCCCAGGTAGCCACCGCACCGAGACGAGAAACTACCAGATTTTTGCCGACCCCCGTCCTACTGGCGGTCGTGTCGACTCCCGTCACCGACATCGAAGCCGTTCTGGAGGAGTCCGGGCCGGACTACACTGACTTTTCGTTCGAGCGACCGGGCAGTGGCCACCAGAGCGACGTGTACATGGTGACGCTCGAACACGCCGGCCAGGAGTACGAGGTCGTCGTGAAGTTCGAGCCCGACGACATGGAGTCGTTCGCCGTCGAGCCCACGCTCCACGACTACGTCTCGGAGCGAACGACGCTGCCGGTGCCGGATATCCTCGTGTTCGAACAGGAGCCCGAAGTCGCCGTCCCGCCGTACTTCGTGACGGCGCGTCTCGAAGGGGACAATCTCGCGGAGAGCTACGCCGACCTCTCGACGGCCGACCACGAGCGCGTCCTGAAACAGGTCGGCCGCATGCTCGGCGATCTCCACTCCGAGATCGCGTTCGAGGCGTTCGGCTGGCTGGACCTCTGGAACGACCGGATCATCGTCCGGGATCTGACCGCCAGCTGGCGTGCGTACTTCGAGCAACTGACGACGGCTCACCTGGACGGCCTCGCGCACACGCCGTTCGCGGACCTGCGCGAGCGGGCCGAGCGCAACCTGAAGCCGGCGCTCTCGCTCGTCCCCGAGGAGGGGGTCCCGCGGCTGGTCCACGACGACTTCCGGCCGGCGAATCTCCTGTTCGATCCGACGCTGGACGACCCGATCACCGCCGTGCTCGACTGGCAGGACGTCCTCGCCGCGCTCCCGGAGTACCACCTCGCACAGACGGAGTTTCTCTTCGTCGACTCGTCGTTCCAGGACGAGAGCGTCCGTGAGCGCCTCCGGAGCGCTCTCTACGAGGGGTACAACAGCGAACGCCCCTTCGCCTTCGACGAGGAGTACGTCCTGAAACGCCCGATCTACCAGCTCTCGACGCTGCTGTGGCGGATGGGCGGGTTCGAGGGATCGTTCGCAGAGGACTCCGGCCTCGCACGGGCACGCGCAGAGGCCCAGTACCGCCAGGAGTTCGAGCGCCTCGTCGAGGCGCTCCCGCGGCCCTGACTCATACTATAGTAGCCATTGAAAATCAATGCACACCCGATCGCACGACTGCAGTGCGATCGGTGTGTAAATCGTTTCAATTGTTACTATACCGGCTGTAAATCTGTCACGGATTTCGCCACCCCAGGGTGGCGAATATCTGAACGAAGTTACAGCCGGCAGTATCACTCTCCCGGCCCGATGTCGAGCAGCGCCTCGACGTCGCGCCACTCCGCGTGGAGTCGCGCCCCGGTGGTTCTCGCTGCCAGTGCGCCACAGGCGTTGCCCACCGCCAGCGCGTACTCGTCGCTACCGGACTGGCTAGCGGCGAGAAACCCCGCCGCGAACGCGTCGCCGGCACCAGTCGTGTCGACCGGATCGACGGCGAATCCGGGGTGACTGATCGTCTCGCCGTCGGTCCGAACCTCGGCCCCGCCCGCGCCGTGCTTGACCACGACGCGATCGACGCCGGACAGCAGCCCGGCCTCGGCGGCGATGTCGGCCTCGCGCTGATTCAGAAAGACCAGATCGACCGCGGCGAGCACAGGCTCGTAGTCGCGCTCGTCGAGCCGTCGGCCCGGATCGAAGCTCACTGGACAGCCCGCTTCGGTCGCCCGCCGGGCGAGCGCGACGGCGGTCGCCGGCCGCTGGCTCGTCAGGTGGAGCCGATCGGTCGTGTCGAGGGTCCCCGGTTCGAGGTCGTCGGCCGTGAACGCCTCGTTCGCGCCGTCGTTGCCCAGCACCATCACCTCGCCGCCCTCGTCGACGACGAGGTACTTCACCGCGGTCGCGTCGTCGGCCTCGACCAGCACCGTCTCGACGCCCGCCCGATCGAGTTCGCGCGCCGCCAGCCAGCCGTGTTCGTCGGCACCGACGCTGCCCAGCAGCGTCGTCTCCACGTCCAGGCCCGCCAGCAGGACCGCGACGTTCGACGCGCTCCCGCCGCCGGACTGGCACTGGTCGACGATCTGGGCCTCGCCGTCCGGGCCCGGAAGCCGATCGACCTGCAGCGTTACGTCCCAGTTGACGTGGCCGGCACAGAGCACGCGCGCCATTACGCCACTGTCCGTCGGGCGTGAATAAGTACCTCGGGGGAACGATCCCGCGCTGGCGGCCCCCGCGACCGCGCACATCGCCGGCCGTCAGTCCGCGTGACAGGTCGCCAGTTCGAAGTGCGGATATCACCCACCGGCGACGGCCACCACCAAACTATCCGCGTGGCGTCGCTGTCTGTCTCTCACCGGGCGCAGGACAGTCGCATGTCTGCAATTCGAGAGAGTGGCTGTTCAGATGACAAGAGATTATTTCGCCCGGACACGAGTGGTTCGTTGTGAACGTTTCACCCTCCAAACTGATCGGCGTTCTCTTTACCCTGACAGGCGCACTGAGAGCGATCAACGGAGTTTTCGTCGAGGGCACCGCATCGGGACTCGAAGTCGGCGTCGACGTACTCATCCTCGTTACCGGACTTGTCGTGCTATTTCAGTCGAGACGGAATCCGCCGTTCAGCGAATATAGTGTCGGGATATCCATCATCATCCTCGCTCTCGCTGTAGCGGTCGCACTGACATCGCTGCAAATACTCCTACACATGATTTGAACGCCGTCAAAAAGAGACGCGAGACGATAGCACGTCGATAATTCGGTATGTCGTCGGAAATCCTATATGATAGTTGCTTTCTACCCCAGTGGCTGTGGAATAGCTGAACCGTGCATGTGCGAACACACCGTTACAGATCATGTTTTGAGGGGTCACAAAGTGCGATTCGCACCTCCTCGGCAGAGACGGTGAATATCACGACTTCCAACCCGTGTTCAGTGGCGATATTGCGTATGCTTTCGGGGGCGTTTTCTGGAGCAGCATCCACGGTACCACCGTTCCATGATAACGTGTCGAGAATTCGCATCCAAAGTGTTTGATTCTCGTGTTTCAATCCTCCCTCGCGTGGGATTTTACCGGATACCCACTCACCGGACAGCCCCGACACAGCCGTATCGCCGCTATCGAACTCGAATCCAGAATAGCCCGCTTCTTCGAGTTCCTGTCTCACACGCTCCCAGTCCGTCATTAACCGTCTAATCGAACAATACGGGGTTAAATATATCGTCTATACTGAATGAGACGTGCTTCACCTGTACCGACCGTACACCGACCGAATCGAGACGGTGAGGGTCGGGGCCGTTCTGTGACTCTTCGGTAGGCGCGACCCCTTGACCTGGATGTCCATCCGAGAGCCAGCGCCGGACTCCAGTCGCCTACGACTCGTCCTCGGGTCGGCGTTCGGCTTCCCTCGTCGTCGGCTCCGCCCACGGCTCTCGGGTCCCTTCGCCGAACAGTTCGCGCATCAGCGTGACGACGCTCTCGGGCGGGAACTGGCCGCGCTCGGTGACGATGGCGTCGACGTGGCGAGGTGGCGTCACGTCGAAGGCGGGATTCTCGACCGTGATCTCGCCGATCTCCGCGCGGTCTTCGGGAGCGATCACCTCCGACTCGTCGCGCATCTCGATGTCGACGGTGTGGCCGGTCATCGTGTCCGGGTGGAGCTTGATCGTCTGGGCGGCGACCATCACCGGCGTGCCGCGCTCGCGAGCGTTGACCGCCAGCCCGGACGTGCCGATCTTGTTGACGACGCTGCCGTCGGCGGCGATCGCGTCGGCCCCCACGAGGACGTGGTCCACGTCGCCCAGAGAGCGGCGGGCGGCGCTGTCGACGATCAGGGTCACCGGGACCCCGAGCTCTCGGAGTTCCCGCGCCGTGATGTGGCCCTGCTTGCGCGGTCGCGTCTCCTTGACGACCGCGCTGATGGCTTTGCCCTGCTGGACCGCGTGCTCGATGCAGGCGACGGCGTCCGTCGAGTGGCAGTGTGTCATCACTCGATCGCCGTCTCGCAGCCGGTTCGCGCCGATCTCGCCGAGGTCGTCCTGGGCACGGTCGAGCTGGTCGCGAAACGACGACCCGGCCCGCTCGACGGACGCTCGCAGCGCGGCGACGCTCTCGCCGTCCATCCGCTGGAGCACGTACCGCAAGGCGTTGGGCAGGCTCACGGCGGTCGGCCGCGTGTCCAGCAGGGTGCGTGCCGCCGCTCTGATCTCCCCGCGAAACGCTGCCGGCGTCTCGGCCCGGCTCTCCGCTGCCTGTGTGACCAGTGCCGACGCCGCCGCGTCGGCGATCGTCGCCGCCCCGCGGGTCTCCATGGTCTCGATGTCCTCGGCCACGGTCTCGACGCGGGGATGCAGCGGTGGCTCGTCCATACGTAGCTTTGGCTATCGGTTCCAATAAGCACGGCGGCGCTCGTACTGTCGTCGTGCGAGTGCGTCTCTCATACGGAAAGTTGTAGGTCTTTACCAGATCGACCGCACGCCGTCGTGCGGTCGACTGGGTAAACGCCTACAACCATCCGTATCAGTAGCTCCTGTAGATCAGGCGTCCAGTCCCGGTTCGAGCCGCGGCGCGGTGCGGTCGACGGTCACCGTGTCGAACTGCGTGAGCCACCGCTCGTCGCCGCGTTCGAACGCGTCCAGGCAGTCCTGGACGCGGTAGTTTCGCTCGCCGTCCGAGCACGGAAAGACCGCCTGGAGCCGGTCGCGCTCGTAGATCGCCAGCGAGACGACCGGGAAGACGACGACGTCGTCGACCCGACTGAGGCCGACGTAGGACCGCGCCCGTCGTTCGAACGCGGGCTCTAGCGCGTAGTCGTTTCGCTGTGCCCAGGCCGCGAACTCGTCGTAGGTGGCAAGTGCGCCGTCGCGGCGATCCTCGTTCAGGGTCCGGATGCGCTGCCACTCGTCGGCGACGCTCGACTCGTCGATCACGTTCTCGGTTTCGAGTTCGTGGACCCGCTGTAACACGTCCCGCTGGGCGTCGTAGGTCCCGTAGGTGTCCCCCCGTAGATACAGCTCCGCCCGCAGCTGCCGGTCGTGGCTCTGGTCCATCATTCGAGTTGACATGCTCGCGCGGGGCTCAAAACTCTTTCCCGGCCCTGTTTTGAAGTCCCCGGCGACCGAACCCGGTGACATGGCACGATCTGTCGGTTTCGTCGGCCTCGGTGCGATGGGTGCGCCGATGGCCTGGAACCTCGACGACGCGGGGTTCGACCTCACCGTGTACAACCGGACGACCGAGCGAGAGCGCCCCTTCGCCGAGGCGGGCGTCAGCGTCGCCGACTCGCCGAAACACCTCACCGAGCGCGTCGACGTGGTCTGTCTGATCGTCACCGACGGCACGGCCGTCGGCGAGGTCCTCGAACGGGACTTCGGTATCCTGGCGGGGCTAGACGAGACGACGACGGTCGTCCAGATGAGCACGATCGGTCGCGACGAGACGCTGGCGGCGGCCGAGGCCGTCCGCGAGCACGGTGGCCGCTTTCTCGACTGCCCCGTCTCGGGGACGGTCGGCCCGGCCCGCGAGGGGACGCTCGTCGGACTCGCCGGCGGCGACGGCGACGTGATCGACGACGTCGAGCCGGTGCTATCGGCCATGTGTGACCCCGTCGTCCGGTGTGGCGGGGTCGGGCAGGGAACCAGCATGAAGCTGTTCGTCAATCTCCTGTTGGGTACCGCCATGGGCGCGCTCGCCGAGGCGCTGACCTTCGGCGCGAACCAGGCACTCGAAATCGAGGACATGCTCGAAGTCGTCGAGAACGGCGCGCTCGACTCGCCGCTGTTCTCGGCGAAGGGCCAGCAGATCCGAACGGACGACTACGACTCGCGGTTCCCCGTCGACTACCAGTTCAAGGACCTGGACCTGGCGCTGGACGCGGCGGGCGACGCCCGCGTCCCGATGCAACTCACCGCAGCGGCCCGCGAACTGTTCAGCGGTGCCCGAGCGGCCGGCCTCGGCGACCGAGACATGGCTGCCGTCGTCGAGCCGCTGGCCGAACAGACCGGCATCTCGCTCTCGTCGGACGACTGATACGGAAAGTTGTAGGTCTTTACCAGATCGACCGCACGCCGTCGTGCGGTCGACTGGGTAAACGCCTACAACCGTCCGTATGAGACGCCACGTCCGCGGTCTGTCGCGGCGAGCGTCGGAAAGTCGAGTGTAGCGTCGTCACTCGGCGACGGTGATCGACTCGTCGCCGGCCAGAATCCGCACCTCTGTGGAGCTCCCGGTGGCAGTAACTTCACGCCGGAACTCCTCGGGATCGACTTCGATCGGCGGGAAGGTGTCGTAGTGCATCGGCAACGCCACGTCCACGTCTAGCCAATCGACGGCGATCGCGGCCTGCATCGGCCCCATCGTGAAGTGATCGCCGATGGGGACCGCGGCCACGTCGGGCTCCAGATACGGACCGATCACCTCTCGCATCTCGGTCATCAGTCCCGTGTCACCGGCGTGGTAGAACGTCGACGATTCGGCGTCTGACACCTGCGTCGGCTTGGTGTCGGAGATGACGAAGCCGGCCGGCATCCCACCGCCGGTCGACTCGTAGGTGGTCTCCATGCCGTTCGTGTGGTCGGCGCGGTGGAGGGTGACGAACGCGTCGCCGAGTTCGACGGTCCCTCCGAGGTTCGCGCCGATCGTCTCCGAGACGCCGTAGTTGTCCGCACAGTAGCCGACGACCTCTGGCAGTCCGACCACGGTCGCGTCGGGGAACGCGCCGACGTCTGCGATGTGGTCCATGTGACCGTGGGTCAACAGGACGTAGTCGGCGTCGACCGCTCCGGGCTCCAGGTCCGTCTTCGGATTGTCGAAGAACGGATCGACGAGGAGTGCCGTGTTGTCGACCGTTACGTGGAACGTCGAGTGGCCGTGCCAGGTGATCTCCATGGTCACGTGGACGTACTGCCGGCTGTCACTTAAGCGTATAGCAGCGCCGTCACACGGCCCCCGTGTCCCGGTGGCGAGTCGACGCGCCAACTGACAGCCACAGCTTCACTCTGCGTAGCCCAGCGCCTTCAGCCGCCCCTCGACGGACTCGGCGGCGTCGGTCGCCGTCCGCGGCCGGAACGATCGATCTGTCTCGTCCGGACTCTCGTCCGTGTGGCGATTTTCAGCGGTCGGTACACTCCGCGTACAGCGCTTCGAGGCGTCCGACGATCGCGTCCCACGAGTAGGTCTCGATCACGTACTCGCGGGCCCGCTCGCCCATCTCGCGGGCTCGCTGCTCGTCGGCGTAGATCGTCTCGATACGGTCACGCAGCCGTTGCTCGTCGCCCGGATCGACGACGTAGCCCGTCTCTCCGTCCACGATCGCGTCTGCGACGCCGCCGGTATCCGTGGCGACGACCGGGAGACCGGCCGCCATCGCCTCCAGCACGGCGTTGGGGAGCCCTTCGCCGCGGACCGACGGCAACACGAAGAGCCTGCCACGCTCCAGATACTCCCCGACGGCCTCGGGGGCGACCTCGCCGACGAACGTCGCGTCGACGCCCAGCTCGTCGGCCAGCGCCTCCAGCTCCGATCGCCGGGAGCCGTCCCCGACGACGGTGACTGCGGAGGCCGCCTCAGTCCCGGCCAGTGCGCGGAGCAGGACGGCCACGCCCTTCTGTTCTTCCAGCCGCCCGACGAACACGATCTCGTCGCCAGACGCCGTCCCCGCCGGCACGTCGACGCCGTTGCCGAGGACGCGAACGTCCGTCGGATCGAACTCCGCGGTCACGTCCGCTCTCACCGCCTCCGACTGGACCAGGACGGTCGTGTCCCACAGCACGGTCCGTATCAGCCACCGCTTGACCGGATTGTCCTTCATGAAGTAGTAGTCCCCGCCCCGGATCCACGCGAAGTAGGGGACTCCCGTCAGATAGTGGACGACCGTCCCGACGAAGCCGTTGGGGTAGATCATCATGCACTGCAACACGTCGATCTCGTTCCGGTCCCGGACGAGCAACGCAGTCAGTGCGAGCAGGTACGTCAGCGTACTCAGAAACGACGACCGCCGGCAGTTGGGGACCCGGACGATCTCGTAGGGCTCGTCGACCTCCGTCTCGCGGCCGTAGGCCTTCGTGTAGACGGTCACGTCGTGTCCGGCCCCGGAGAGCGCGCGGGCCATTCGGCGCGTCTGGGTCTCGGTCCCGCCGATGATGTCGGGGGGAAACTCCTTGACAGTTATTGCGACGTTCATCACTGGATCTCCCGTGGTCGTCACGGCCTCGGTGGGCGACGCCGGTCGCCCGGTCGAGTACCGGAAGGTGTCGGCAGTTCCATTTAAGCGGTCGGGTTTTACTACCGACTGTCCGTCTGTGACGAATTTCGCGACCCCATCTCGCGAATATCGTGAAACAGTGACAGCCGGCAGTATTCCGACCGGCGTCGCCGTGCTACAGGAGCGATCTGTACAGGTCGACGTACTGCTGTCCGATCGCTCGCCAGTCGTACTTCCGTTCGACGCGTTCGCGAGCGCGCGCTCCCATCGCCCGCGCCAGCTCGAAGTCAGAGAGCAGTTCCAGCAGCGCGTCGGCGATCGGCTCGGCCGCCTCCGTCGGGACGACGAACCCCTCGTTACCGTCTCGGACCATCTCGTGTGCGCCGGAGGTGTCGGTGACGACGACCGGACAGCCGACCGCCATCGCTTCCAGTCGGACCAGCGAGAAGCTCTCGGAACGCGACGGGTGGACGAACGCTCTGGCCCGCGCGAGGTGGTCCCGAACCACCGACTGGTCGACGTACCCGTGGAAGGTGACGTTGTCCGCGACGCCGAGGCGGGCCGCCTGTTCGCGAAGCGCCTGCTCTTCGGGCCCCTCGCCGAACACGTCGAGATGGACGTTCGGGACGGCTTCGACGACGGTCGCGAGCGCGTCGAGGAGTACGTCGTACCCTTTTCGCCGTTCCAGTCGTCCGATCGCGACCAGCGTCTCCGTGTCCTGGCGCTCCGTGAACTCGAACAGCTCCACGTCGACGCCGAGGGGGATCACGTCGATCTTCGACTCGTCCACGTATCGCGCGTACGCTTCGCGCGCCTCCTCGTGGACGACGGTGATCCGGTCGGCGGCTTCGAGGGTCCGCCGGAACAGCGACATCCGGGCGGGGTCGATCGTCACGTCGCGGACGGCGTTCATCGGGTAGTAGACCGCGTTACTGACCGGCAGCGGGAGCTCGTAGCCGATCGCCTGTGAGAGCATGTTGTTGAACTCTTCGGCCATGATCGCGTGCCCGGTCTGGCACGGGCCGAGGACGGTCGGTGTGTCGGCGGCGATCCCGGCGAGCAACACGGGGTTGAACCACCGGTAGCTCAGGTTCATGTGGTGGTAGATGTCGACAGATCCGGCCCGGATCTCGCGGGCGGCCGTCCGGAACGACCGGCCGTAGTACTGCAGTCTGTTTTGCGTCCCCAGCTCCCGAACGGTGACGTTCTCGGCTTCGACCGTCGTCTCCTCTTTCCCGACCAGCGCGTCGATCCACACGTCGTCTGCGGTCATGTTGTTCAACACGTTGTAGCTCTTGCCGTACCGCAGATTCGAGAGACTGGTGTCCGCCGGGGCGATGAGGACGCGCGCCATGTCCGAGGGGATATTCCGGCCACGGATATAGACCACGGTGGTCGGCCGGCGGGGCACCGCCGTGGAACGGTTCGGACCCCGACCGACGGTCGCCGAACCGTCCAATATAAACCACTGCTTGCCGACGTTCGACTCGATAGGGATGCGCATCGGCCAGACCTCGTTCGTCACGTTCGTCTCCAAGTTTCTCGCTTCTGGCGCGGGGTTCGTCGGGACCATCGTGTTCGCCCGGCTGCTGGGCGCGGACGTGCTGGGTCGGTACTACCTGTTGCTCTCGATCGTCGCGTGGCTGGCCCTCGCCGGGACGCTGGGCTTCGAGAGCGCGATCGCCAAACGGCTGAGCGAAGGCGAGGATCGGGGTGCCTACAAGGTCGCTGGCGGGCTCTGTATGGCCGCGCTGACGGGCTCGATCGTCGTCCTCCTCTTCCTCGGCGAGGGGCTGGTCGAGCAGTTGTTCGACATCCGTCGGGTCGAGTTCGTCGCGGTCTTGCTGCTCGTCGGCGTGGCGAGTTCGTACGTCGACTCGATGCTGAACGGCGTCCATCTGGTCCACGTCGCGTCGTCGCTGCGGCCGGTCCGACAGATCGTCCGGACCGCTCTGCAGGTCGGCGGTATCCTGCTGTCGTTCGGGCTGGCCGCGCTCGTCTACGGCTACGCGGCCGGGAGCCTCGTCGTCGTCGTCGTCGGGCTGTACTTCGTCGGCCGTCCGTACCGACTGCCGACGCGGGCACACTTCGAGAGCCTCTACGAGTACGCGAGGTACGCCTGGCTCGGGCGCATCCGGGGCAAGACGTTCAACCAGGCAGACGTACTGGTCCTCGGTGTCTTCGTCTCCGACGAGCTCGTGGGCGTCTACGCGATCACGTGGAGCCTCGCGAACTTCCTCATCATCTTCAGCAACGCTATCAGCTCGGCGCTGTTCCCGGAGCTGAGCAAGCTCTCGGCCGAGGACAGCTTCGAGCGGGTGTCGTCGCTGGTCGAGGACTCGTTCGCCTACGCGGGCCTGTTCACGATTCCGGGGCTGGTCGGCGGGGTCCTGTTGAGCGATCGCCTCTTGCAGATCTACGGCTCGGAGTTCCTCAAGGGGACCGAGGTGCTGTGGCTACTCATCGTCGCCGTCCTCGTCTACGGCTACCAGAGCCAGATCGTCAACGCACTCAGCGGCATCGACCGGCCCGGCGAGGCGTTCAAGGTCAACGCCGTCCTCGTCGTGTCCAACGTCGTCCTCAACTTCGCGCTGATCTGGCAGTACCGTATCCGCGGAGCGGCGGTCGCGACCGCGACGTCGGTCGTCCTGAGCTTCGTCGTCGGCTACTTCGTCCTGCGGAGCCACGTCTCGGTCTCGCTCCCGGTCAAACGGATCGGGACGCAGGTGGTCGCCGCCGCCGGGATGGGCGTCGTCGTCGCGACCGTCGAACGGGTCGCACGACCGGTCTTCCCGCTGGTCGATCCCACCGCGACGGCAGCGCTGCTGGTCGTGGTGGGCGCGCTGGCGTACTTCGCCCTTCTCTGGGCGCTCTCCGGAGAGTTCAGGACGGTCGTCCGCGAGAACGCGCCCGCGATCGGGCTCTGACCCGGAATCCCGTCGCGGTCTACCGGATGTAGCCGAGACTCTCTAGCTGGTCTTCGACGGAGTCCTCCAGCGAGTCCGACTCGCCGTCGCTCACGTCGGCCCCTTCCAGCTCGCCGTACGACTGCGCGACGACACCGCCGTCGTCGTCGGCGACGCGGTAGGACACCTGTGCGTCTCTGACGCGTATCGTCGCCGACGCCGAATCGTGGGTCCCGTACTTGTACACGCCGTCGTCGTCCTGCTCGTAGACCGCCCGCCACGGTCCGGCGTACCGCTCGGGATCCTCGCAGGCGTCCGGTAGCATGACCGTCGGCCGTTCGAGCCGGTGGGTCGAGGCGAACGCGCGGTCGTCGACGGCGAAACTCTCCGTCTCGCCGTCGAGCGTCGCTTCGACGACGGCCGGGAAGCGGGTGAGACTGGCGAGCGAGTCGTTCGCTCCGCCGTCCTCTCCGCCCGGACGGCGCACGAGGAGCGGCACGTGGGTCAGCACCTCGTGGACGCTCCAGCTGTGGTAGGCGGCACGGACCCGCGGGTCGACGCGGCTCCACTCGCCGAAGCCGTCGCCGTGGTCGCTGGTGACGACCAGGAGCGTGTCGTCGAGAACACCGCGCTCTCGCAGCGCGTCGACCAGCGTCGCCACGGCGTCGTCGGCCTGCCGGATACAGTCGTCGTAGAGGGCTTCGATCGCTCGGAGCTTCCACCACTCCCCGGACGCGGCGACGTCTTTCGAGATCGGCGACGACAGCGAATCGTGTACGTCCAGCAGTTCCTCCGTCCCCGCCGACCGGAATTCCCGAACGGGTTCGTACGGGAAGTGGGCGTCCATGAAGTTCAGACAGGCAGCCCACGGGCCGTCTCGCTCGTCCGACCATTGCAGGAAGCTCTCGACGTATTCGGTGCCCGCCTCCTGCTCTGGATCGTACGCGTCCTTGTTGCTGGAGATGAAGTACAGGCCGTTGAACGCCGATCGGAGCGGTTTGCCGCTGGCGACACACCGCCGCAGGTACTCGACGTTCGTCTGGTGGCCCTCCACGTCCGTCGGCGAGAGGGCGTCCTCGAAGTAACGGTGTTTCGGATCCCGCCGCGGGCCGTCGACAGTGTCGAACGGCTCCGCGAGGTTCGACGACTCCGTGACGACGACGTTGGGCGTGAACAGACCGGTCTCGTAGCCCCGTTCGGACAGGTCTGACCAGACAGTGGCGTCGGGATCCAGCTGCGACTCGTGTTTCGTGACGCCGTGCTGGTCCACGTGGAGCCCGCTAAAGAGGCTTGCGTGGCTGGCGACGCTGTGGATGCTCGGGGCCCGTGCCTGCCGGTACCACTCGGCCTCGCCGGCGAACGAGTCGAGAAACGGCGTCGTCCGGTCCCCGTACCCGTGCAGACCGGTGTTTCTGGCTCTGACGCTGTCCAGTATCACCAGGAGGACGTTAGGGGCAGTCATTGTCGGACCCACTCCGACGCGTCCAAAGTACCTTTCGGATGGGTCGATCTGTCCCGGACTGGCCCCGTCTCGACGGGCGCTTACGCCCGGTCTGCTCGATCGTCGACGACCGCTCTGAGGATCCCCCGGTACCGCTCGCAGGCCGCCGCGAAGCTGTACTCGTCCTCGATCAGCGTCCGTCCGCGGGCGCTGATCTCGTCGAGGTCGTCGCGACGGAGAATCGACTCGATCCCGTCACGCAGCGTCGCAGGGTCGCGATCCGCGATGTGGAAGCCGGTCTCGCCGTCCCGAACCACGTCCGGCACGCCGGAGACCGGCGTCGCGTACACCGGCGTTCCGCAGGCGAGCGCTTCGAGGATCGTCGTCGGGAGCCCCTCGGTCGGGTCCGACGGCAACACCAGCAGTTCGAGGTCGTTCAGCTGTCGGGGCACGTCGTCGTGGTCGACCCACCCGGTCACCTCGACGCGCCCGTCGGCGATCTCCTCGGCGAGCTCCCGTTCGAGCCAGGGGCGCAGTCCGCCGTCACCGACGAACCGGAACGTGTACTCTGGCGGGAGCGACCGTGCGACGCTCGCGAGCGTTCTGATCCCCTTCTCCTCGTCGAGGCGGCCGAGAAAGCCCACCACTCGCTCGCGCTCTGCGTGGGGCGTCTCCACGTCGAACCGGTCGGTGTGGACGAACCGTGCGCCGTTGGGATAGACGCGCTGGCGCTGTGGGTCGAGCCCGAGCTGGGCCGCCATCGCTGGCGTGTACGTGACGACGCCGTCTGCGGCCGCGAAGCCCGACCGTTCCAGCGCCCGGACCAGTCCCGCGAGCGTCCGCGCGAGGACGGCCGGCAGCGACTGTTCCCAGTGTAATCGGAGCGTCAGGGGCACGTCGCCGCGTGGCTCGACGAGGACGCGCTTGCCCAGCAGTCGTGCGAACAGGATCGGCGCGAGGTACGCGGTCGCCCCGTAGAACAGCACCACCGCCTCGTCTCTGCCGACGAGCGCCCGGCACATCCGGAGCTGGTTCAGGAGGAATCGGGCGGCCGCGACGGCGACGTTCGACTGGCCGGCTCCTCGCTCCGTGAGCTCGATCAGCTCGTGGCGGTCTCGGATCTCGGAGTCGGCCGGCAGGTCAGCAGTGACGAGCGACACCGTCGTCACCGCGGCGAGGATCTCCAGCAAGCTCCGGGTAGCGTTCTCGCCGGCCGACGCGAGCGGGTGGGTGACGACACAGACGCCGGGGAGGCCGTCCTCGGACATGGTCACCACTTCACCGCCCCGTAGAGATAGCCCAGCCCTACGACGCCCGTGAACACGAACAGCATCGCGAGCTGGACGACGGCCGCGAGCGACGGCTCCGTGAGGAGGCCGCGGAGCCGCCGCGGCGTCGCGACGAACAGCAACGTGGCGAGGTAGTCCGACTCCGTGCCGTCGGTCTCCGGCACGAGCACTTCGAGCCCGCGTTTGGAGTAGCCCTGCCAGAATGCCCGATCGAGGAGCCACCCGAGCTCCGTCCGGTAGTCGAAGATCTTGTGGGCGACGATCGCGTCGGGCGTGTAGTACATCCCGCGGCCGTACTCGGTCTGGAGTCGCGCACAGAGCTCCGTCTCTTCGCCCTGGAGGTTCTTGTCGCCGGTCCGACCGCCGATCTCGGGCTCGAAGCCGCCGAGGTCTTCGAGGACCGACCGCAGGAACGACATGTTCCCGCCGTAGGTGTTGCGTACCTCGCCGCCGACCGAGGCGTCGTCGGCCGGTCCGAACGTCGGTGGCATCACGCCGATCAGCCAGTAGAACTCGGCGGGCAGATAGTCGGGCTCGTCGGCGACCCACTCCGGGACGAGTCGCCCCCCGACCGCCGGCACGTCGCGCTCCTCGTACACCGAGACCAGCGCTTCGAGCCACCGCTCGTCGGCGATCACGTCGTCGTCGGTAAACGCGACTACGTCCCCGCTGGCGGCGTCGAGGCCGCGGTTTCGACTGACTGCGAGCCCGCGGTTCTCCTCGTTGCAGACGATCTGTACGTCCGCTCGGTCGCCGAAGCGGTCCTCGATGGCCCCACAGACCGCGTCGCTCCCGTCCGAGACCAACACGAGTTCCACGTCGTCGTACGTCCCAGCGAACACGCTCTCGACCGCCTCGACGAAGTGATCGAAGCGGTCCATCGTGTGCAGACAGATCACGACCGAGACGCGCATGCAGAGTTCTGCCCCGCCTCGTCGCATAGGCGTTTTCATTACTAGCGGCCTGAACGGCGACGACAACCGCCCTGCCGCACCCATATGACAAGGCTTATGCGCGCGATGGCAATTCGTTCGGCTAATGAGTCAATGGCGGGGCCGCCTCGAAGACAGCGATGAACTCGAGCGGGCCGTCGACTTGGTGCAGCAGTACTACCACCTCGCTTTCGGCGCCCTCCTCCTCGGGTTCACACTGTGGAATCGTGTCCGACCGTGGAACAACTACATCGTCGACGGTGAAGTGCTGTTCAACGGGAACGACGCCTGGTATCACTACCGCTCGACGGCCTACACCGTCCGCAACTGGCCACAGACGATGCCGTTCGACCCCTGGACGTACTTCCCCCACGGGACCGACGTGGGTCAGTTCGGCACCCTGTTCGACCAGTTGCTCGCGACCGTCGCACTGATCGTCGGGCTCGGATCGCCAAGCGACAACACGATCCGACTCGTCGTGCTGTTCGCACCGGCGGTGTTCGCGGTGCTGACGGGGATCCCCACGTACGTCATCGGCCGTCGCCTCGGCGGCCGCGCAGGCGGTGTCGTCGCACTGGCCGTGTTCGCGCTCTCTGCGGGCTCGATCCTCCAGCGGAGCATGGTCGGTTTCTCGGACCACCACATCGCGGAGGTGCTCTTCCAGACGCTGGGCGTCCTCGGTATGATGGTCGCCGTGACGGTCGCCCGCCGGGACCGCCCGGTCTACGAGCAGTTTCTCGACAGGGACTTCGACGGGCTCCGGAGCACGCTCGTCTGGAGCGCGCTCGCGGGCGTCGCGATCACGCTGTACCTGTGGGTCTGGCCCTTCGGCGTCCTCCTGCTGGGCATCGTCGGCGTCTACCTGCTCTTCCAGCTGACGATCGAGTTCGTCCGCGGCGAGAGCCCGGAGCACACGGCGATCGCCGGTGCCGTCGCACTGGGCGTGACCGGGGTCCTGATGTTCATCCCGATCACCGCCGCCGAGTTCAGGGTCGGCGTCTTCTCGCTGCTACACCCGACGCTCGCGTTCGGCGTCGCCGCCGGCTGCGTGTTCATGGCCTGGCTGGCACGCTTCTGGGACGACCGCGACATCGACACGGTGTTCTATCCGCTGACGATCCTGAGTATCCTCGTCCTCGGTGTCGTCTTCGCACAGCTCGCGACCCCGGGCATCTACGATCTGTTCGCCCGGAACCTGGTCCGGATCTTCGGCGGCGTCCTCGGTATCGGGCCGTCCGCGACGGCCGGGACGATCGGCGAGATCACGCCGATGCGCCGGCCGGCGATCGCACTGTTCCAGATGCACGGCTTCGCGACGTTCATCGCACTCGCTGCCGGGGCCCTCGTCGTCGTTCGGAACCTGATCGGCTCGAAGGTCGAGCCCCAGCAGCTCCTCGTCGTGGTCTGGGCGGCGTTCGTCACGGCCGCCACGATCACGCAGGCGCGGTTCGCCTACTACCTCGCAGTGCCGATCGGCGGACTGACGGCCTACGCGGTCGGTGCCGTGCTCCGATACCTCGCTGACGGCGACCGTTCGATCGTCGACGGCGACGGGATCAACGTCGAGACGTACCAGGTCCTCACCGTCGCCGCGATCGCCGTCCTCGTCGTCGCACCGATGGTCGCGGTCGCGTCCCCGACAGACATCGACCGATACGACAGCCCCGGTCAGGGTATCGAGGGCTGGAGCGACGGACTCGACTGGATGCAGAACCACACGCCCGCCGAGGGGACCTTCGGCGGTGCCTCGAACGAACTCGACCACTACGGGACCTTCCCCAACGTCGGCGACTTCGACTACGAAGACGGTCAGTACGGCGTCCTCTCGTGGTGGGACTACGGCCACTGGATAACCGCCCAGGGCCAGCGGATTCCGACCGCCAACCCGTTCCAGCAGGGTGCCACCGAGGCCGCGAACTTCCTGCTGGCCCCCAACGAGACCCAGGCCAACGACGCGCTCGACACGGTGAGCGAGAACAGCTCCGAGGCCGAGACCCGCTACGTCGCCGTCGACTGGAAGATGGCCGAGACCAACGGCAACGTCGGCGGGAAGTTCTTCGCGCCGCCGAACTTCTACGACGTGTCGGAGGTCAGCCAGCAGGACTACTACAGTCCGGTCTACTCCAGTCGCGCACAGTCGCTCCGGGGCCCGTCTTTCGTCCACCAGCGACAGGCCTACTACAACAGCACTGTGGTGCGTCTCTACCGCTACCACGGCAGTGCCGTCGAGCCACGACCGATCGGCGTCGACTGGGAACCGAGCACGCTACAGGGCCGACAGGTCGCACAGGTCGACGGCCAGCGGGCGATCTTCCAGACCCAGACGCTCGAAGAAGCACGCGCGTACACGGCCAACGACTCCACGTCGAGCGTCGGCGGGATCGGTGCGCTCCCGTCCGAACGCGTCCCCGCGATGGAACACTACCGACTCGTCGGCACCAGCGAGCAGTCCGCGACGGCGAGCGGTCAGTACAACCGCGGTCTGCTACAGTCCGCCGCGGCCTCTGGACTGGGCTATCAGCGTGTCAACAGTACCGCGGAGTGTACCTCTGACGTGACACTCCGGGTCGCAGAGTCCGGCCCGGGACAGATCGCGTGTCTGCCGGAGGGGATCGAACAGCAGGTCTTCCACGACACGGCCCCGCAGTGGTTGAAGGTCTTCGAGCGCGTTCCCGGCGCGACCGTCGAGGGAACCGGTCCCGAGAACGCGACCGTGCAGGCGAGCGTCGAGATGTACAACCCCGCCTCCGACGAGACGTTCACCTACACCCAACAGACCCGAACGAGCGACGACGGGACGTTCACGATGACCGTCCCGTACTCGACGACTGGGTACGACGAGTTCGGACCGGACAACGGCTACACGAACGTCTCGGTCAGAGCCAACAGCAGCTACCAGTTCCGTGCCGGTAGCGTCGACAACCGCACGCTCACCCAGTGGAGCGGAACGACCGACGTCTCGGAGGGACAGGTGCTTGGCGTCGACGAGGAGCCGGCCGAAGTCGAGATGAACAGCTCGGAGATCGATCTCTCGCCGTCCGAGAACGAGACCGACGGAACGAACACGACCAGCGACACCGGCAACTCCGAGACGACCGACGGGACCGACGGCTCAGAGACGACCGACGAGACGACGACATCGACCCCGACGGCGACGCCCGAACAGGAGACCGACACCGCGACCGAGAGCGGCAACTGACGCGGAGCCGCCGGACGGGACCGGCACGCTCATTATTCTCTGGCACCACTGTCGCGGTATGACGAAACTCGTCCCGCCCTCGGAGCGGACGTGCGAACGCTGCGGTCGTCACGACGTCTGGGACGACGAGACCGACTCGTGGCAGATCGTGGTCGACGGCGAGCAAAAGGAGGCCGGCAATCCCTTCTGTCTCCACGAGTGGGACATCAACGGCAATTACAGTCCGCTGGCCGAGTGAACGGCCGCGGCGTCACTCGTCGCCGAACTCCGGCAGGTCGTCCGGCAGGTCCGGGTCGGTCTGCCAGTCGACGTAATCGGCTTTGAGCGTCTCGCTGACCGTCCGTCCCAGCTCGGCCATGCCGGCGTTGATCCCCGAGACGGTGTCCCAGGAGTTCAGATCCGGGTGCAGCGATCGTTCTCGCCAGTCCTCGGGCAGTCCCGGGGCGTGGTACCCCACCCGCTGTGCGAAGTCGTCCCAGAAGAAGTCGAACTGCTCGACGAGATCCAGTTCGCTGACGATCTCGAACGCCGTCTCGTCGAGGTCGGTCGTCTCGGCCCACTCCGTGAACGCCTGCTCCCAGGCACCGTCCTGCAAGAACGTCTCCAGTTCTTCGCGCCGGTACTCGTTCGTGTCCACGTCGACGTCGTCGTAGTCGCTGGCGTCGACGGCGGTGTCGAGTTCGGGCGGTGCCGGCGGTTCTACGTCCAGTGGCATGACTGGGCGTTCGTCTGGTTGTCGTATAAGCGTGTGCCGTCGAGGACTGCGACGCTGGGACGGGCGGTGGCGAGTATTCGGACGGCTGTCGGTGACTTCGACACGCCGACGCGGATTCGTGGGCCGAGCTACGCGGTGACGTACTGGGACTCCCAGTCCTGGCGGGCGTTGAGCTCGCGCTTGCCGCGACTGGTCAGGGCGTAGAAGTTCGTTCGCCGGTCGCGCTGTCCCTTCTCGACCATCCCCTTCTCGACGAGCGTGTCGAGGTTCGGATACAGGCGTCCGTGGTTTACCTCGCTCTCGTAGTACTTTTCGAGCTCGTCTTTGATCGCGAGCCCGTGTGGTTCGTCCAGTCCTGCGATGACGTACAGCAAGTCACGCTGAAATCCAGTCAGATCGTACATTGAACTCGGACGTATATTGAAAACCCCGATATATCACGTTTTCTGGGATGTTCGAAAGTCACTAACCACAATGTAATCGCAAGCCGTCTGGTAATTTTTCGAACTACCGTTCGGAAAGCAATAGTGTTGGATGAGAACGAGGTTCTCCGTGATAGTTCGATCCAGTGAATAGTCCTCGTTCCGACAGGTGACCTGACGGCCGACCGACAGTCGTGACCGACAGAAACGCATAACAGTGGCCGCCGTGTAGCCGGTGTGATGACCGACCGCGCCGAGACCACGCGCAATCTGCCACAGGGGGGTGGTGGCGAGGGGCGTGTGACGGTAGTAGGGACGGCACACGTCTCACAGGATAGTGTCGAGGAAGTCGAACGGACGATCGAGGACGAACAGCCCGACGTGGTCGCCGTCGAGCTGGACGAGGGTCGCTACAGGCAGATGAAAGGCGAGACGCCGGAGGATCTCGACGCCAGTGATCTGCTTCGGGGGAACACGGTCTTTCAGTTTCTGGCCTACTGGATGCTGTCGTACGTCCAGACGCGACTGGGCGACCGCTTCGACGTGAGTCCCGGTGCAGACATGATGGCCGCAGTCGAGACGGCCGAACGCAACGGTCTGGGGGTCGCACTCGTCGACCGCGACATCCAGATGACGGTCCAGCGGTTCTGGGCGCGCCTCTCTTTCTGGGAGAAGCTCTCACTGGTCGGCGCTCTGTTCGCCGGCATGGGGGAGTCCCGAACCGTCGGGCTCTCGATCGGCCTCACGATCGGGGTGTTAGTGAGCGTCGTCGTCGAGTCGACGATCGGTCCGCTCGTGGTTCCGGCCGGGAACTGGCTCGGCGGTTCGCTCCCACTCGTCGGTGCGCTGGGAGGCCTGGGCGTCGCCGTCGCAGACGGACTCGTCGTCGCGCTCGCCGTCGCACTGGTGGTCGGGATCCCGGTCCTCGCACTGTTGACCCGTGCCAGCGGCGGCGAAGAGTACGAGGAGTTCGACCCCGCCGAACTCACCGACGTGGACGTCGTGACGGCGATGATGGAGGAGTTTCGCCAGTTCTCGCCGGGCGGTGCGGAGGCCCTGATCGACGAGCGCGACGCCTACATCGCACACAACCTCGTGGACCTCCGTGACGCCGGCTACCACGTCGTCGCTATCGTCGGTGCCGGCCACCGCGCGGGGATCGAACGCTACCTCGATCACCCCGAGGAACTGCCGCCGGAGTCCTCGCTGGTCGGTCGGGAGACCGGCGGCTGGTTCTCGCCGTACAAGCTCTTTGGTTACCTCTTTACGCTTGGCTTCCTGGTCTTTTTCCTCCTGCTGGCGATGGCAGTCTACACCGGCGTGCCGGGGGCCTCCAGCGAGTTCCTGTTCACGCTGTTCGGGACTTGGTTCCTCGTCAACGGGATCGTCGCCGCGGCCCTGGCCCGACTCGCCGGAGCTCACTGGTCGAGCTCCGCCGTCGGCGGCGCGGTCGCGTGGCTCACGAGCGTCAATCCGCTGCTCGCGCCCGGGTGGTTCGCGGGCTACATCGAGTTGCGATACGTCAACGTCAACGTCGGCGACATCAGCACGCTCAACGAGATCCTCGACGACGAACAGGCCCCGCTGTCCGACATCTTCCAGCGACTCCGGGCGGTGCCCCTGTTCAGACTCATCCTCATCGTTGCGATGACCAACGTCGGGAGCATGATCGCGAGCGCGCTGTTCGCGACGACGCTGCTGCCGATCATCGCGGCCGGCGCACCGAACGTCAACGGCGTCGACGGCGTCGTTCGACTCATGATCCAGGGCGCACGGAACAGCGCCGACCTGCTGTGGGGGCTGGTGCGATGAACGTCCGCTTCAGCGAGCGCGAACTCAAGGACCTCCTGATCGCGTGGCTCGCGCTGGGTCTCGCCTTCGCGATCTTCATCAACTACGACATGGTCCAGGGCATGCTCGCCGGCCGGCCGCCGAACCCGGCTGCGGTCGTCGGGGCGCTGGCGGTGAGTCTGTTCACCGCGGGGATCGGCTTCCTGTTGCACGAACTCGCACACAAGGTCGTCGCGGTCCGGTTCGGCCAGATCGCGGAGTTTCGCGCCGACTACAACATGCTGTTCCTGGCCGTCGTCAGCGCGCTGGCCGGCTTCCTCTTTGCCGCGCCGGGCGCGGTCCACCACCGCGGTCGGATCTCCGAGCGAGAGAACGGGCTGATCGCACTCGCCGGCCCCGTGACCAACGTCGCCCTCGCGCTGGTGTTCGTCGTCCCGCTGGTCGTCGCCTGGTTCGGGCTCTTCGGGGGCCTCCTGTTCGAGTTGGCGGCGCTCGGCGTCTCGATCAACCTGTTGCTCGCGGGCTTCAACATGATCCCGTTCGGTCCTCTCGACGGCAAGAAGGTCCTGGCCTGGAGCAAGCCGGTCTACGCCGTCGTCGCCGCGCCGATGCTCCTGCTGGGGGTCTTCGTGCTCCTTGCCGGCGTTCCCGGACTGTAGTCCAGTCCCACGGAAACGGTGGTCTTTTGCTCTCGGGCCGCCCGCTCTCGCATATGACCGACGACAGCGACGACGAGGAGGGGCTGACATACGCGGACAGCGGCGTCGACATCGACGCCAGCGAAGCCGCGACGGCGGCGCTCATCGGAGCGGCCGGCGAGTTCGAGGGCGACTACGCGGGCCTGGTCGACATCGGCGACCAGTACCTCGCGCTGGCGACCGACGGCGTCGGCACCAAGCTCCTCGTCGCCGAAGCGATCGACGACTACTCGACGATCGGTATCGACTGCATCGCGATGAACGTCAACGATCTCGTGGCGACGGGGGTCGAACCGGTGGCGTTCGTCGACTACCTCGCAGTCGAGGAGCCGGACGACGAGGAGTCCGAGCAGATCGGTGCCGGACTGCGCGAGGGTGCCAAGCGGGCCGACGTGGCGCTGGTCGGCGGCGAGACCGCCGTGATGCCGGACGTGATCAAGGGGCTGGACATCGCCGGCACCTGTGCCGGGCTCGCGCCCAAGGACGCGGTCTTCCCCGGCGAAGCCGAGCCCGGCGACGCGATCGTCGGCTGGCCCTCGGCCGGTATCCACTCCAACGGTCTCACTCTCGCTCGCGAGGCCGTCACCGCGAACCACGAGTACACCGACGACTACCCACGCGATCCCGAGCAGACGATCGCCGAGGCACTGTTGACGCCGACCCGAATCTACACCGACCTGCTGGGTCCGCTCCGGGACGCCGAGACCCACGCCGCGGCCCACGTGACCGGGGGTGGCTGGACGAACCTCACCCGGATGGGCGAGCACCGCTACGAGATAACCGACCCGTTCGACGCTCAGCCGATCTTCGAGTTCGTCCAGTCGGAGGGCTCGGTCTCCGACGAAGAGATGCACCGGACCTTCAACATGGGGACCGGGTTCGTGGCCGCGATGCCGGAAAGCGCCGCCGAGACCGTCGTCGAGGCGACCGACGGGCGCATCATCGGCGAGGTCACGGACGGAGAGGGCTGCGTCGCCGTCCGCGGGCTAGAGCTGACCGGGTGAGCGGTCGAACGCGAGCGGAGCGAGCCGCGTTTTTCGCCCACGTTTTTCGAGGAGTGGTTCGCGAGCACCGTGAGCGAACCCGACGACGAAAAAGGTGGATGCGGGACCGGGTTCGTGGCCGCGATGCCGGAAAGCGCCGTCGAGACCGTCGTCGAGGCGACCGACGGACGCGTCATCGGCGAGGTCACGGACGGAGAGAGCTGCGTCGCCGTCCGCGGGCTAGAGCTGACCGGGTGAGCGGTCGAACGCGAGCGGGGCCAACTACCGATCGATCCCCTGCTCTCGCGGTTCGTTCGCGACGAGTCGCAACTGGAGGGCCTCGCGGAGGTGATATCTGATGCGATCGTCGTCGGCAATTTCGAGCGCCGTTTCGAGCTGCCGGTGCAGTCTGTCGTCGTCGGGACGAACCGTCATTGCTGCTCTGGACGCGACGGGGCTACAAAAGGTGATCCGACCGTTCAGCCGAGTATACGGCGACTAACGCCCCAAGACCCGCTAGCTCACGTGGGCCGCGATGTCGGCTTCGGTGATGATGCCGACCGTCTCGCCGGCGTCGACGACGAGGACGGCGTCGTTGTGCGTCAGGTAGGCGTCGATCTCGTCGATCGTCGCGTCGGTCTCGACGGTCGCGATCGACTCGTGCATCACGTCGGCGACCGGGAGGTCGCCCACGTTCTCGCGGTCGTGCTGGATGATGTCGGAGTGGCCGATCAGGCCGACGGGGGTGCCGTCACGGACGACCGGCACCTGCGAGTACTTGCCCTCGTCGAGGATGTCCTGGGTCTCGTGGACGGAGTCGTCCGGTGCGACGCTGTGGACCGGGGCGTTCATCAGCTCGTCGGCTCGGAGAATGCCGCCTTCGGCCTCTTCGAGGGCGTTGACGATCCGTCGAAGCGTCGACAGCCGCGGGTCCACGTCGCCGCCCTCGATCCGCGCGATCAGCGGCTGTGATACGTCTGCCCGGTCCGCGAGTTTGCTCTGGGTCAGGCCAAGTTCGGTCCGCCGTTCCCGCAGATCGTCGGGCGTCGGAAGTTCCATACCTCCAATTACCTACGGTAATATATAAAGACACCGACGGCGCTGTCGACGTTCGAGCGCCACGGCAGGACGGCCCGCCTGTACCGTCGCTCGTCCGTGTCACAGCCACTACAGAGTGTGCGGTCCGTGAGAGCGACGCCGGCCCCTCGCACGGACGGTCGTCGCGATGTACTGGTGAGCGTCGGGACAGAGAGTGGCTCACCGGTACGCAACGACAACGTTCCGTATCAGGCCTGTGTGTCGGCGTCGGCTTCCTCGCCCTCGAACTCGATCGTGTCGATGACTTTCAGCGGCACGTCGCGCAGCGACCCGCCGATCTCGCTTTTGGCGATCCGCTGGGCGTGTTCGATCGACTCCGCGTTGAACACCTTCATTTCGAGGACGAGGCCGACCAGCGCGGTGTCGGCGGCGATGAACGCGGAGTCGAAGGGCTCGCCACAGGCGGGACAGCCCGTCGCACCGACCTCGACCTCGACGTAGTCCATCTCGGACTCGTTGAGGCGTTTCCCCGCTTCGCTGACTGCGACACCGATCGCGTCGTCGATGTCTTCGACGTCTCTGACCAACCAGGCTGCTTCCATCGCCACGAGGTAATTCATACACGTTTCTCCGCGTCCCCACTACACGTGTGTTTTGATTCGTGCCTGCGCACGAGACGGCGAATATCGTCATAAGTTATGCGAACGTCCCGTAGTGCCAACGGCTCCATTACCCGAACATCGGCGGATCTTCGAGGCGGGATGCGTCGACGGGACGAACCGACGAAACCGCACGACTGCGGTCGATTCGACGCCGGTGGCCCGATGCTAACCTTTATATACTCCTACTCGCCCATAGCAGAGCGAGGGACGATGGAATCGCAACTCTACCGCGGCTTCGTGTTCGCACTGTACCAGTTCAGCCTGCTGCTGGGCATCGTGTTGCTCCCGATCGCACTCCTGTTCGGTCGGATGGGGCTGTCGCTGCCGATCCACAGAGTCGTGCTTCGACTGGAAGGCGCGTACGCGGGTGCGACGCCGAGCTAATTCTCCCTACCGACGATCCGTTCGAGGCCGACTGCCACCACGAGAGCGTACCGCTACCCCCAAGTGCGGCCCGAACGACCGGTGACGTATGGAACTGTTCGGGACGGCGGGAATCCGTGGTACGGTCGCCGAGACAGTGACGCCCGAACGCGCGCTTCGGGTCGGCCAGGCGGTCGGCCGCGACGGCGCGGAGTTCGTCGTCGGCTTCGACGGTCGCGTCACCAGCCCGGCCCTCGCCGCGGCAGTCGAAGCGGGCATCGAAAGCGCGGGCGGTTCGGTCGTCCGCATCGGTCAGTGTCCGACGCCAGCGCTCGCGTACGCCTCGCAGGGCCAGCGGGGCGTCATGCTTACGGCGAGTCACAATCCGCCGGAGGACAACGGCATCAAGCTGTTCGTCGACGGCAGCGAGTACGACCGCGAGGCCGAGGCGCGAGTCGAGGAGCGAGTCGCTGACGGCGACAACGCCGCCGAGTGGTCCGCGTGGGGCGATACGGAGCGAGCCACAGTGCTCGACAAGTACCGTGACGCGGTCGCGGCCTACGCGGCGGATCACGGGAACGGCCCCCTGGATGTCACGGTCGCGGTCGACTGTGGCAACGGGATGGGTTCGCTCGCGACGCCACAGGTCCTCCGCGCACTCGGTGCGGACGTGCGCGCGCTCGAAGCGTCGGTCGACGGTCACTTTCCAGCCCGCCAGAGCAAGCCCACGCCGGAGTCACTGGCCGCACTCCGCTCGTTCGTCGCCGACACGGACGCGGCCTTCGGCATCGGCCACGACGGCGACGCGGACCGCATCGTGATCGTCGACGCCGACGGTGACGTGGTCCACGAGGACACCGTCCTCGCGATACTGGCCGAACACTACGTTCGCCGCTCGTCCGCTCGGGACCCGGTCGTCGTGACGACGCCCAACGCCTCCGGCCGGATCGACGAGCGGGTCGACGAGGCCGGCGGTCGCGTCGAGCGGATCCGACTCGGTGCGCTCCACGAGGGCATCGCGGCCGCGGAGGGGAGCGTCGTCTTCGCCGCCGAACCCTGGAAACACGTCCACACCGGCTTCGGCGGGTGGATCGACGGCGTCGTCAGCGCAGCCGTCCTGACGGCGCTGATCGACGACGAAGGACTCGACGCGCTCCGGGAGCCCGTCACCGAGCGACCCTACCGCAAACACAGCGTGGACTGTCCGGACGAGCACAAGACGGCGACGATGGAGCGGCTGGCGACGACGCTCCCCGAGACGTTTCCCGAGGCCGCCGTCGAGACGGAGTACGGCGTCCGGCTGACGTTCCCCGACGACTCGTGGACCCTCGTGCGCCCCTCCGGCACCGAGCCCTACGTCCGAGTGTACGCCGAGAGCGACGACGTGGACGACCTCGTCGAACGGGTCGCCCAGATCGTCGAGCAGGCGGTCACCACGGCAGCCTGAGCCGGTCGCCCGTCCTTCTGGGCGATGGCTATTTGACCCGGCCAGCCGTGGCCCTGCACATGGATTCGCTGGTCGAAGCAGCCAGAACGGCGGTCGAGGAGTCGTTCGCGCCGTACTCCGAGTACGGCGTCGGTGCGGCGATCGAGACCGCCGACGGCGCGGTGTACACCGGCTGCAACGTCGAGAACGCCAACTACAGCAACAGCCTCCACGCCGAGGAGGTCGCCGTCGGGAGCGCGGTCGCGGACGGTCACCGGGAGTTCGAGCGGATCGCCGTCTCGTCGGACGCTCGCGACGGCGTCACTCCCTGCGGGATGTGCCGCCAGACGCTGATCGAGTTCTGTGACGACGACCTGCCGGTGGTCTGTGACGAGGGCGACGGCGAGACGACGACGTACCAGCTGGGCGAACTGATTCCGGCGACGATCACACAGGAGCACCTGGAATGACCGACGACAGCGAAGATCCCAACGACGGCGAGCAGTACCACCTCGAAGTCGCGCCGGGCGACGTGGCACCCAGCGTCCTCCTGCCGGGCAACCCCGAGCGCGTCGCCAAGGTCGTCGAGTCCTGGGACGACCACGAGGTCGTCGCAGACCACCGAGAGTACCGCACGGCGACCGGGGAGTACGACGGAACGCCGATTTCGGTCACGTCGACCGGGATCGGTTCGCCCTCGGCAGCCATCGCCGTCGAAGAACTGGCTCGCGTCGACGCCGAGACGCTGCTCCGCGTCGGTTCCTGTGGCGCGATCCAGGAGCAGGCCAGCATCGGCGATCTGATCATCACCACGGGCGCGGTCCGACAGGAGGGAACCAGCGAGGAGTACGTCCGCGAGGACTACCCCGCGACCGCCGATCACCGCGTCGTCTCGGCGCTCGTCGCCGCCGCAGAGGAGTTAGGATACGACTACCACCTCGGACTGACCTGTTCGACGGACAGCTTCTACGCCGGCCAGTCACGGCCCGGCTTCGAGGGCTTCGAGGCCAGCGGGAGCGACGAGCGCATCGACGCACTCCGTGAGGCCGGCGTCCTCAACTTCGAGATGGAAGCCAGCGCCATCCTGACGCTGGCGAACCTCTACGGGCTCCGGGCCGGCGCGGTCTGTACGGTCTACGCCAACCGCGTCACCGGAGAGTTTCGCACGGAAGGAGAACGCAGGGCCGCAAAGACCGCGAGTCTCGCGATCGACTACCTCGCGCGGATGGACGCGGCCGTCGAAGCCAGCGACGCCGACCACTGGCACGCCGGCCTGTCGCTGTGAGTCGAGACGGAGTATCGTAGGACTCTGGGATCTCCGTCGGGCGAACATTCATATATGCCTGGAGTTACGTGAAAGCAATGCGATCGTACGAACGACCACAGCTCCGCCCGGCCAGACGCTGGTACCTCGCCGCGTACGCTCGTGCGGTAAAACGACTCGTCGGCGTCGTCACGGTGTCGTACCTGTTGTACCGACTCGGCATCGAGGCGCTGTACGAGCGGATCGTGTATCTCTCGCCCCCGGAACTCTATGGACACGGCTACTTCGCCGGGTACGTTCACGGTTCCGCTCAGCCTACACGACTGGTGACGCCGTTCCCACTCGGCGAACCGATCGCGGTCGGCGCGGTGCCGTACGCGAGAGCCGTCTTCGAGGGGCCACTCGGCGTCGGGGTCGTGCTGTCCGCGCTGGTCGTCCTGGCGGTACACGCGGCTGTCGTCGTTCGCGAGCGGTAAATCGGGTGTGTAACTGCCCGACAGAAACGCCCGACTTACATGTCGGGCCAGGCCTTGGCGGCCCGGCCGGTCGTCGAGACTCGGCGGATCCACTTGGCTGCGATGGCCTTCTTGAGGTTCTCAGCGAGGAAGCCACCGAACGTGTCGACGGGGACGCTGATGCCCATGTACTCCACGTCGTGGGCGACGGCCTTGTCGCCGACGGAGACGACCGTCCCCATGTCGTCGTAGGTCCACGTGTCCAGTGGCTGGCCCCGGACGGCGCGCGCGAGGTTCCGACCGGCGACCTCGGCGGCCTGCCAGGCGGCCTGAGCGGTCGGTGGTGCGGGGTCGTCGCCGGGCTGGTCGATCAGCGCGCAGTCGCCGATGGCGAAGACGCGGTCGTCGGAGGTCTGGAAGTCACGCTCGGAGTCGATGCGATGGGAGCGTTCGTCTTTGTCCAGTTCCACGTCGCGGACGGCGTCGCGGCCGGTGATGCCGCCGGTCCAGATGAGTTCGTCGTAGTCGAGTTCCGTCTCTTCGCCGACGTAGACCGTGTCCTCGTCGACCTCGCCGATGAACTCGCCACACATGATGTTGATGTCCGCCGCTTCGAGGCGCTTGCGGATCGCGCCCTGTAGCTCGGGATCGCCGTTGGGCATCACTTCGTCGAGTCCCTCGACGAGGTGAATCTCCAGGGGCGCGCGGCGCTCGTCGCGGTACTCGGCGATCTCTCCGGCCGTCTGGATGCCAGAGAGGCCGGCACCGCCGACGACGATCTGAGCGGGATCGTTCTGCGTCGCGTCTCTGGCGGCGCTGGCGATGGCGTCGTGGATGTTCAGGGCGTCGTCCAGCGACTTGAGCGTGTGTGCGTACTCCGCCAGTCCCTCGATACCGAAGAAGGCGGTCTGGGAACCGATGGCGACGAGGAGGTAGTCGTACTCGACCGTCGAGTCGTCGTCGAGTTCGACGACGCGCTCCTCGGTGTCGATGTCGGCGACCGACGCCTGCACGAAGTCGGTCTGTCGAGACTTGATGTCGCCGACGGGGATGGTCACCTTCTCCTGGACGGTCGGGTCACGGATACAGCGGTGGGACTCGTGGAGTACCAGGTGGTAGTCGGTGTCCGAGATCCAAGTGATGTCGGCCTCGCCGTTCAGTTCGTCTTCGAGGCTCTTTATCGCACCCGCGCCGGCGTAGCCAGCTCCGAGAACGACAACGTTGTCGGTCATGTGTGAAAAGGTCGGGCAGCGGGCGATACAAAGGCTTTGAAATCGCTCTCCTGTGGCAACTGCGTTGTCTCTTCGCCACGTCGCCCCGATTCGACGGGAACGGCGGGCGCTGAGGTCGCGTCGTCGGCCGCCTGCTGCGGTGTGCTATTCGCGACCCGGCGTCGCGAACGCCGTCACGGAGCGACGGCCGACGGTGCGACAGCGATCAGGAGACGCGTTCCCAGACCGCTTTCCCTTCGGCGGGCTCGTCGCCTCGGGTCCACCACTGGGCCTCCCAGACGGAGCCGTCGTAGACGACGCGGTCGCCGCCGGTGTAGGCCGTGTCGGCGTCCCACTGTGGGTACTCGCCGTCGCCGCCGTCGCCGCCGTCACCGCCGTCACCGCCGTCACCGCCGTCACCGCCGTCACCGCCGTCACCGCCGTCACCGCCGTCACCGCCGTCTGCCGGACCGACTTCTTCCCACGGACCCCACTGGCTCGAACCGGGCTCGTCGCCCTGAGTCCACCACTGGGCCTCGTAGATCGTTCCTTCGTAGACGACGCGGTCGCCGCTCGTGTAGACCTCGTCGGCGGACCACTGCGGGTACTCGCTGCCGCCGCCCCCGCCGTCGTCGCCGTCCGACACGACCGCGGTGTCGGAATCGAGCGCGCTACCGGCCACCGGCGTCGCGTCGTCGCCGATCGCGACGCCCTCGACGTCTCCGTCGCCGAACACCCAGGCCGTGTGCTCGCCGGGGAATCCGCCGTCGTCCTGGACCGACACCGGCACGGACGTGCCGCTGGCGTCGTCTGCGGACGAGACGCCCGCGACCACGTTCTGGTCGCCGTCGGGATAGGTCACCACGACCGTCGCGTCGCCGTTCGTCGTCACGTCGCTGACCGTGACGTTCCCGTCGTCGCCCAGCACCTGATCGCCGAAGGTGAGCGAGCCGCTCGTCGCGTCTTCGTCGCCGCCGCCACCGCCGTCGTCGTCGCTCACGGCGTCGACGAGCGCACCGGCATCGACGAGACCGCTGCCCTGCTGGTCCGACGGGAGACCGATGTCGCGAGCGCTCTCGGTGAGCACGTCTTTGAGCTCCTGTGGCGACAGGCTCGGATCGATCGCGAGGGCCAGCGACGCGACGCCCGCAGCCGCCGGGCAGGCCATCGACGTTCCCGACAGCGAGTTGTAGCCGTCGGTCGGATACGTCGAGAGCACGTTCAGTCCCGGTGCGGCAACGTCGACGCCAGGGCCGTACTGCGAGAAGTCGGTCAGTGACTCGTTGGGACCGACCGCGGAGACAGCGACGACGGAGTCGTAGCCTGCCGGATACGAAATCCCTCGCTGGCCGCTGTTGCCCGCCGCTGCGATCGGCAGTGCGCCGTTGTCGAACGCGTAGTCACACGCGTTCCGCATCGTCCGGTTGGCACCGCCGCCACCGAGGGACATGTTGATGATGTCTGCACCGTTGTCCGTACACCAGACGATCGCGTCTGCGATCGCGCTCAGTGTCCCACCGCCGCCCTGACCGCCAAGCGCGCGTGCGGCCAGCAGCGAGGAGTTCGAGATGCCCGCGATCCCCGTGGCGTTGTTCGTCGTTCCGGCCGCGATGCCCGAGACGTGGGTCCCGTGGCCGTTCCCGCCTCTCGGGCTCGGGTCGTCGTCGTCGGAGACGAAGTCCCGTCCCTTGACCTCTCCGAACTGCGCTTGGAGGTCGGGGTGTGTGTACTGGGTTCCCTGGTCGACGACGCCGATCGTCACGTCGGTCGATCCCAGCGTCGTCTCCCACGCCCCACCAGCGTTCACCAGCTCCGGGGCGTACTGCTCTCCCACCCGCGGGTCGTCGACGTCGATGACCATCGGATAGTAGATCGCGTTTGGCTCGACGTACGCGACGCCGGGCTGGTTCTCCAGGTCTTTCTTGGCCGCCGACTGTGCCTGTGGGCCGGTCTGCTGAGGCAGCTGAACTTCCATGAACCCCAGCGTGTCGTTCTCGCTGACGACCGAGGCTCCTTCGGGAAGCCCCGACTGGATCGTCGCCTTCGTCTCGGCGGCGTTTGCCGTCGGCTCCATTCCGACGATGAGTTCTCCCGCCTCGCGGTGCCCCCCGCCGTTTCCGTCTGGATCGCGTCCTTCGACCGCGGCTGCAGTGCCGACTGCTGTTGATCCGACGATACCGCTTACTGTCCCGAGGAAGGTTCGTCTGGTACTCCCCCCAATGTCTTTGTCCGTCATGGACGATCAAACATTCAGCGGGGCTGCATTTATTATTTATGTCACGAAATGAAGGCTTGAATAATAGTTAGAAACGCTAAACTTCCACTATCGGGAAACGAACGACAGAATTAATGTTCCGGTTCGCCGGCCGGTGCCCGCATGTCGTCGATAGTCAGGATCAGCTTGTTGCTGGTGTCGTCTTTTCCCGCGAGGGTACCGATGATCTGGAGCTTCGAGAGCGGCGTCGGGCCGACGGTGACCGAGTCGCCCTCGTGGAAATCCGAGATCGAACCCTGCAACTGGAGTTCGGCACGACACTTCTCGGGATGGTGAACGCTCGTCAGGTCGATCTCTTCGACGTTGGCGTCTTCGAGGAGCTCGCCGTTGTGTCGGAGCGGGACCCGTGCGGCGTCGTCCATATCCTGGATCTGGAGCGCGTCGTACGCGTTCGCCGTCGGCTTGTACCCGCCTTTCGGACCGGGCACGCCCTCGACGAGCTGGAGCGCCTTCAGACTCTGCATCTGGTTACGGATCGTTCCGGGGTTGCGGTCGACCTTCTCGGCGATGTCTTCTCCCTTGACCGCACTCTCGCTCTCTTTGTACAGGTTGACCAGTTCCTGCAAGATGTTCTTCTGACTGGGTGTGAGTTCGATTGATGACATAACCGAAGATTGGATGTACCTGTCCTTAAAGCCGACGGTGACCCCATCCCGACTGTCACTGTGTATCGTGGTAAAAAACCACATTCACAAATCGAGCGGAAACAGCACTGTCTCCGGGAGTTCCTCGACAGGGCCGGTGTTTCTCGACACTCGTCGCGACCCGACTTGAAGTTCTGCCCGTCGTCAGAGTCACACCCACGAGTACCGTCGTCAGCCCAGTTCTTCACAGAACGATTAGATACTGTTGATAGGACTCCCTCGATTCGTACTGTTGGCTGTAACGTCGTGGCGATATTCGCCATACCGGGGTAGCGACATCGGTCACGGACGGACGGCCGACAGTAGCAGCACGCGCCCGGCTGGCACGGATCGCAGCTCGCGTCGTCCATCTGTCTTTTAGTGCCGGCTCGCGTAGCCCCCCGACATGGACCGACAGGTACGTCTCATCGGTGCACCGATGGACCTCGGAGCGGATCGCCGCGGCGTCGACATGGGTCCCTCGGCGATCAGGTACGCCGGCCTCGCCGACCAGCTCGAATCGGCCGCCATCGAGTGTGTCGACTACGGTGACGTGACGGTTCCACGCCCAGAGGAGCTGGAGCCGGTCGCCGACGAATCGGTCGACGGGCGAGCGAAGTACCTCGCCGAGACGGAGGTGGTCTGTGAACGCATCGCGTCGGCCGTCGACTCGACGGCGAGCGCGGGCGAGTTCCCGCTCGTTCTGGGCGGCGACCACTCCATCGCGATCGGAACGGTCGCGGGCACCACGGCCGACGACATCGGTATCGTCTGGTTCGACGCTCACGGGGACTGCAACACCCCCGAAACGACGCCGAGTGGCAACGTCCACGGCATGCCGCTGGCCGCGATTCTCGGGTTCGGTTCCTTCGCGGACACCGACTGGGCACACGCCTCGAACGTCGACCCCGAGAACGTCGCACTCGTGGGGCTGCGGAGCCTCGACGAGGGCGAGCGTCGACGCATCCAGGAGTCGCCGGTGACGGCCTACACGATGAGCGACATCGACGACCGCGGCGTGACGGACGTTGTCGAGTCGGCCCTGACCGTCGCCGGAGACGGCACCGACGGCCTGCACGTCAGTCTCGATATGGACTGGCTCGATCCCAACGAAGCGCCGGGCGTCGGAACGCCGGTCCGGGGCGGCGTCTCGTATCGGGAAGCCCACGTCGCCATGGAGTACGTCGCCAACTGTGACACCGAACTGTGCTCGATGGAGGTCGTCGAGGCCAACCCCATCCTCGACACGCACAACCAGACCGCGGAGTTGGCCTGTGAACTCACCGCCAGCGCGATGGGCAAACGGATCCTGTGAACCGGACCGCCGCCGGTCCGTTCTGGCCGACGGCACTCGCTGTGAAACACGACCTGCGAGTTCGGGCAAGCTTATTACTCGTCACGTCGACGGGCCGGCAATGCTCGCCCGCACCGACACGACAGTCAGAGATCCCCGGTACCTCCGGCGACACGCGCTCTCCGTGCTCGAGTTCTACCACCAACGGTCCGTCGACACGACTCACGGCGGGTTCGTCCCACAGATCAGCGACCGCGACGGCACCGTCTACGACGCTCGCGCCAAGCTCTTGCCGGCCACCGCCCGCTTCGTGTTCAACTACAGCGTCGGCGCACTCCTCGATGGCCCCCACTACTGCGAGGAGATGGCTGCACACGGCATTCGTCACCTCGAACGACACCACCGCGACGACCGCCACGGCGGGTACGTCTGGCAGCTGGACGGACAGGACGTGGCCGACGGCGGCAAGCGGTGTTACGGCCACGCGTTCGTCCTCCTGGCGTACGCGACGGCTGCACGTGCCGGCGTCCCGGGTGCCCGCGAACGGATCGAGCCCGCGTACGCGCTGCTCGACGAGCACTTCTGGGAGGACGAGCACGGTCGCTGTCGCGTCGAACTCGACCGCGACTGGTCCGGCACGAGCGACTACCGCGGCCAGAACGCCAACATGCACACCTGCGAGGCGCTGTTGGCCGCCTACGAGGCCACCGGAACCGAGGAGTACCTCGACCGCGCCGCTCGTATCGCCGAGGGGCTGGCTCGCGACCTCGCCGACGAGGGCGACGGCCTGCTGTGGGAACACTACACGAGCGAGTGGGACCACGACTGGGCGTACAACCGCGACAAGCCGGGCGACCTCTTCCGGCCCTGGGGCTATCAGCCTGGCCACCTGCTGGAGTGGAGCAAACTCCTCCTGATACTGGCTCGCCACCGCGACGCTCCGTGGTTCGCCGACCGCGCCGTTCGCTTCTTCGATGCCGCCGTCGAGAACGGCTGGGACGACGACCGCGGCGGCTTCGTCTACAACTTCGACCGGGACGGCGACCCGCTCGTCGAGAACAAGTACTACTGGCCGCTGTGTGAGGGAATCGGCGCGACCGCACTGCTGGCCGACCGCTTCGACGACGACCGGTATCGAGCGTGGTACGACCGGATCTGGAACTACGCGCTGGACCACGCGGTCAACGACCGCTACGGGAACTGGTACTTCCAGTTGACGCCGGACAACGAGGTCGCGACCGACGCAATCGACGACACGCCAGAGGTCAAAGTCGGCTACCACCAGCTCAACGCCATCTACGAGACGCTTCGAGCCGACGGCTTCGCCGAGTGAACCCTTACCCGAACCCTTCGTAGTCCATGTGTGTCTCCGGGACGCCGACCGACCGTGCCGTCCGGACGAGCGTCTCGACCATGGCGTTGATCCCACAGGCGTACAGGTCGAGGTCGTCGGGGTCGAGCCGAGCCTGCGTCCCCACGGGCTCTGCCTCGACGTACCGCTGCATCGACCGCGGAACCGACGTGCGATCGACCGCCTCCCCGTCGAGGTACTTCGCGAACACCCGCTGGACGTAGTCGACTTCGCCGGTCCAGTCGCTCAGGAGCGGCTCCCGCGTCAGCGTCGGGACGAAGTGAAACCGCTCGTGGTTCTCGGCCAGCGACTCGAACCACTCGCGATACGGTAGGTCGTCGCGCCACGCACAGCCGAGAAACAGCCACACGTCCCGCTCCGTACCTCGATAGGTGTCTTGCCCGGTCGCGAAGAGGTGTTCGATCATACTGCGAAACGGAGCGACGCCGGTGCCGGTCGCGAGAAAGACCACGTCCCGGCTGGAAGGGTTCGAGAGGGCCATCTCGCCGTAGGGACCGCGGACGACCACCTCGTCGCCTTCCTCGACGTGGACGAACAGTTCGCTGGTGAGCCGTCCGCCGGGCACACGCCGGATACAGAACTCCAGTTCGTGCTCCGCTGGCGTGTTCGCGAGCGAGTACGCCCGCGGCGTGTCGCCGCTGCGCAGCGTGACGTACTGCCCCGGCTCGAAGTCCAGTTCCGTGTCGGGATCGACGCGCAGTCGCAGCAGCGACGGATACGGACGTTCGAACCGATCGGCGAGGTCTCGTACGGCTCCGATCCGTCGGCGCGACGCGCCCTCGGCACGCAGCGCCTCGTACAGTCCCGGCCAGTCGACATCGGAGCCGCTGCGAAAGTCAGCGAGCTGGCAGTCGACGCCCGCGGCCGCTACCTCCCGCCGCACGGCGCTACGGACTTCGCCGTTCCGGCTCCGGTCCAGTGGCTCGACGAGCGTCACGTGCCCCTCGTCGGTGACGAGCGGGTGGGCGGCCAGCCGTTCGTGTTTGCTCTTGTGGCGCGGAACCTCTGGCATTCGTTTCCCTCTCGTAGCGCAGCGACTTCATACCACGCTTTTTTGTGTCAGTATATCCGCCAAAAGATGGCGTTGCCTAGCGGCCCGCGTGCTACTCGTCGTTTTCGACCTCGGCGGGCACTACCGTCACGCTCGCCACGTTGTCCACCCCGTCGAGTGCCATGATCTTGACGCCCTTCGTGTTGCGGCCGACCTGTGACACGTCGCCCGCGGGGATGCGCATGATCTGGCCGCTCTCGCTCATGATGACGAGGTGGTCGTCCTCGCGGACCGCCTTCGCCGTCGCGACGCGGCCGTTGCGATCGTCGGTCTTGATGTCGATCAGGCCCTTGCCGTAGCGGGACTGTTTGCTGTACTCGGCGAGGAGGGTGCGCTTCCCGTACCCGTTCTCGGTGACGGTCAGGAGTGCGCGGTCGTCGTGGTCGTCCGTCGCGACCATCGCAGCCACCTTGTCGCCGTCTTGCAGGTCGATCCCGCGGACACCGCGGGCCGAGCGTCCCATCTCGCGGACCTCCGACTCGTCGAAGCGGATCGTCATCCCGCCCTCGGTGGCGACGACCAGATCGCCGCTGTCGTCGGTGACCTCCACGTCGACCAGTGCGTCGCCGTCTTCGAGCTTCGCGGCGATGATCCCCGTCGAGAGGATGTTCTCGAACTCGTCGACGCAGGTGCGCTTGACGTAGCCGTTACGAGTGACCATCGTCAGGCACTCGTCTTCCTCGAAGTCGTCCGTCGAGACCACGGCGGTGATCTCCTCGTCGTCGCCGAGGTCGATGATGTTGACCGCCGACTTGCCCCTGGCGGTGCGGGACATCTCCGGAATCTCGTAGGTCTTCAGGCGATAGACCTGTCCCTGATTGGTGAAACAGAGCAGGTAGTCGTGGCTGTTCGCCCGGAAGACCTTCGAGACGCGGTCGCCGTCCTTGGGGTCCGAGCCGATGATCCCCTTGCCGCCCCGGTTCTGGGCGTCGAAGGCGTCGACGGGCATCCGCTTGATGTAGTCGTCTTCCGTGATGACGACGACGCAGTCTTCCTCGGGGATGAGATCCTCGTGGGTGACCTCGCCCTCGGCTTCGAGGATCGAGGTCTTGCGGTCGTCGTCGTACTCCGCTTTGATCTCGCGGAGCTCGTCTTTGATGACCGTCAGCAGTTCGTCCTCGGAGTCGAGGATCGTCTGGAGCCGTTCGATTCGGGCCTGTACGTCCTCGTACTCCGACTCGATCTCCGCGGTCTCCATCGACGTGAGCGAGCCAAGCTGCATCCGGACGATGTGGGCCGCCTGTTCCTCGGAGAAGTCGAACTGGCTCCGTAGCTCGGTGCGCGCCTCGTCGCGGTCCTCCGAGTCCTGGATCAGCTCGACCACGTCGTCGACGTTTTGCAGCGCCTTCAGGCGACCTTCGAGGATGTGTGCGCGGTCCTGAGCCTCGTCGAGTTCGAACTGCGAGCGCCGACGCACGACCTCCTTGCGATGCGCGACGTAGTGTTCGAGCGTCTCTTTGAGCGTGAGCACGCGGGGCTCGTCGTCGACTAAGGCGAGGTTGATGACGCCGAAGGTCGATTCGAGGTGGCTCTCTAAGAGCTGGTTCTCGACCACGTCGACGTTCGCGCCGCGCTTGAGCTCGACGACGATGCGGACGCCGTTGCGGTCCGACTCGTCGCGGAGGTCCGCGATCCCCTCGATGACGCCCTCGTTGACGTCTTCGGCGATCCGCTCGACCATCCGGGCCTTGTTCTCCTGGTACGGGATCTCGGTGACGACGATCCGGTTCTCCTCGGGATCGACCTCGTAGTCCGCCCGGACGCGGAGGCGACCGCGACCCGTCGCGTACGCCGAGTAGATGGCGTCCTTGCCGACGATGTTGCCGCCGGTCGGGAAGTCCGGTCCCTTGACGTGGTCCATCAGGTCCTCGACCTCGCAGTCGGGGTTGTCGATGAGGTGGACCGTCGCGTCGATCACCTCGCCGAGGTTGTGTGGTGGGATGTTCGTCGACATCCCGACGGCGATTCCCGAGGAACCGTTGACCAGCAGGTTCGGCATCGCCGACGGCAGGACCTCCGGCTCCCGGAGTCGGTCGTCGTAGTTCGACTGGAAGTCGACGGTGTCTTTCTCGATGTCGGCGAGCAACTCCTCAGAGATCGGCGACATCCGGGCCTCGGTGTAGCGCATCGCGGCCGCGGGGTCGCCGTCCATCGAGCCGAAGTTCCCCTGTCCGTCCACGAGCGGATACCGCATCGAGAACGGCTGGGCCATCCGGACGAGTGTGTCGTAGATCGCGCTGTCTCCGTGGGGGTGGTAATCACCCATCGTCTCCCCGACGATCGAGGAGGACTTGCGGTGAGCCGAGCGCGAGGAGACGCCCATCTCGTGCATCGCGTAGAGGATCCGGCGGTGGACGGGCTTGAGCCCGTCGCGAACGTCCGGGAGCGCACGACCGGCGATGACGCTCATCGCGTAGTCGATGTAGCTCTGTTCCATCTCGTCCTCGATGCGGACGCGGTCGACGCGCGATGCCGCCTGCGGATCGTCGGGGTCAGGTGCTTCAGAACTCATGTTAGATGTCCACCCAGTCGGCTTCCGGCGAGTGCTCCTTGATGAACTCCTTGCGGGGTTCGACCGCGTCGCCCATCAGCACCGAGAACATCTTGTCTGCGGCCGCGGCGTCCTCGATGGTGATCTGCTTGAGGATCCGCTGATCGGGATCCATCGTCGTATCCCACAGCTGCTGGGGATTCATCTCTCCGAGGCCCTTGAACCGCTGGACCTGATCGGGGTCGCCGCCACACTTCTCCTCGACGAGTCGATCCCGCTCTGCCTCGGTCATCGCGTCGTAGGTCTCGCCGTTGTACCGGACCCGATACAGCGGGGGCTGGGCGGCGTAGACGTAGCCAGCTTCAAGCAGCGGCTTCATGTGGCGGTAGAACAGGGTCAACAGGAGCGTCCGAATGTGGGCTCCGTCCACGTCGGCGTCGGTCATCATGATGATCCGCTTGTAGCGGATGTCCTCGACGTCGAACTCGTCGCCGATGCCGGTCCCGAGCGCCGTGATGACGTTGCGGATCGAGTCGTTCTCCAGGATGCGGTCCAGGCGGTGTCGCTCGACGTTGAGGATCTTCCCGCGGATCGGGAGGATCGCCTGAAACTCCGGATTGCGTCCCTGCTTGGCCGAGCCGCCGGCAGAGTCGCCCTCGACGACGAACAGCTCCGCGTCGTCGGGATCTCGTGTCTGGCAGTCGGAGAGCTTGCCGGGCAGCGCCGTCGATTCCAGCGCCGACTTGCGCCGGGTCAGCTCCTCGGCCTTCTTGGCGGCCTTGCGGGCTTTTGCGGCCTCGACGGCCTTGCCGACGATGGCTTCCGCCGTGTCGGGGTTCTCCTCGAAGAAGGTCCCGAGCCCGTCGTGCATCGCCGACTCGACGATTCCACGGACCTCGCTGTTGCCCAGCTTCGTCTTCGTCTGGCCCTCGAACTGCGGATCGGGGTGTTTGATCGAGATGACGGCCGTGAGCCCCTCGCGGATGTCTTCGCCCGAGAGGGTGTCGTCGAGATCGTTCAACAGGCCGTTGCTCGTGGCGTAGTCGTTGACCGTCCGGGTCAGGGCCGTCTTGAACCCGGTCATGTGACTCCCGCCCTCTCGCGTGTTGATGTTGTTGGCGAAGGCGTGGATCGACCCCTGTAGCTCGGCCGTTCCCTGCATGGCGATCTCGACCTGGACCGGCCCGTCCTCGATCTGCTCTTCGTCTTCGAAGTAGATCACGTCGCGGTGGAGTGGCTCTTTGGTCTCGTTGAGATACTGGACGAACTCCTTGATGCCGCCCTCGTAGACGAACGTCTCGGAGTCGCCGTCGCGTTCGTCGACTAGCGAGATCTCGACGCCGGAGTTGAGGAAGGCAAGCTCTCGGAGGCGAGACGCCAGCGTCGAGTAGACGAAGTCGGTCGCCTCGAAGATCTCGTCGTCGGGCCAGAAACGGATCTGCGTGCCCGTCTCCTCGTCGGGCTCCATGTCGCGAACCCGTTCGAGTTCGTCCTCCGGTTCGCCGTGGTCGAACCGCTGTTTCCAGACGGCTCCGTCGCGCTTGACCTCGACTTCGAGCCACTTCGAGAGCGCGTTGACGACGGAGACGCCCACCCCGTGGAGCCCGCCGGAGACCTGGTAGGACTTGCTGTCGAACTTCCCACCCGCGTGGAGCACGGTCATGATGACTTCGAGCGCGGGCCGGTCGTGCTTCTCGTGGGTGTCGACCGGGATGCCGCGGCCATCGTCGGAGACAGAGACGGAGTCGTCCTCGTGGATCGTGACGGTGATTTCGTCGCAGTGCCCGGCGAGTGCCTCGTCGATGGAGTTGTCTACGACCTCGTAGACGAGATGATGGAGGCCTCTGGAGTCGGTCGACCCGATGTACATCGCCGGCCGCTTTTGAACGGCCTGTAACCCCTCCAGAACCTGAATCTGTTCCGCACCGTAATCACGGTCCTGTGACATAGAATCTACTGCGTCTAGTCGTGCGGGGGTCTTAAACTTCCCGCACGCGCACGCGTAGCGGACGACACCGAAGCGTCCTCCGACATTGCCCACGGGTCGTGTCGACCCTCTCGGAACATCTCCCCGGGAGCAACCGTATCCAGTAATGTGACCGTCTCACGGTAGTGTGGGCGGGGCGATCACTTTCACTCCGGTGGCGAACACCTTATAACGCGCCCGCTGATACGTATCGCCACGAATGACCTCGTATCAGTCTCGCCTCGGGGAAGGAGAAGGGATCGCCGACGAGCTGGCCGAGAGCCAGCGATCCATCTCCATCGCCGAGTTCTTCGAGAAGAACAGGCAGATGCTCGGGTTCGACTCGGGGGCCAAGGCGCTCGTCACGGCCGTCAAGGAGGCGGTCGACAACGCGCTCGACGCCTGTGAGGAGGCCGGGATCACCCCCGACATCTACGTCGAAATTCAGGAAGCCGGAGACTACTACCGGCTCATCGTCGAAGACAACGGCCCCGGCATCACCCGAGAACAGATCCCCAACATCTTCGGGAAGCTGCTCTACGGCTCGCGCTTTCACAAGCGCGAGCAGAACCGGGGACAGCAGGGGATCGGTATCTCGGCGGCCGTCCTCCACTCCCAGAAGACCAGCGGCAAGCCGGCGAAGATCACCAGCCGAACCGAGCAGCACGCAGACGCCCAGTACTTCGAGCTGATCGTCGACACGGACGCCAACGAACCCGAGATCAGCGTCGAGGACACGACGACCTGGGAACGGCCCCACGGCACCCGCATCGAACTGGAGATGGAGGCGAACATGCGGGCCCGCCAGCAGCTCCACGACTACATCAAGCACACGGCGGTGGTCAACCCCCACGCCCGCATCGAACTCGTCGAGCCAAAGGAACACCTCAAGTACGAACGAACGACCGACCAGCTCCCAGACGAGACCGAGGAGATCCGTCCCCACCCCCACGGCGTCGAACTCGGCACGCTGCTGAAGATGCTGGAGTCGACCGACTCGTACTCCGTCTCCGGGTTCATGCAGGGCGAGTTCACCCGGGTGGGCCAGAAGACCAGCGACGACGTCATCGCGAACTTCAACGACCGCCACTACGGCCGCGAGATGTCGTGGTACGGGCCCCAGAGCCACGAGGACAGCGTTGTCCCGACGGGACAACGAGATGGAGACGGCGAAGCCGTCGAAATGGACGTCGCACGCGCGGTCCAGCAGGCCGTCTCGAACAAGGGCAAAGACGCCACCGCGGAGTTCGCCGACGCGGTCGCCAGCGCCGTCTCGGAGGCCGGTCGGGTCTCCCACGGTCGCCTCGAAGCGATCGTCGACGACCACGCCGACCGGATCGAGGACGACTACGAGAAGACCTTCGGCGACACCGTCCGCGAGGCCGCCATCGAGGCGGCGTGGAGCGAGATCACCGCCGATCGAACGCCGGACGTGTACGAACTCGTCGACGAGGTCACGACGACGCGAAAGGACGACGCCGCGGTGCAGGGCATCGCCGAGCGAATCGCGGACAAGTTCGACGACGGCTCCAACCGCGTCACGTACGCAGCGCTCGAAGACTACGTCGACCGCGCGGCCGAGATGACCGAGGACATGGACGACGCGACCTTCGGCGAGACCGCCCGCGAGAAGATCGTCGACGCCCTCTGGGAGGTCGCCGCGCGGGTCTCCGACGATCCGCCCAACGTCAGCGAGATCGCCGACGACCGGGACACCACCAGCGACCTGCTGGAGGCGATGCGCGAGGCCGACATCATCGCGCCGCCGACGGACTGTCTCGCGCCGATCACGGCCGAGCTCGTCGAGGCCGGGCTGAAAAAGGAGTTCGACGCGGACTTCTTCGCCGCCTCCACCCGGGACGCCTCCGTCCACGGCGGCGACCCGTTCATCGTCGAGGCCGGCATCGCCTACGGCGGCGACATCGAACACGATCAGGCGCAGGTGATGCGCTTTGCCAACCGCGTCCCGCTCGTGTATCAGCGCGGTGCGTGCGCGACGACCGACGTGGTCAAGTCCATCAACTGGCGCAACTACGGCCTCGACCAGCCGGGGGGTAGCGGCATCCCCAACGACGCCGCAGTCGTCATGGTCCACATCGCCTCGACGAACGTCCCCTTCACCAGCGAGTCCAAGGACGCCGTCGCCAACATCCCGGAGATCGAGTCCGAGATCGAGCTGGCGATCCGCGAGGCCGCACGGGAGCTAAAGAGCTACCTCAACAAGCGCCGGTCGATGCAAAAGCGCCGGAAGAAAGAGAACAAGCTCGCGACGATCCTCCCCGAGATGGCCGAGAAGCTCGCGACGGTGACGGGCAACGAGCGACTGGACATCGACGACTCGATGGCCCGCATCATGAACAACGTCCTCGTCGAGCGCGAGGTCGAAGGCGATACGGTCCGGGTCGTCGTCGAGAACAACGACGACACCAACGCCGACATCGACCTGACGGACATCGTCACGGCCGAACCGCAGGCCACGAACGGCGCGAACGTCGTCGAGATGGACGGCGAGTGGTTCGTCAAGTGGCAGACGACCGTCGCTGCCGGCGACGACGCAGTCCTGGAGTATCGGATCGACGGCGACGCCGAATTCGACATCGCGGTCGACGGCGTCGAAGACGAGAAACTGACGGTGAACGCGTAATCTATGAGTACTGACAGCAACCTCAACGAGGCAGAAGCCCGCGAACAGCTACTCGACCTCGCGGCGGACTTTTACGACCAGTTCGCCGAAGGCGACGTGCCGACGATGCAGATCCCCACCCGGACGAAGTCCAACATCGAGTACGACGAGGACAAGGACGTGTGGGTGTACGGCGACCGCTCCTCGACGCGGTCGGCAAAGACCGTCTCGGGTGCCCAGAAGCTCCTGAAGGCGACCTACACCATCGACTTCCTCGCACAGCAACTCGAAGAGGACCGCTCGTCGACCCTGCGTGAACTGTACTATCTCTCCGAGTCGTGGGACCTCGACGAGGCCCAGTTCAACACCCAGGACGAGTCGAACAACCTCATCGAGGACTTGGAGATCGTCTCGGAGGTCAAACGCGAGGACTTCCACATGCGCCCAGAGGAGTCGGGCGCGAAGGTGATGGGACCGCTGCTGTTGCGCGAGCAGACCAGGCGGGGCGACCGCGAGATCCACTGCCAGGACGACGTGGGCCAGGGCGGCTACCAGATCCCCAACAACCCAGACACCATCGAGTTCCTCGACAACGACGCCGACTTCGTCCTCTGTGTCGAGACCGGCGGGATGCGTGATCGGCTCGTCGAGAACGGCTTCGACGACGAGTACGACTCGATCGTCGTCCACCTGGGCGGCCAGCCCGCCCGCGCGACCCGGCGACTGACCAAGCGACTTCACGACGAACTCGACCTGCCAGTCGTGGTCTTCACTGACGGCGACCCGTGGTCGTACCGCATCTACGGCTCTGTCGCCTACGGCTCGATCAAGTCGGCCCACCTCTCTGAGTACCTCGCGACGCCGGAAGCCCAGTTCATCGGTATTCGACCGGAGGACATCGTCGAGTACGACCTGCCGACCGATCCGCTCTCGGACTCCGACATCAACGCCCTCGAATCGGAACTGGAGGACCCACGCTTCCAGACGGAGTTCTGGGAGGAACAGATCGAGCTCCAGCTCGACATCGGGAAGAAGTCCGAACAGCAGGCACTGGCCTCGCGGGGTCTCGACTTCGTGACCGACACGTATCTTCCTGAACGGCTGACCGAGATGGGCGTGCTGTAGGTCCGACACACCGACTATCCATTCTCGACCTGACGCTCGAAAGGCTGATGCGAGCGGGCGCGCTGTGACCTCGTAGATGCCCTCTGACCGGTCGCTCTCCGGCCGCGTGAACGGGTGGATCGAGAACCGATCGCGCGGTGGCTACGCAGTGCTGACGGGTGTACTCACCGGAGGCGGTGTCTTCGTCGCCGGCCTGGTGATCGGTGGGGACCGTCTCTTCGTCGATGCGGTACTGATGGCGCTCACGATGACCGCCGTCTACTACGCGCTCGATCCGCGGAACTGGGCGGGATGATCTCGCCGCGTGAATCGACTGCGGTGGCCGTCTGGCCGCGATTACGCTTCGATCCCGATCTCGTCCAGTAGCGTCACCGCCGCGGCGTGTGAGGAGGGCGGCCCTCGTGCGGTGACGAGATCGCCGTCGACGGTCACCGACGTGTCGGCGTCGAGTTCGGCGTCCCAGACGCCACCAGCGGCCACTACTTCGTCCTCGACCCAGTACGGGAGCTTGCGGCCGTCGGGCAGCAGGTCCTGCTCGTCGACGATCCCCTCCTCCCAGGCGTTGGGGAAGCCGGTGACTGATCGGCCGTCGACGAGGAACTCGCCGTCGGCGTCGCGGGTGAACGCGAGGATGCCGACAGCGTGACAGACGACCAGCGCCGTCCCCTCCTCGCCCTCGACGGCGGTACGGAGCGCGTCACGGGCGTGTACGTCCTGAGTCACGTCCCACTCGGCACCGTGGCCGCCGGGGAAGACGACGGCGTCGTACTCTTGGGCGTCGGCGTCGGCCAGCGCGATCGGATCGTTGAGGCGGTCGTCGCTCTCTGCCACGCTCGTGACGCGTTCGGCGGTCTCCTCGCCGACCTCCTCGGGGTCGATCGATCGCTCGTCGATCACGGGTGGGTTCCCCGTCGGCGTCGCGACCGTGACCTCGACGCCCGCCTCGGTGAGCGTCGTGAGCGGCTCGATACACTCCTCGCCCCAGTAGCCCTCTTCGCTGACGATGAACAGTGCGGTAGTCATGCACTCTCCGTAGGGGTGTGTCGTGTAACCCCCTTTCGGGCGCGGCAGGGAAGCGGGCGACCGAAACGAGGTTCAATGATCCAGTGCGACCGGCACGCCACGGCCCGCAACGTCGACTGCGAAGGCCTCGTCGTCGCCCTCCAGGGACTCGAAGGTGTTGTAGTGGATCGGCACCACGCAGTCCGGTCGCATCTCCGCCGCGAGGTCGGCGGCCGTGTGGCGATCCATCGTGTAGTGCTTCGCGATCGACGGGACGAACACGTCCACGTCGAGTTCCTCGTGGCCGGGCAACACGTCGGAGTCGCCGGGCCAGAAGACCCGCTCACCGCCGATCTCGACCAGGAAGCCACAGCCGATCCCCCTGGGGTGGATCGGCGTGCCGTCGTCGTCGACGTTCGGGCCGTCTTCCTCGTTGTAGGCCGGCACGGTCCAGATCGGGCAGTCGGCGGCGACGAGTTCGTCTTCCATGCCCACCTCGACGACCTCGAAGTCGAGATCGGCCGGCCGGTCGAGGTCGCGGTCGGTCGCGTGGACGTCGATCCCCTCGAAGAGGACGATCGTGGCGTCGTCGCTCGCTACCCGGCGGATGCCGTCGGGGTCGTAGTGGTGGATGTGTGTGACAAGCACGACGTCGCCGTCCCGCGCGTCGTAGTCCTGCGTCGGCGGGTGGTTGATCCCCTCGACGTGGGGTTCCCACTCGCCCGTGAGGACGCCGTACCGTCCCGGGTCGAAGTAGATCGTCGTGTCGTCGCTCTCGACCCGGAGGGTCGCGTAACCAAGCCAGTCCAGCGTGATGTCCTCGAAGTGGACGGTCATGGATCACGGTTCGGCCGAGCGGCGTATAAATGGCCCGTGACGCCGACGGTCGGAGTCATCGCGGAGATCTATCCGGCACCTCACCCCTGCCGGGCGGCCAGCCGCTCGACCCGTTCGAGCGTGTCGCCGTCCGCGACGGCTTTGTCCGAGCGGATCTCGACGAACCGCGGGAACCGGAGCGCGTACCCCGACTCGTAGGTCGACGAGCGCTGGATCTCCTCGTAGCCGACCTCGAAGACGACGGCCGGTTCGATCTCGACGCGCTGGCCGGTCTCCCGGGTGACGTGTGGCTCCAGCAGTTCCGTCAGCGTCGCCAGCTGTTCGTCGGTGATCCCGGTCGCGACGTTGCCGACGGGCGCGTAGCCGTCGTCGGTCCGGGCCGACAGCTCGAAGGTCCCCAGGTAGGTCGCTCGCCGTCCCTCGCCCCACTGTGCACCGGTGACGACGAGGTCGAGGGTCTCCACGTCGGGCTTGCGCTTGCGCCAGTGTTTGCCCCGCTTGCCAGGGGAGTACGTCGAGTCGGGATCTTTCAGCATGATCCCTTCGTGGCCGGCGGCCAGCGCCTCGTCGGCGATGTCCTCGATCCGTTCGGTGTCGTCTGCGAGCCAGAACGTCGACCGGACGGCGTCGGTGTCGCCAAGCACCGCGTCGAGCGCGTCCCGTCGGTCGACGAGGGGGGCGTCCAGCAGGTCGCGACCGTCGGCGTGGAGGCAGTCGAACGCGTGCAGGCGAACGCCGACGGTCTCGCTGGCACGGGCCACGTCGTGTTTGCGCCGGAAGCGTCGCAGGACCTCCTGGAAGGGGAGCGGATCGCCGTCGCCGTCGACCGCGACGACCTCGCCGTCGAGGATGGCCGGACCGTCGACGGCGTCCTCGACGGCCGACACCACCTCCGGCAGCGGATCGGTCACGTCCTCCATGTTCCGAGAGAACAGCCGGACCGTCTCGCCGTCGTCGTGGACCTGGACCCGCGCGCCGTCGTACTTCCACTCGACCGCTGCGGTCTCCCAGTCTTCGAGGGCCTCGGTCACGGTGCCGGCCTGTGCGAGCATCGCCTTGACCGGCCGTCCGATCGTCAGTTCGAGGTCGGACAGCCCGTCGGCCCCCTCGTCTCGGGCCACCCGGGCGACGTTCCCGTAGTCGTTGGTGACCTGTAGCGCGCTCTCGACGGCGTCGACCGGCGCGTCGAAGGCCGCCGCGATGGCGTCGCGCACCGTCCCCTCGCCGACGCCGATCCGCATCTCCGAGAGGACGATCCGGGCGAGGTAGCGGGCCTCCGCGTCGCTGGCGCGGTTGAACAGGCCAAACAGCGTCTCGACTTTCGTGTCGTGGCTCCCCGAACCGCTGGCCGACGCGATGGCCGCGAGTTCGTCCGCCACTTCGGCGACGGTCAGGGGCGACTGCGAGCCAGCGCCGAAGGCGGCAAGTCCCTGCTGGCCGCCCAGGTCGAGCTCGGTCGCGACGGCACCGATCTCACCCACGTCCGCGACGCGGGCCTCGATGTCGTCGACGGCGACGTTTCGGCCCGCCGCCCGCGCCAGGGCCTCGTAACACAGCTTCGGGCCGATGTCGAGCTTCGTCGCCTCGTAGGCCGGGAACACCCGTCCCTGCACGAGCCGCGTGAGGATCGGGAGGTCCTCGTCGGCGTCTGCGAGCAGCCCGGCCACCAGCTCGGTCGTCGCGATGTCGGCGCTCTCGCCCTCGATCTCGGCCGCCGTCGCGGCGAACTCGGCGAACTCCATTACCGGAGGCTACCGATCCGGTGTCGCAAACACCCTTCGATGCGCGTCGGCTACTCGACTGTGACCGATACGGCGACGAACTCGCCTTGCCCCGGCGCGGGGTAGGGCCGGTCTCGCTCGAAGCCGCCGTAGTTCAGCACCCGATCGTCGTCGGTGTCGAGATGCGCCACGACGACCAGCGAGTCCCGCCGCTCGACCGGGCTGTCGAGTTCGATCGTCACGTCCTCGTGGGTGCCGGCGACGAGATACGCCGACTGGCCGACGACCTCGCCGCCGGCTTCGCCCTCGTAGACGACGACGTAGCCGCCGCCGGACAGCGAGGCGGAATCGACCGTGATGCGCTCCTGTCCGGCGGCGGGACTGTCGACGGTCAGCGAGGCCACCGGCGAGGACAGCAAGAGGAACACGACGTAGGCCACGCCCAGCATGATCGCGGCGTGTTTTGCGCCGTCTCTGAGCGACCCCTCGCCGAGTTGCCCGCCGACGAAGCCGGTACACAGCGCCTGGATCAGCGCCGTGTGGAAGAACACGAGCGTGTACGCTGCCTTGTCGACCTGGCCCAGTCGCGCGAACTGATCGACGTTGACGCCCAATCGCCCCGTGTTCTCGGGGGTCGGGACGCTGGAGGGCAACGCCGGCACGAGCACCTCCTGGACCGACGCGATGATGACCAGGAAGACGAGAAAGGAGATGTAGATGACGACGAGGTAGGTGAGCATCTCCTGGCGGCGCTGGCGGCGCAGCCGGTAGTCGGAGCGGGCCTGATCGGCGGCGATCCGCAGGATCGGCCCCATCTTGCCGCTCGATCGCATGGCGTTGATCAGCAGCGTGACCACTCGAGACATCGAGGTCGTCCTGATCCGGCGGCCGAACCTCGTCAGGGCGTCCTCGACGTTGGCACCCATCGTCACGTCCGCCCAGATCCGATCGACCTCCTCGCTGAGTGCGCCAACGTCGGTCCCGCGGACCCGCTCCAGGCTCTCGACGACCGTCATGCCGGCCTCGTTGAGGCTGGCCAGGCGTTCGAGCAACTCCGGCGTAGAAGCCTCGATCCGGCGGATCCGACGGGTGTACAGCTCCCGGGCGATCGCGAACGTCGCCAGCACGAACAGGAGCGACTGGATCAGGACGTCGTCGAGGACCCGGAGGTTGACCGTCCCCGTCTCGAAGGCCGCCGGTGCCCGGAGCGCGACCGCGAGGACGGCGATCGGCACCGTGACGTAGAGCACCCGAGACGGGTTCCAGAGGAACGTCTGGACCGGCGAGGTGACGAGGCGCTTGACCGTCGCGATCCGGTCGTAGACGGCCAGCTGGCGTCGCTCGATGGAGTCGGCGTAGCCGCCGTCAGTCGCCGTCGACCCGCCCGAGTCGGTCGGCTTGGCGAACGTCGTCGTCGCTCGTCGATCGAGTAACGTGGTCGTCTTGTTGTTTCCGATGCCGAGGATCGCCAGCCGCTGGCCGAGGTACAGCACGAACCCGGCGTTGGCCAGCGGGATCATCAGGTAGCCGACCATCTGGATGAACACGAGCGTGTCGGCCAGGGTCAGGCCGAACACGAGCAAGATCGTGATGAAAAAGAGCACGGCGGCGACCAGCACCGTCACGTACGCCTCCGCGACCGTCGCGAGGTGTTCGAGGATCTCTTCCTGGCGGCGCTCGCTCTCGTCTTTCGTCCGCTCGTACTGCTCTCTGAGGAACGTCGAGAGGCTGCGCCCGCTCTGAAGCACGCTCGCGAGGTTCTCGGCGAACGTCTGGAAGTCCTCGCTTGGCGTCCGACCGGCCATCCCTCTGACGGCGGTGATCATGTCCTGGCCGAACAGGTCCATCTGCCTGACCGCGACCGAGACCTCCTCCGCGCTGGCCCCGTAGATCTCGCGGTTGTCCGAGAGCGTCCGCAACGCCGCGGGAAACGAGACGCCGCCCCGCGAGAGCGCATAGAGGAACGCGAGGGTCCGCCCCTGTCCCTCGTCGATCGCTCGCTGGCGGACCGCGGCTCTGCTTCGGGGCATCTCCCAGCGCAGCCAGTAGGTCAGCCCCGCGGCCGTCACGCCGGTAATCACGCCCCCGCCGATCAGGATCCACAGGATCTCCCGCGGGGTCAACACGAGTTCGAACCCGCGGATCCCCAGCGCGTTGACCATCGTCCGGGGCAACCCCATCATGAGATCGACGATGCCCGGAATCGCCAGCAACAGTCCGCCGAACAGGTAGACGCCAGTGATCGCACCGCCCAGGGCCGCCAGCGCCGTGTACAGCAGCGTCCGGGCGGCGTAGGTCCGATAGGTGTACACCACGAACGCCGACTTCAGGAGGCGCTCTCGCTCCTCAGACTCCGGGATGTACCGGCCGAACAGCCGTCGGCCGAACCGCGTCAGCGACGTGTCGAACGTCTCGTCGAGCATCGCGAGCGCGACCACGCACAGGATCGCGATGACCGCGAAGACGGGGAGCGTCCCCAGTGGATTGAGTTGCATGTCAGGGTGTCGCGTCGATGTCGGCCCGGTCGATCCGCTCCATCACCGTCTCGCTGTCCGCGTAGTACTTGTTGACCATCGCGGTAAATCGCCGGTAGTCCGTGATCGACTCCGCCTGGAGGTATCGCAGGAACCGCTTTCTGTCGTCCATCTCCCGGAGCAACTCCGACTGGCTCCAGCCCCGTTCGCGCCTGATCTCGTCCAGCAGATCGCTGTTTGAGTCCTCGAAGTAGTCCTCGTCGGCCTGCCAGGCGTAGGCGTTGGAGTAGTCGAGTTCCCCGGTCCGCTGGTCGATCCCCTCGATCTCGGCGAGGGTCTTGGCTCGCCGGACGCGTTCCCCGCCCGAGCGGCCAAGCACCTGCACACAGAGGATGTCGAGGCTCTGAACCATCGGTCGCGGCACGTTGATCGGCTCGTTTTCCAGCCGGTTGATCACCGTCTGGACCGAGTCGGCGTGCATCGTCGAGAACGTCGTGTGCCCCGTGTTCATCGCCTGGAAGAGCGTAATCGCCTCTTCGCCGCGGACCTCGCCGACGATGATGTACTCCGGCCGGTGGCGCAGCGCCGACCGCAACAGGTCGTACATCGTGATGTCCGACTCGTCGAGTCGCTCCCTGGTCACCGACGAGAGCCAGTTGTCGTGGTACAGCGACAGTTCGCGGGTGTCCTCGATGGTCAACACCTTCGATCGGGGCGGAATGAACATCGAGACGGCGTTCATCGAGGTCGTCTTGCCCGCCGCCGTCCCCCCGGCGAAGATCAGGGACTTGTTGGACTCGATGGCCAGCCAGAGGTAGGCCAGCATCTCGACGGAGAAGGTCCCGTAGTTCAGCAGATCGATCGGCGTGAACGGCTCGTCGGCGTACTTCCGGATGGTGAACGCGGAGCCGCGGGGCGTGACCTCCTCGCCGAGTGCCAGCTCGATCCGCGAGCCGTCCGGCAGCGTCGTCGAGACGACGGGATCAGAGACGGAGACGTGCCGGCCCGACCGCTGTGCGAGCTGGATCACGAAGTCGTTCAGCTCGCCCTCCTCGTAGACGACGCTGGTCTCGATGTCGGTGTACGCGTCGTGATACGCGAAGATCGGTAGCCCGGCCCCGTCACAGGAGATGTCCTCGATGTGGGGATCGTGCATCAGCGGGTCGATCCGGCCGTAGCCCAGGAAGGACCGATAGAGGTAGTACAGCAGCCGGTAAAACGTCTCGGGCTCGACGACGACGCCGTACTCCTCGATCCGGTCCCGCAGCGCCGCGGCCAGCGCCGCCTCGGGGTCGTCGCTCACGTCCTCGCGGTAGATGAGCGGACCGCGGATGTCCTCGAAGAGCCGATCGAGCAGATCGCGCTCGAACTCGTCGAGCGAGGGTTCGACGACCTGGTAGAACTGTTCGTCGGCCTCGGGATCGTGGTTGATCGAGGCGAAGGCAAAGGGTGCGTTGAGCCAGTAGCGGTCGATCTCGTCGTACTGCTCGGGCACCGTGTACTCGACCAGCTTGCCGTGGCGCTGTGGATCGTAGTTCGTCGACGGGACGGCCGCGCCGCTGAGCATGCGAGCCGTCCGCGAGAGCCAGTCGCGCACGCCCGAGAGCGGCGTCGAACTCGATCCGTCGTGCTCTGTCTCGTCGCCTGCCATCGCTCGATACCGTGTGGAATCGTCTCACGATACTTCGCCGACGTACTTAAATGAGCCCCTCCCAGTATTGCGAATTGAAATCCCGTGGGCGGGCGGCGTCACTCCTCGCCGACGCCCCCGTCGTCGGTCCGGTCGACCGTCAGCAGGAGGTAGCCGAACACGAGCGTCAGCGCGGTGCCGACCGGGATCGTGACCGGCTGGCGGTCCCAGAACAGGAGCGTCGCGGCGGCCAGTCCCACGCCCAACAGTGCCAGCAGCGCGCCCTGGAGTCGGACCGGGTCGACCGGCATCGCGGCCTCGTGGGCGTCCTCGTCGACGTAGTAGGCGACACTCAACGCCAGCGGAGCGAGCGAGAGGACCGCGGCTCCGACCCACACCCAGCTCGCCGTCGTCAGGGTCTGGTTGAACGCCGGTGCCTCGACCACCCAGAGGAACGGCCGCTCTTGCTCGCCGAAGGAGATGCCGAAGATGTACTGTAGTCGAAAGTACAGAAACCGGATGATGACGACGGTCACCTGGCGACCGCCGACCTCGATCGGCAGGACCGCCCCCGACCACGGCAACAGCGCCACGAGCCACGTCGACAGGACCGCGAGCTCCGGCGCGTACTCGGACTTGACCCAGGCCATGCCCGTCACCGCGTCCCACTGTGGATTATAGCTGTCGGCTCTGCCCGATCCCGTGTGTCGTGGTACCAATCGCCGTTACGTTCTTTGCCCAGCGTCCCCTACCGTCGGGTACGAGATGCGGCGTGACTACTTCGACATCGACGTGAGCGGGACCGAGGAGTCGTCGACCGACGATCCGGTGATCGCGATCGCGTTCGACGGTCCCGACGACCTCCTGTCGGATCGACTCACCAGCGACGGTGGCACACTCGACGCGGGCGAACTGGACGTGACCTATCGCACCCGAGCCGACGGCAGCGAGGCGGCCGGCGTCCTCTCGATCGCGAACCGTCACAACGGCGAGTACGTCCTCGAAGCGAACGTCGCCCCGAGCGTCATCGAGTCGGTCGTCGCCGCCGCCAGCGACGACGAGGGAACCAGATACCGCCTCCGACTCACAGACGGCGACGGGAAATCGACAGTCTACACGAAGGAGATCCTGCTCGTCTACGACGAGAGCGGCAGCCTCAGTCGCGGACGGAGCCTCATCCCCGGCGGCGTCGAACTCTAGACGCGCCGTTCGATCGCCGGCAATATCGTCGTCACATCCGCTCTGACGACGACTGCCGCCGCGTCGTCTTTCTCCGTCGACTCGAGATTCACGATGCCGACCGTCGCTCCCGACCGCGCCGCTCTGCCGGGGAGTCCCGCGGCCGGAGCGACGGTCAGCGACGAGCCCGCGACCAGGAACCAGTCCGCCCGGTGGGCCAGCCAGTTCGCTCGCTCGATCGCTTCGCCGGGCAGCGATTCGCCGAACAGAACCACGTCGGGCCGCAAGACGCCGCCACACTCACACCGTGGCGGTCGCTCTCCCTCGGCCGCCCGCCCGAAGACCGGCTCGGCGGCCGTCCGTCGCCCACAGTCGTCACAGGCGACCTGCTCGTTGGTCCCGTGAAGTTCGATCAGGTTCTCCGTGCCGGCCTCTCTGTGGAGCCCGTCGACGTTCTGGGTGACGACTGCGTCGACGTGTCCCTCGGCTTCCAGCGTCGCGATGGCCTCGTGAGCGGCGTTCGGTTCGATCGAGCCGCCGGTGAGTCGTTCTCTGAGTTCGAGGCGGTCGGCCCAGAACCCCGCCGGGTCTGCGTCCAGCCGTCGGCGGTGAAACGCCTTCGGATCGAACTCCGACCAGAGGCCGTCCTCGCCGCGGAAGGCGGGAATGCCCGAGGCGGTACTCACACCAGCGCCGGTGAGGACGACGGCGGTGTCGCTCTCGCGCAGGGACGCCACGAGGTCGGCGACCTTCGATTCGGTGGACTGATCCATGCCGCCTTTTCGTGGCCAGTGGGGCTAAATTCGGCGATGTCGCCGCCGAATCGCACGGTCGAGTTAACTGTCTCCAGTCCACAGGAGATGTCATGTGCTTCGCAGCGCTCCTGAACGGCGACGCGACGGATCGATCGGTCGTGGAGATGATTCGAGACGAACTCCCTCGCTCGCTCGGGAACGGCACCGTCGCCGCCGTGCTGGTCGTCGCCGTGTCGGTGCTCGAAGGGGCGTCGCTCGCGCTGACGGCGGGGATGGCGTTCGGTGCCATCGCGCTCGGGACGGTGCTCCATCAGGCGGTGCTGCTCGGCGGCGTGGCGCTCCTCCGTGGACGCGAAGGGCTTCGCGGTCGGTCGTCGACCCGCGCGTGAGCGTGCCCGGGTGTCCCAGTGGGTCTTCGAAGCAGCCCCACAGCTTCGAGCCGGGCAAAATCAATGCACACCCGATCGCACGACTGCAGTGCGATCGGTGTGGACATCGGTGCAATTGTTACTATAGAAGAACCGTATCGATAGCCGTCCGTGAAAGGGTTTATTAGTACGAATATGATATGAATACGTATGAGTGAGGGCGAACACCGGAAGGTCGGGAAGCGAGGGCAAGTGACGATCCCCAAAGAGCTTCGCGAACGGTTCGGGATCGAGGGCGGCGACGACGTCCTGATCCACGAAGAGGCTGGCAAGCTCGTTATCGAACAGCCACTCACTCGTGAAGAGTTGGCTGAGGGGTACCGCAAGCGTTCCCAACGGATCCGCGAACTCGCCGACGAACTGGCGGACGTTTCGACGGAGGCTAACGAACAGCTGGGCGATGCCCCAGAGTGGTAGCGGATGGCTACGTCTGTCCGTCGAGGAGATGTCGTTATTGTCGACCTCGATCCGACCCAGGGGTCCGAACAACGGGGAACACGCCCGTGTCTCGTCGTACAGAACGATGTCGGGAATGCCAACGCACCGACGACGATCGTCGTTCCGTTCACCACCTCGTTCGGCGAGGAGCTCTATCCGTTCGAAGTGCTCGTCCCAGCCCAAGAGTGTGCGCTTCGGGAAGACTCGGTCGCGCTCTGTAGCCAGATTCGAACCATCTCTCTCCAGCACCGTATCGACGAGAATCTCGGCTCGATTCCGCCCGAACGGATGGAGGAGGTCGACACCGCACTCGAATACAGCCTCGGCCTCGCCGAACTCTGAGAGGGAGCGTTCCGTGCGTTCTTAGACCACGGATTGTCTCCCAGTTGAAGACGATGTATCCAAGGGAACCGTTATCAGACAGTGAGACGGAGTCTCACGTCATGTCACCGACCGATCCCAGTACGGGAGGGTTCGGCTCTCCGCTCCGCACTGTGATTTTGGTTGCCCTTTTGCTGTTCATTTTTCACCTCGGAAGGGGGTGGGCACGGGGACTCGTGGAGGGGAACTATCTGATCGGCGTATTCGGCTTGATAGTCGCTCTTGCCCCGATAGTCTGGCTATTGCTTGTGATCTGCTCTGTTGAATCCGATAACGGCAGCAGGATAGCGCCGCTGTGAAGGTGGAAGCGAAGCGGAAAGAGTGAATGTGACTAGAGTGCTCCGTTGAATCCGGTGACTGCGGCCGAGTCGACGGGGTAGCGTCCAGTGTGTCAGATGGAGTCGGCAACAGATAGCGAGTCAGAATCTGCTTTCGCTCTCCAAAGCCGACCCATCAATCGAAGGTCGGTTGTGAGAATTCCTCACCAATGGAGTCTGATAACTGTGTCTTCAGCCTCGATCCCAGTCCCGTCTGCGGATTCAACAGAGCATTGTGATCAAAAACGCAGATTTCTGAAGATCCACCGGATGCGAGCACTCCTTCAGAACTACACTTTACTGGCCACACAATTGTGTCTGGCACTCACTGAACGATCGACTCCGAGCCTTTCGGTCCTGGTTGCGAACGGACGTACCACCCGGTTGACTGAGCCGTCGACGGACCCGGGCGGCCACTGGCCCACTCGCTTTGTTCCCGGTCGCATCGTGGTTCCCGTACGACCGCCTGTGACTTCGTTCCGCATCACACACCGTTCGACTCCCGAGTGATTCGCTCCCGAGGTTCGCGCAGAACGCCAGGTTCCTCCGCGAGCCACGGAAAAAGATGGGATTTAAGCGGGCGCGTGACGGCGTTTCGTATGACATGAAATTGCACGAGTACCAGGCGAAGCAGGTCTTCGCCGACGCGGGGGTTCCGACGCCCGCATCGACGCTGGCGACGACCGTCGACGAAGCGGTCGACGCCGCCGAGGAGATCGGCTATCCGGTCGCGATCAAGGCACAGGTGCAGGTCGGCGGCCGCGGGAAGGCCGGCGGGATCAAGCTCGCCGAGAACGCCGACGAGGCCCGTGAGTACGCCGACGATATTCTCGGGATGGACCTCAAGGGGCTCCACGTCGACCGCGTCCTCGTCGAAGAGGCCGTCGACTTCGTCAACGAGCTGTACGTCGGCGTCACGATGGACCGCGGCGAGGGCAAGCCCGTCGCGATGGTCTCGACGCGCGGCGGCGTCAACATCGAGGAAGTCGCCGAAGAAGAGCCAGAGGCGATCGCCCGCGAGCACATCGATCCGGCCTTCGGCATGCACCACTACCAGGCCCGGAAGGTCGTCTACGACGCCGGTGTCGACCGCGAGGTCGCCAACGACGTTGCCGGCGTCCTCAAGACGCTGTACGACCTCTGGGAGGACAAAGACGGCTCCGACGCCGAGATCAACCCGCTGATGGTCACGGCCGACGACGAGGTCATCGCGGCCGACGCCGTGATGAACGTCGACGACGACGCCCTGTTCCGTCACCCCGATCTGGAGGCGATGGAAGACGAGGCCGACGGCGGCGACGAACTCGAACAGAAGGCCGACGAGTACGGCTTCGACTACGTCCGCCTGTCGGGCAACGTCGGCATCATCGGCAACGGTGCCGGGCTGGTCATGACGACGCTCGACCTCGTCGACCACTTCGGCGGCGAGCCGGCGAACTTCCTCGACGTGGGCGGCGGTGCGAAGGCCCAGCGGATCGCCAACGCGCTCGATATGGTGTTCTCCGACGACAACGTCGACTCCGTCGTGTTCAACATCTTCGGCGGGATCACGCGGGGCGACGAGGTCGCCAAGGGAATCAACCAGGCGCTCGAACAGTTCGACGAGATTCCCAAGCCCGTCGTCGTCCGACTCGCGGGCACCAACGCTACTGAAGGGATGGAGATTCTCAACGAAGACCTCGTGACGGTCGAACAGACGCTCGAAGACGCCGTCGAACGTGCCGTCATCTACGCCGAGGAGGTGGAAGCATGAGCGTGCTCGTCGACGAGGACACTCGCGTCGTCGTCCAGGGGATCACGGGCGGCGAGGGGAAGTTCCACACCGAGCAGATGATGGAGTACGGCACCAACGTCGTCGCCGGTGCCGTGCCCGGCCGCGGCGGCCAGGAAGTCGCCGGGGTGCCGGTCTACGACACCGTCGACCGCGCCGCGCGCGAAGAGAACGCGAACACCGCCGTCGTGTTCGTCCCGCCGGCCTTCGCTGGCGACGCGCTGTTCGAGGCACTCGACGCACCGGTCGACCTCGTCGTCGCCATCACCGAGGGCATTCCGACCCAGGACATGTCCCGCGTCAAGCGCAAACAGGACGAGACCGACACCCACCTCGTCGGTCCGAACTGTCCGGGCGTCATCACGCCGGGAGTCGCGAAGCTCGGCATCCTGCCGGGCAACATCTTCTCCTCGGGCGACGTGGGTCTGGTCTCTCGCTCCGGGACGCTGACCTACCAGGTCGTCGACAACCTCACCAACCGCGACATCGGTCAGTCGACCGCTATCGGTATCGGCGGCGACCCGATCATCGGGACGAGCTTCATCGACGCGCTGGAACTGTTCGAGGCCGACCCCGACACGAAGGCCGTCGTGATGTGTGGCGAGATCGGCGGCGAGGACGAGGAGCAGGCCGCCCGCTACATCGGCGAGCACATGGACACGCCCGTCGCCGGCTTCATCGCCGGCCGTACCGCGCCACCGGGCAAGCGGATGGGCCACGCGGGCGCTATCGTCTCCGGCAGCGGGACCGGCACCGCCGAGTCCAAGATCGAGGCTCTGGAGAGCAACGGCGTGCCCGTCGGTGACACCCCCGAGGAAGTCGTCGACCACGTCGAAGACATCCTGTAGCGTCGGCGGATCGCCGTACGCTCGTCTTTTTCGGTCTGCCGAGTCCAAGATCGACGCGCTGGAGAGCAACGGCGTCCTCGCGAGCGAAGTGAGTGAGGGCTCGATAGACGAGCGGTGTGTGGTTCGGAGCGAAGCGAGAACCACGGTGCGAGCGGGAGCGGAGCGATGCGCGAGCAAAGCGAGTCTATCGGCGTGCCCGTCGGTGACACGCCCGAGGAAGTCGTCGACCACGTCGAAGACATCCTGTAGCGGGTCAGACGACGGCCCGCGAACCGTCCATCGCAGAGCAGTTCGCGATCTGTTACGTTCGGCGGCTCGTATCGACACTCGCTGGATAGCCGTCCAGCGGTTTTGTCGATAATACTCTGTTTCCGGGTCGGAGAACCCCTGACGTGAACGTTCCGATGTAGTTATAGTGGACGAGTGGGAACGCTCAACTATGACACATATCTGCCGGGAGTGCAAACGCACCTTCGAAACCGAACTGGAACTGGAACTCCACCGAGACACCTGCAGTGCGGGCGAACTGTTCTGCGACGAGTGCGGGGAGCGGTTCTCCGAGCGAGCGGGGACAGAAGACGGCTGGCACTATCGATGCCCGAACGACGACTGCGACGGGGAAGGGATCGACGACGCGATCCACCGGGTATCGAAGGCCCGCGTCCAGACGCCCTGAGACGGATCATCGTCGCCGTTTGCCCGGTCAACTGCACGACAGCGTGGACTCGATTGTATAAAGAGCTACGGCCGCTGGAATGGGTGGTGTTCAGATAAGAAATCAGGATCAGAAACTCGAAGCACCGAAAGCCCTCGTCGCGCTCCGGCATTCTGTGACGGATATCTTCACTTCGTTCAGATAGTGCCGCCACAGAATGCCGGACCACGACTCGCCCTTTCATCCGCCAGGAGAGCACGCTCTCCTGAGCCTGTGCTCACCCTGTTCGCACAGACGCCAGGATTCGGCCGTTGAGCCGTCTAGACCCTGGTGGATGAAAGGGCGAGCGCAGTTGCAGGAACCCCGACGATGCAAGCACCGACTGGAGCGCAGCGAGTCGCGGGACCGCAACTGTGCGAGGGCTTTCGGTGTCTGCACCACTACGCTGACAGTCGCTTATCTGAACACTACCCCGGAATGTGGTTTTCTCGACATCTTTCTTGCCAGAATAGCCGTTATACAGGTGTTGGACTGCCCGTTAGAGAAATCCTCAGTTTCGATGGACACCGCGCGTGCTGTATACACAGCGCGAGTCGGTCACAGGGAGAATTGCCAGTAGCCGTCTAAAGACCGAAACAGTCATTATGATTTAGGCTAGCCTAAAAACTATGCCCGAAGATAACCGCAGGCATGAAGCACCGACGCGTAGAGACTACTTGAAATACAGCGGAGTGATCGTGGGTGGCGGACTGCTTGCTGGGTGTGCGGGTCAATCCGATTCCGAATTGACCCCGGCGTTGACGAGTACCGAGACCGAGACGCACACCGATGACGAGACGGAAACCGAGACAGACACTTCCTACGAGGCCTGTATCGAGCCTGCCGGCTGCATCACCTTCGAGGAAGTGCCGGAGACCTACATCGCTAACAACGGCGAGTGGGCCGACATGGCATTCGCGCTCGGCCAACGTGACGGATTTCTAACCTCGGCATACATGATTCCCGGGTTTCTCTTCGAGCCGTTCGGACTTGATGTCCCGCCGCTCTCGGAGACCGAATCACTGTCGCAGACGAGTTGGGACAAGGAAATCTTCTACGAGCGGGATCCCGACGTGATTCTGATGGACCCCAACTACATGCACAGCACCGGGTGGGACGAGTCGTGGGACGAGTCCGACACCGACGAGATTCGTGAAAACGTTGCCCCGTTCTTCGGCAACAACATCCTCCGCCGCCGCGAGTGGCACGACTACAAACTCTACTCGATGTACGAGGCGTTAGAACGGGTTGCAGAGCTGTTCCAGGAGCGCGAACGCTACGAGGCGCTCGCTGAGGTTCACGACGAACTTCAGCAGGAGGTCCAATCCCGGCTCCCGCCCGCTGACGAACGCCCAGAAATTGCACTGATCAACAGCGCATCGAACCCGAATGAAGGGACGTTTTATCCGATGCGGACGCAGGCTGAGGGCGTCGAGCTGAAGCCGTATCGGGATCTCGACATCCGGAGTACGTTTACTGCAGACCACATTGAGGCAGGGACTATCGATTACGAAACACTGCTTGAACTCGACCCCGAGATGATCGTCATCCACTGGGGAATCGGCACGACGGGCAATCAAAACACGTTCTCTCAGAGAGCGTTCCGCGAGCAGTTCGTGACACCGCTCCAAGAAGACTCCATCGGGGGACAGCTTACCGCTGTCCAGGAAGGAAACGTCTACGCGGGTGCGTTCGGTTCCCAGGGGCCACTGGTAAATCTACTCCAGACCGAGATGGCTGCCCAGCAGCTCTACCCCGAGGAGTTCGGCGCATTCGAAGCCGAGAAATTTCCCGAAGTCTCCAAAGAGAATCAACTCTTCGACCGCCAGCGCGTCCGCGACATCATCAACGGCGACTTCTAACCACGAACCAGCGCGACCCTCTTTTCGAAGCGGAAAGAGTGACCGTATCCAGGATCGACCCGTCAGTCCCGCAGGAGCGCCTCGATCCGACCCAGTGCCCGCTGGCACACGGGCGCGTAGCCCGCCGCGAGCAGTGGGATCTCGAAGACGACCCGGCAGTGGTCCGCACGGACGTTCTCGACGCGGTGGCCGGTCGCAGGGATCTTCGCGACCCGCCACGTCCACCGGTAGTCTCGACAGCTCGTGATCTCGAACGGCACCGTCCCGATCGGCGTCGTCACCCGGCCGGTCGTTCCCCGTTCGACGATCCGCTCGCTCGACTCGACGGCCCGCACCGACGGTCCCCAGTCGGGCCACTGGTTCGTGTCCGTGAGAACGCGCCAGGCGGCGTCGCGGGTCGCCGGAATCTCCCGGCTCATACAGAGGCGACGCCCGTCTGGAGTCCGCTCGACGTTCAGAGCCACGGCCGCAGTTCGTTCTCACTGCTAATAAACGGGGGGCAACTATAGGGGAGTTCGGTCACAAGCGTCGGGCAGATGATCGAAGCTCGGGACCTTCGCAAGGAGTACGGGGACTTCGTCGCCGTCGAGGGGAGCACGTTCTCCGTCGACCGGGGCGAGGTGTTCGGCGTCATCGGCCCGAACGGTGCGGGCAAGACGACGACGCTGAAGATGCTCTCCGGACTGCTCGAACCGACCAGCGGCGACGTGTCCGTCGCCGGCTACGACGTGACCGACACCGAGATGCGCCAGCAGCTCGGTTTCCTCCCCGAGGAATCGCCCCTCTACGAGGAGATGACGCCGCTGTCGTACCTGCGATTCTTCGCGGACCTGTACGACGTGCCGACGGACGTAGCGACCGAACGGATGCACGACACGCTGGACGAGCTCGAACTCGAACACCGCGAGCGCAAGCTGGGCGACATGTCCAAGGGGATGAAGCGGAAGGTCGCCATCGCCAGATCGCTGATCAACGACCCGGACGTGCTGGTCTACGACGAACCCGCCAGCGGACTGGACCCGCTGACGACGAACTACGTCATCCAGTTCACCGAGCAGCTGGCTCGGGAGGGCAAGACCATCGTCTTCTCGGCGCACAACCTCTATCACGTCGAGACGATCTGCGACCGCGTGGCGATCATGAACGAGGGCCAGATCGTCGCTCGCGGCGATCTGGAAGCTCTCCAGGACGAGTACGGCGATCGGGAGTACCACGTCTACACGACCGTCGAGGTGCCCGGCGCGGTCGCGGAGAACGGCAACTGGCGGCGCGTCGTCGAGACGATGGACGGCGTCGAGGACGTTCGGGCGGCCGCCGCCGAACGCGGCGGCGAGGTCATCGACATCAGGACCGAGGAGTCGAGTCTCGAAGAAGTGTTCCTCAACGTCGCCGAGAGCGAGACGCCGGGGACCCGCTACGTCGAGGAGGCCTAGATGAACCCGCGGAAGCTACTGCGGATCGCCAAGTGGGAGGTGACCAAGAACGCCGGGGGCGTCGACAAACGGACCGTGGCCATCATGGCCGTCTCGGTCGTGGCGATGGTGCTGGTCGCCGGGCTCGCAGCCAGCAGTGGGGCCAGCGGACTCGACAGCGGGCTCTACCGGATCGGCGTCGACGAGTCGAGTTCCTACTACGCACCGGCCAGCGACGACGCGGCCTTCGTCGTCCAGGAGCCCGACCCTGCGGCGGTCGAACGCGGCGACCAGGAACTGCTCTTCGTCGGGACACAGCTGGCGAGCAGTCCGGAAGACCCCAAAGAGCGGGCGGCGCTCGGTGAGTTCCGCACGAGCGTCGACCGGTACAACAGCCGCCAGATGGCCCGCGATGACAACCGGACCGCCGCAGAGCCCGTCTCGGTGACGCTGGTCTATCTCGAACAGTCCGGCGTCTCTGAGACGATCGCGTCCGACAGCGGTTCGGACGGAGACGGCGACGGTAACGGCGGCAGTGCCGGCGGATCGAGCGGCGGGAGCGGCGGCGACGGCGGCGACGGCGGCAGTGCCGGCGGCTCGACCGACAGCGATGCCGGTGGGCTGGCCGGGCTCGGCGCGGGACTGACGGGTGGATCGACAACCGGCTCTCCCTCGGACATCCAGCCGCCCTTCCCCTTCGAGTCGCTCGTACTCGCCTTCCTCTTTATCGTCCCGATGAACTTCGTCATCCAGGCCTACGGCTCGACGATGCTCTCCGAGCGGCTCAACCGACGAGGGGAACTGCTGTTGGTCTCTCCGGTCAGCCGGTTCGACATCGTCGCCGGCAAGACGATGCCGTACTTCCTCGGTGCCATGGGCGTCGTAACGGCGATTACGCTCGGTCTGCGATTCGGCGGGCTGACCGCCGGGGGCGGGCCGATCGCGGTCCTGGCGATGCTCCCGATCGCTCTGCTCTTCCTCTCGGCGACGTTCTGTGGCGCGATGTTCGCGCGGTCGTTCAAGGAGCTGACCTTCGTCACGGTGACCGTGACGGTCTCGCTGACCAGCTACGCCTTCGTGCCGGCGATCTTCACCGACGTGACCCCGATCGCGCTGATCTCGCCGCTGACGGTGGTAGTCCGTGATCTCCAGGCCCAGACCGTGACGGCGAGCAACTTCGCGTTCTCGACGATCCCGCCCACGCTGACGGCCGTCGTCCTGTTCGGACTGGGGGCCGGACTCTACCGGGAAGAGGACATGTTCACCCAGCGATCGATTCCCCTGAAAGTACTCGACGCGCTCTCGGGTCGAATCAAGTCGAACTGGAGCGCGCTGAAACTCTCCGTGTTGCTGATCCCGCTCGTATTAGTCGCCGAGCTGGTGGCGATCGCACTGATCTTCCCGCTACAAGGGCTGTCGACGGCACTGACGATCCCCCTGATCCTCGGTGCGGTCGTCTTCATCGAAGAAGTCGCGAAGAGTCTGCACCTCTATGCCGGCTACACCAGCGGTCGGTACGACCGGTCGCTCCGGACCGGAGTGGTCGTCGGCACACTCAGTGGCGTCGGGTTCTTCCTGGCAGAGAAGGTGACGCTCGTGGCGCAACTGGTCAATCCGGGACTCCGGGAGATACAGACCAGCCAGGTCGGGCTGGAGCTGCTGCCGTCCGGCGTGCCGATCTGGCTCACCGTCGCCGTCCTCCTGCTCCTGCCGCTCCTCTTGCACGTCGTCACCGCGACGGTCTCCTCGCTCGGGGCGCGGCGCTCTCGGCGGTCGTACCTGCTGGCCCTGGGGGCCGCGATGGCGATTCACTTCGCCTACAACTACACGGTGGTGATCGCCCTTGGCCAGTGATCGCTCGCTGGACCCGCGACTCGTGATCGCCCGCCGGGACCTGGCGTCGCTCGGACGCGAGAAGACGATCGTGCTCGCGATTCTGATCCAGCTGTTCGTGGCGGCGTTCTCGTCGTTCCTCGTGGTCGGGCTCACGTCGCTGTACGATCCCGGTTCGGTCGAGTCGGGCGGCATCGAGATGGCCGTCACCGGCGACGCCCAACAGGAGTTGTTCGAGGCCGTCGCGGAGACCGAGGGCGTCCAGCCGGTCGCGTTCGACGCGACCGACGACGCCCAGCAGGCGTTCAACGTCGGGCGCGTCGACGCGGTGTTGACGGGGACCTACGATTCTCCGCCCGACAGTGACGGCCGGGTAATCGAGGTGACGGCGATCGCGCCGGACGGCAGCATCCGGACGACGTTGATCGTCGTCCAGTTGCGCGAGGTGCTGAAGACCCTGGAGCGCAACGAACGGTTCGAGCGCGCCGACTCGCTCGATGCGCCGCCCCTCGAACTCCCGCCGGAGGCGAACGCCAGTCCGTACTTCAGCTTCACCTACACCGTCTTGATCCCGCTCTTGCTGTTCTTGCCGCCGTTCATCAGCGGCTCGGTCGCCGTCGACACCATCACCGAGGAGATCGAACGCGGCACGCTCGAACTGCTGCGGGTCGCGCCGGTCAGCCTGGTCGACGTGGTCGACGGGAAGTCGCTGGCGATGATCGCGCTGGCACCGGCACAGGCCGCGCTGTGGATCGGCCTGCTGTCGGCCAACGGTATCGCGGTGTCGAATCCGCTGGCGCTGTTGGTGTTCGTCACCGCGACGGCGACGATCGTCGTCGTCTTCGGCGTCGTGCTGGGACTGCAGCTCGGTCGCCGACGGCCCGCACAGCTCCTGTACTCGGTTCTGACGCTGGTGGTGTTCGGCGCGGCGATCCTCCTGCCGGAACACCCATCGACGACGGCGGCCAAGCTCGCGGTCGACAGCCCGTCGCTCGTGACTTACGGTCACGTCGTCGGCTACGTCGTCGCCGCCGTGGTGCTGTTCGTGGTCGCGCGCCGGTACGTCGCCCGCGTCGAGCCCGAGTCGCTGTAGTCGGCCGTCGCCGACGTACCTTTTTGTGGCACCGTCCGCTGGCTCCGGTATGGAGTACACGACGCTGGGTTCGACCGGGATCGAGGTCTCGAAGCTCTGTCTGGGGTGTATGAGCTTCGGCACTTCCGAGTGGCGCGACTGGGTCCTCGACGAGTCCGAGAGCCGGGCGGTCATCGATCGCGCGATCGACCTGGGGATCAACTTCTTCGATACGGCAAACATGTATTCGGCGGGCGAGTCCGAGCGCGTCCTTGGTGAGGCGCTGTCGGCGTACGACCGCGACGAGCAGGTCGTCGCCACGAAGGGCTTCTTCCAGATGGACGAGGACGACCCCAACTCCGGCGGTCTCTCGCGGAAGGCCATCGAGCAGGAGCTGTCGGCCTCGCTGGACCGGCTGGGCATGGACACCGTCGACCTCTACCAGATCCACCGCTGGGACGACGACACGCCAATCGAGACGACGCTACGGACGCTGGACGACGCCGTCCGCCGCGGCCAGATCCGCCACGCCGGTGCGTCCTCGATGTGGACCTACCAGTTCGCCGAGGCCCTGCGGACCAGCGAGCGCGAGGACCTGACCCGCTTCGAGACGATGCAGAACCACTACAACCTCCTCTATCGCGAGGAGGAACGCGAGATGCTCCCGTTCTGCCAGCGGGACGCCGTCGCCGTCATCCCGTGGAGCCCGCTCGCCCGCGGCTACCTCACGCGCCCCCACGAGGAGTTCGACGCCACGACGCGGGGCCAGACCGACGACTACGCGCGGGAACACCCCTACTTCGAGGGCGGCGGCCGCGAGATCAACGAGCGCGTCCAGGAACTGGCCGACGAGAGGGACGCGACGATGGCCCAGATCGCGCTCTCGTGGCTCCTGCACAAAGACGCCGTGGACGCCCCGATCGTCGGCACCACGAGCATCGAGCACCTCGAACAGGCCGTCGCGGCGCTCGACATCTCGCTGTCCGACAGCGACATCGAGTGGCTGGAAGCGCCCTACGAGCCGGTGCCGGTTTCGGGCCACGAGTAGCGCGGCGCGCTGGGAGCGAAGCGAGCAGCGGGCCGCGAAAGGGCGAGCGGGGAGGAACGATCCGTGAGTAGCGCGGCGCGCTGGGAGCGAAGCGAGCAGCGGGCCGCGAAAGGGCGAGCGGGGAGGAACGATCCGTGAGTAGCGCGGCGCGCTGGGAGCGAAGCGAGCAGCGGGCCGCGAAAGGGCGAGCGGGGAGGAACGATCCGTGAGTAGCGCGGCGCGCTGGGAGCGAAGCGAGCAGCGGGCCGCGAAAGGGCGAGCGGGGAGGAACGATCCGTGAGTAGCGCGGCGCGCTGGGAGCGAAGCGAGCAGCGGGCCGCGAAAGGGCGAGCGGGAGTCGAAACGTATTACGTATACTCACATCGCAAACAGGCTCAGGGAACCCGTCCACCGGGGGTCCCGCGTTCGCTCGACGGGGTCGTCCCGGCTTGCTCGTGGGTGTGGTGGTAGAACCGCAACCGCGGGCCGCCGTCGTCGATCGGTTCGAAACAGACCCGTCGGAAGCGCTCGTTCTCGATCAGGTTCACCGCGACGCCCTCCTCGTGGACCGAGACGGAGGCGTACGGCGTCTCGCAGATGGGGCAGCGTTCCGGTGGTCCGCCGTCCGAGTCCTCGTCACTCATCGCTGTCTCCGGCCTGCGCCGCCTTGCCTGACTGCACACTCCATGTCCGCCACTGGAGTGGGAAGCCCCAAAGTTCCCCGGGCGACACCCCTTATTGTCACCAGCCCTAACGTCGAGTATGCGTCGTCTGCTCTCGATGGAGTGGCGAAACGTCCTGTTCGCCCACTGGCCGGTCCCGGTCGAGACGGTCGCCCAGTCCCTGCCCGAGGGGCTCTCCGTCGACACCTTCGACGGGTCCGCGTGGCTCGGCGTCGTCCCCTTCCGAATGGCGGACATCCGGCCGCGGGGCTCCCCGATCGGACGCTCGTTCTACGAGCTGAACCTCCGGACGTACGTCACGCTGGACGGCCAGCCGGGGGTGTACTTCTACAACCTCGACGCCGACGACCGGCTCGGCGTCGCGGTGGCTCGCCGGTTGTTCCGGCTGCCCTACTACCGCGCACGGATGACCGCTCATCGCCACGGCTCGCGGACGCGCCTCCAGAGCGTGCGCACCCACCCCGACGCCCCGGACGTTCGATTCCGAGCCAGCTTCGAGCCCACCGGCCTGCCCGAGCCCGCACGCGACGACTCGCTGGCCGCGTTCCTCACGGAGCGGTATCGGTTCTACGTGGCCGACGACCGCGGCCGGATCTACTTCGCCGACATCGACCACCCGCCGTGGGACCTCCAGCCGGCGACGGTCACGTTCGACCGCAACGACCTGTTCGCCGCCAGCGGCTTCGACGCGCCCGACTCCGAGCGGGTCGTCCACTTCAGCCCCGGCCTCGACGTGACCGCGGGCCGACTCCACCGACACCGCTGATCGGCGGTGCTTCTCGACCGCCGGGTCACTAAAGCTACTCGCACTCCTACGGTGGGACATGTCTGGACCGCTGCGTCCCCTCTCTATCGCGCTCTCGGACGTGTGTTTCCTCCACTGGCCGGTCGCGCCCGCCGCGGTTCGTGACGCGCTCCCCGCCTGGGCGCGACCGGACACGACGGACGGCACGGCGTGGGTGTCCGCGCTGTCGCTCTCGATCGACTGCTTCGACGCCTTCGGCGTTCCCCTTCGCGAGCACGTCGAGACCGTCGCCGTCCGCACGTACGTGCAGACGCCGTCCGGCGACCGTGCGGTCGCGTTTCTCTCGCTGGACGTGACCGACCGTCTCGTCGTAGACGCACTCCGAACGCTCTTTCACCTGCCGGCGTCCCACGCCGACGTACGACGACGACGCCAGGGCGGCCGCACGGAGGTGGTCTCGCGGCGGCGAGACGGCGGGAACGCGCGACTGGGCGTCACGTTCGAGCCGACCGGGACGCCGACGACGACGGCTCCCGACACCCTCGCCGCCTTCCTGCTCGATCGCGAGCGCTACGTGACGACCGGGCCGCTGGAGGCGCGGCTCGTCGGGTCGGTGGGACACCCGCCGTGGACGGTCCAGCCCGCCGACGCGGCCGTGACGGAGACGACGCTGCTGGACGCGGCGGGAGTCGACGCCCTGGACGGCGAACCGCTGGCCCACTACAGTCCCGGCGTCGAGATGGGCGTCGGCGTGCTGGAGCCGCTGTCGCCCACAACGATTATGAACGCGCGGTCTCTGTGGTGTCTGTGATGCAGTACGAGCGAATGGCCGCGTGGACCGGGGTCGGGGTACCGATCGTCACGCTGGGTGCGATTCTGCTCGCGACGACGCTCTCGCCGGGGTTCGACTGGACGGTGAACGCGCTCTCGCATCTCGGCGCTCTGGAGAGTAGGGCCGCAGCCGAGGGTGTCGCGACGGGCCCGACGCGGTTGCTGTTCAACGGCGGGCTGATCGTCGGCGGGCTCGCGGGGCTGGGCTTCGCCGGAGCGGTCTGGCTCGGGAGCAATGGCCTCGTCGAACGGCTCGGTGCCGTCGTCCTCGGGCTCTCGCTGCTCTCGCTGGCCGGCGTCGGTACCTTCCCCGACGGGACCGCCCCGCACTTCGCGGTCGCGATCGGCCACTACCTGCTGTTTACCGTCGCGTTCTGGCTCTACGGGACGGGCAACGTCCTCGCCGGCGACCGGCTGCGCGGCGCGGTCACGATCCTGCTGGGTATCGCCCACCTCGGGGGCTGGTACGTCTGGTTCCTGACCGGTGGCGTTCGGCAGTCGGGGCTGGCGATTCCCGAGATGTACGGCGCAGTCGTCTTCTGTGGCTGGGTCGTCGTCACCGCACACTGGCACCTGACGGGCGACCGAGCGCTCGGACGGCCCAACAGCTAAGCCGAGCCGTCTACTGGATAGCCCCATGCCGGCGATCGAAACGACGGGGCTCACGAAGGAGTACGGCGACCTCGACGCGCTGTCGGGACTGTCGCTGACGGTCGGGGAGGGCGAACTGTTCGCGTTGCTCGGACCGAACGGCTCGGGCAAGACCACGACGATCGAGATACTGACCGGCCAGCGGACGCCCACGTCGGGTACGGCGACCGTCCTGGGCCACGATCCCGTCGCCGAACCGATGGCGGTCCGTCGGGCTATCGGGACGCTGCCCGAGCGGGAGGATCCGCCGAGCTTCCTCACGCCGCGGGAGTTCCTCGAATTCGTCTGCGAGGTCCGGGCGCTGTCCGATCCGGAAGACCACGTCGAGCGGTGGGCCGAGCGACTGTCGTTCGTCGAGACGCTCGACACCCTGTCGACGAACCTCTCGGAGGGCCAGCGCCAGCGCGTGATGCTCGCCGCCGCCTTCGTTCACGAGCCCGAACTGGTCTTCATCGACGAACCGCTGGTCAACCTCGATCCGATCATGCAAGAACAGGTCAAGCGCCACCTCGCCGACTACTGCGCGGCGGGCAACACGATCTTCCTCTCGACGCACTTCGTCGAGGTGGCCCAGGAGCTGTGTACCAGCGTCGGCATCGTCTCCGACGGCCGGCTGGTCGCGACCTGCGATCCCCGCGAGTTCGACGACGGCGAGTTGCTCGACGTGTTCGTCGCGGAGGTCGACGCCGAGCGCGAGGCGGTCGTCGGATGACGGCGTCCAACCGGACGCTGCTGTCGTGGATGGTCCGCGAGGAGTGGCGACTCCACAGCGAGCTGTTTGGCGGCCGTCGATTCGCGGGGTTTCCGCTGGCGATCGGCGCACTCACCGCGCTGGGAACCGCGCTGCTGGCGGCCACTGGGACGGGGCCTGCGGCCGTCCTCGGCGGACTGCACGCGCTGGTGGCGCTGTTCGGTCTCCAGGTCGGGACGATCGGTCTCGTCGGCCGGGACGCCCTGCGGGACGTGCTGGGCGACGTGACGCTGTTGCTCTTCTCCGCCCGGACGCTCCCGCTGTCGACGAAACGGCTCCTCGGTCTCTTCCTCGTGAAGGAGGTCCTCTACTACTCGGGGCTGTTCGTCACCCCCGTGCTGGCGGGCTTCGGTGTGGTTGCCGTCGGCCGCGGGATGGCTCCCGCGGCGGTCGCGCTCGCCTGGCTGACGGTGACGCTGGCGTTCGCGCTCGGCGCGACGGCCAGCCTCGCACTCGCGGCGCTGGCCGCGCGGAACGCGCTCGCGGTCGGCGTCGCGCTGGCCGCTGGCGTGGTCGCGGTCGTCGCTACCGGCACCGATCCCGTCGCGTTGACGCCGTACCGCCTGTTCACCGATCCGTCCGTGGCGGCCCTCGTCGCCGCGGTTGTCCCGTCGATCGCTCTCGGCGGCCTCGGGATCGCGCTGTTCGAGCCGACCGAAGACGACGGGACGGACGGCCGCCACCGGCGGCTGGACCGCCTGCTGGTCGCCGTCGCGCCCGACGGGCTGACGCGTCGCCCGCTGCTCGCCGTCGCGCGCTCGGCGGGCTCGGTCTGGAAAGTCCTGTTCTCGATGGGAGTCCTCTTCGGCGTCACGGCGCTGGTGCTTCGGCAGGTGACGGCCGCGACGGGTATCGAGCCGGGCGTCGGCATCGCCTTCGGCACGCTGCTGGGCCTGGGCGGGTTCACGACCTACAGCTGGGTGACCCAGTTCGGGGACCCGCGGGAGTACCTCCGGTATCCCGTCAGCTACGACGCGGTGTTTCGCGGCGCGTTGCGGGCGTACCTCCTGCTGTCGGTCGGGGCGTCGCTGCTCTATCTCGCGGTCGCGCTCCTGTGGTACCCTCTCGCCGAGATCGCGCTGGGAGCCGTCGTTCAACCGCTGGTCGCGCTGTACGTCTTCGGCGTGACTGCGGCGGTGTCCGGGCTCTCGCCCAACGAGTTGCTGTTCGACACGCCGCGGTTCGCGCTGTTCGGTGCCGCCCTCGCCACGCTGGCGACGCCCCTCGTAGTCGCCGCGCTGGCGGTGCGCGTCGACCCCCTTCTCGTACGCGCCGTCGCCGTAGCGATCGCGCTCGTCGGCGCGGTCGCGGGCCTGGTGCTGACGAGACGGGCCGGCCCGCGGTGGACGAGCGTCTTCCGCGAGTGAGGCTGTCGTCGCGGTTTGCCAGTGGACGCCGTGGCGACGCGACTGCATCGAGTACCTATAAGTGTCCGTTCACGCAATACCACGATAATCGAACAGGTGTCCCACGTGACAACGCCAAGCAGCGGTCGAGAACAACTCAGTGTCCTCGTCGTCGACGACAGCGAATTCTTCGCGGAGATGACTGCCGAGACGCTGGCCGAGGACCACGGCTTCGGTACGCACGCGGCCAGCGACCCGAAGGCTGCTCTCGACTACTTCTCTGACAACGACGTGGACTGTATCGTGAGCGACTACGAGATGCCCGGAATGGACGGCCTGGAGTTCCTCGATGCGGTCCGGGAACGCGAGTCCGACATCCCCTTTATCCTCCTCACCGGGCGCGGCGACGAGGAGGTCGCCAGCGAGGCCATCGCCGCGGGTGTCACCGACTACCTGCTGAAGCTCGAGGTCGTCGAAGACAAGCAGTACGGCCGACTCGCGAACAGAATCCGAAACGTCGTCTCGAAGCGCCGCACCCAGGCCAAGTACGAGCTGCTGGTCGACACCTCGCCGGACCTGATCGCACAGGTCGCCGAGGACGGGACGATCCTCGCGGCCAACCCCGCGATGGCCGAGTTCACCGACATCAGCCGAGCGGAACTCGTCGGCCAGACGCTCGCTGCGGTCCTCGGGACGATCGGTGAAGAGCGGACGGCAGTCGGCCAGTCCGTCATCGAGGACGGCGATCCCACCCACGCAGAAGACCAGATCGACGGCCGGTCGTTTCACAACATCTACGTCCCGATCGACGTACACAGCCACCGGCCGTCGTTCCAGCTGGTCTCTCGGGACATCACGGAGCGCGTCGAACGCGAACGAGAGCTCAAGCGTCAGAACGAGCGCCTCGAAGAGTTCGCCAGCGTCGTCAGCCACGACATGCGAAATCCGCTCAACGTGGCCCAGTCCGCACTCCAGTTGTTAGAGAAAGACAGGGGAGACGACGCCGAGCTGCGGGCGAGACTGACGCGCTCGCTCGACCGGATGGAGTCGCTGATCGACGACGTGTTGACACTCGCTCGCGAGGGCGAGACCGTCGACGACCCCAGCGTCGTCGACCTTGGGACGATCGCCCGCGAGAGCTGGATGGTGACCGACAGCGGCGAGGCGGAGCTGGTGATCGACTCGTCGGCCCGGATTCAGGCCGACGACGGCCGTCTCGGGAGCATCTTCTCGAACCTCTACGGGAACGCCGTCGACCACGGCCGCCCCTCGTCGGACGCCGAGAACGCCGAGCCGGTGACCGTCACCGTCAGCGTGACCGACGACGGGTTCGTCGTCGCCGACGACGGCTGTGGCATGGACCTCTCGACGGACGGCGACCCCTTCGAGATGGGGTACTCAAGCGACACCGAGGGGACCGGCATGGGACTGACCATCGTCGAGCGGGTGGCCGAGGCCCACGGCTGGTCGGTCGACCTCGGCGAGAGCGAGGACGGCGGTCTGGCCGTCGAGATCAGCGGCGTCACCTTCGTCGAGTGACCGGTCGGCCTTTGACGATCCAGTCCGTAGCGCCTCTCGATGAGCCGCGGCGTGATCGTCGATCTCGACGGAACCGTGTATCACGGCGACGACCTCGTTCCGGGCGCACCGGCAGGGATCGACTCCCTCAGAGCCGCCAGCGAGTCGCTGCTGTTCTTCTCGAACAATCCGACCCGCAACGGGGCGGCCTACGTCGACCGGCTCGCCGACCTCGGCGTGACGGTCCGTCCGGGCGAGGCCTGTTCGGCGGCCGACGTGACAGCCGAGTACCTCCGGGCTCGCCACGCCGACGACGCCGTATTTCTCGTCGGCGCGGACAGAATCGCGGAGATTCTCGACACCGAAGGAGTGGCGCTCACCGACGACCCCGAGCGAGCGGACGTGTTGCTCGCAGGGTGGAGCCCGGAGTTCCACTACGACGACATGGTCGACGCCCTTCGGGCCTACGACGAGACCGTGACCTTCCTCGGGACGGACCCCGATCGCACCTTCCCCGGCCAGAACGGCCTGCCGACGCCGGGGTCGGGAGCCATCGTCAACGCGGTCGCCGGTGTCCTCGAAGCGGAGCCCGACCAGATCCTCGGCAAGCCGTCGAGACGGGCGATACAGGCGGCACTCGACAGGCTGGGCGTTCCGGCGTCGGACTGTCTCGTGATCGGAGATCGACTCTCGACGGACGTCGCGATGGGCGAACGGGCCGGCATGGAGACCGCGCTGGTGCTCTCGGGTGCCACGACGCGGGAGGATCTCGCCGACAGCGACGTGCGACCCGACCACGTCCTCGACTCGATCGCGGAGGTCGACAGCGTTCTCTCCGAACGCTGAACGGCCGCTCACTGTCGCTCGCCTGACGAGATTCTGTCAGTTCACCGTCTGCTTTATTGTCGCCGGCTGTGTCACTCTCTAACGCGCTCTCGACGAGCGCGGTGTTTCCAATGAGTGACATCCTCATGATCGTCGGCGACTTCGGCGAAGACTACGAGATAATGGTCCCCTTCCAGGCGCTGCAGATGGTCGGCCACGAGGTCGACGCGGTCTGTCCGGAGAAAGAGGCCGGCGAGACGATCAAGACCGCCGTCCACGACTTCCGGGGCGACCAGACCTACATGGAGAGCCGTGGGCACAACTTCGAGCTGAACGCGACGCTGGCCGACGTGACCCCCAGCGACTACGACGCGCTGGTCGTGCCGGGCGGACGCGCGCCGGAGTATCTCCGGATCCACGAGCCGGTGCTCGACGCAGTCCGGCACTTCTTCGAGGCGAACAAGCCCGTCGCCTCGCTGTGTCACGGCCCACAGATTCTGGCGGCTGCCGGCGTCCTCGACGGGTACGAGATGACGTCTTTCCCTGCCGTCCGGGCGGAGTGTGAGGCAGCGGGCTGTTCGTGGGTCGACGAGGTCGTCACCGACGACAACCTCGTCACCGGTCAGGCCTGGCCGGACCACGACGAGTGGCTCGCACAGTTCCTCGACCTGCTGGGGACCGACATCAGCCACGGCGAACCGGTCGCGGCGGACGACTGACGGTCTGTCCGCGGCGAACCGGTGGCGGTCTCACAATAAACTCTAAACAATGTGGCTGTGTGGTGTGGTCGAATGCTTTTTTAGACCGGTCGACAAACGGGATGACATGGCAGACAAAGACGACCTCAGAGAGCAGTTCACCGAAGCGTTCGAGGAAGCCGACTACCCGATCTCCAGTCCGATGGACCTCGTCCCGGCCCTGCCCAGCGGGCCGTCGACGAAGTTCGAGTCCGGCGACTTCTCGATGACGGCGATGGAGCTCAACACCAAGCTCGGCGGAGACTTCCCCTACGACAGCGTCGACGAGTTCGTCGACAGCGTGATGGAACAGCTCGACGATCAGGACCTTCTATAGGCCGTTCCCGCCGCGGTTTTGTCGTCCAGCCGGCCGGAGCGCCGCCGGCTCGTCGCGTCGACGGTTCGGCCGTCTGGACACAGACTGTGAGCGACGGCTGGGCCGGATGCTGGCACTTATGCCGGCGGTGACCCTAGCCGGCACATGGTCGTCGCGACAGCCGTCGACACGTTCGGCCCGTTCCTGATCCCGGCGACGCTGTTCGTCGTCGGCGTAGCCGGCTACGCGGTGCTCTGGGTCCTGACCGGTCAGCAGCGAAAGTGGGCGGCCGACGACGGCGACGGCGTCCGGAGACAGGACGACTCAGAGCCGCCCGAGCGGTGAGCGCGAGCGGTCGAGCCGCGCGGCCGAATCCTCGGCAACGATACTTATTTCCTTGCGATGGCCCTACCAGAGAGTGAATGTTGAGCGCGAAGATGGAGGACTACCTGAAGGCCCTCTACCAGCTCCAGCGTGACGAGGAGGGAGCGGTCTCGACCTCGTCGCTGGCCGACGCACTCGACGTGACGCCGCCGACGGCATCGAGCATGCTCGATACGCTCGCCGACGCCGGCTTCGTCGAGCGCGAGAAGTACAAGGGAGCGCACCTCACACCGGAGGGCGAGACCGTCGCGCTCGAAGTCGTCCGCCACCACCGGCTGCTGGAGACGTACCTCACCGAACACCTGGGGTACGACTGGTCGGAGGTCCACGACGAGGCCGACCGGCTCGAACACCACATCAGCGAGGAGTTCGAGCGCCGCGTCGCGGCCGCGCTGGGCGACCCCGAGGTCGATCCCCACGGCGACCCGATTCCGAGCGAGACTCTGGAGCCCCTCGACGAGGAGTTCGGCGAGACGCTCGGCGAACACGAGACCGGCGACGAGGTCGTCGTCGAGCGGATCAGCGACCGGGACTCCGACGAGTTGGCGTACCTCTCCGAGCGCGGAATCGCCCCCGAGAGCCGGCTGGAGATCGTCGACGTGGCTCCGATCGGGATGGTCACCGTCGCCATCGACGGCCGCGAGGTGTCCTTACCCGACCGCGTCGCAGAACTGATACACGTTCGGCCCGTTCCCACAGAGGAGAACACCGGCACTGCCTGACCATGGACACGCTCGACGACACGGATCGCCAGATCCTCGAACTGCTGTTAGAAGACGCCCGCCGGCCCTACAGCGAGATCGGCGACGCGGTCGATCTGTCCGGACCCGCGGTGTCCGACCGGATCGAACGGCTGCAAGAGCGCGGGCTGTTGCGACGGTTCACGGTGGAACTCGACCGCCAGATGCTTCGCGACGGCGTCTCGGTCCTCGTCGAGTTGCGCGTCGATCCGGACATCGCCGCCGACGTCGCGACGCGCCTGGGCACCGTCGACGCCGTCGAACACGTGCTTCGGACCGTCGACGCGCGGCTCCTCTTTACCGCGACGGTGCCCGAGGCCGACGTAACGTCGCTGCTCGAAGAGTGGGACCTCCTCCAGTACGTCCGGGAGTTCGACGTGCGCGTCCTCGCCGACACCGTCTGGTCGCCCAGCGTCGGCTCTGCCGAGCTGGCCCCGACCTGTGTCGAGTGTGGCAACACCGTCGACGACGAGGGGACGAGCCGCGTCCTCGACGGGACGGAGTACTACTTCTGCTGTGAGTCCTGTGAGTCTCGGTTCGTCGAGACGTACGACCAGCTCCGAGACGGGACGTGATCGGTTTGGAAGCGATCGTTTCGGGCCGCGATATCCTTCTATTCGAAAGTCTACCTCGATAGAGACCTTGGCTTCGAAGGGGCAAACCGCATGAAACAGGAGCCCGTATCGATACACGAGATGAGTACCAGGACGACCCGTCTGTCGGTGACGGGTATGAGCTGTGCGAACTGTGCAGCCACGATCGAGGACGCGCTCGACGCCCTCGACGGGGTCGCGTCGGCCGACGTCAACGCGGCCACCGACGAGGGGCGCGTCGAGTACGATCCCGAAGTCACGTCGCTGTCGGCGATCTACGACGCCGTCGAGTCGGCCGGCTACGGTGCCGTCGACGAGACGGTCTCGGTCGGCATCACGGACATGTCGTGTGCCAACTGCGCCGAGGCCAACGCCGAGTCGCTGCTGGCGACCCCCGGCGTCGTCGCGGCCGACGTGAACTACGCCACCGACGAGGCACAGGTCCGGTACAACCCGGCCGAGGCGGACCGCTCGGACCTCTACGACGCGATCGAGTCGGCGGGCTACACGCCGGTCCGGGAGGCGGGAGACGACAGCGGAGACGGCGGGGACGACCGCGACCAGCGCGACCTCGCGCGGCAAGCGGAGATCCGCCGCCAGCTTCGCCTCACGCTCTTTGGCGGCGCGCTCTCGGTCCCGCTGCTGGTGATGCTGGTCGATCACGTCCTCGGGCTGGGACTGCTCGGCGATTCGCTGGCCGGCATCGACGTGGGCTGGTTCGCCTTCGCGCTCGCGACGCCGGTCCAGATCGCGCTCGGCAAGCCCTTCTACGTCAACTCCTACCGCGCGCTGGTGCGCAACGGCCGGGCGAACATGGACGTGCTGATCGCGCTTGGCTCGTCGACGGCGTACGTCTACAGCGTCGCGGCCCTGATCGGGCTGATCCCCGGTGCGGGGCTGTACTTCGACACGGCCGCGCTGATCCTCGTGTTCATCACGCTGGGGAACTACCTCGAAGCCCGCTCGAAGGGCCAAGCCGGCGAGGCGATCCGGTCGCTGCTGGAGATGGAGGCCGAGACCGCCACGGTCGTCCACGAAGACGGCACCGAGGAGGAGGTCCCGCTGGAAGCGGTCGCGGTCGGCGACCGACTGAAAGTCCGGCCCGGCGAGAAGGTCCCGACCGACGGCGTCGTCGTCGACGGCGAATCCGCGGTCGACGAGTCGATGGTCACCGGCGAGTCCGTCCCGGTCGAGAAAGCCGAGGGCGACGAGGTGATCGGGTCGACGATCAACGAGAACGGCGCGCTCGTCGTCGAGGCGACGAAGGTCGGCGAGGAGACGGCGATCCAGCAGATCGTCGCCCGCGTCCGTGACGCCCAGTCGCGTCAGCCGGACATCCAGCGGATCGCCGACCGAATCTCGGCGTACTTCGTCCCGGCAGTCATCGCCAACGCCCTGCTGTGGGGCGTCCTGTGGTGGCAGTTCCCCGCCGTCCTGGGCGGGTTCGTCGACGCGCTGCCCCTGTGGGGGCTGCTGGGCGGCGGCCCCGAGGCAGTCGGTGGACCGATCGGCGTCACCGAGTTCGCGATCGTCGTGTTCGCCAGTGCCGTCCTGATCGCCTGCCCCTGTGCCCTGGGGCTCGCGACGCCGGCCGCGACGATGGTCGGCACCGCCATCGGTGCCCAACACGGCGTCCTCTTCGAGGGCGGCGACATCCTCGAACGGGTCCGCGACGTCGACGCCGTGGTCTTCGACAAGACGGGGACGCTCACCGAAGGCGAGATGGAACTGACGGATGTCGTAGCGCTCGATCCGGCCGCGCCCGACGGTGGCGTCCAGCGCGGCGGACACGAGACAGCGAGCGGCTTCGACGAGGACGACGTGCTCGCGATGGCCGCAAGCGCCGAGCAGGAGAGCGAGCACCCGCTGGCCGAGGCGATCGTCGAGGGCGCACGCGAGCGCGGACTCACTCTCGACTCGCCGGAGGCCTTCGAGAACGTCCCCGGCAAGGGGGTGCGCGCGACGATCGATCGCGGGGAGGTGTTCGTCGGGAGCCCCCGACTGCTGGACGCCAACGGCATCGATCCCACCCCCGCCGACTCGGACCGCGAGCGGCTCGAATCGGAGGGGAAGACGGCGATGCTCGTCGGACTCCGTCCCCGCGACGCGGACGGAGAGATCGACGAGCGGGCCGGCCGCGTGGTCGGTGTCGTCGCCGACGCGGACACGATCAAACCCTCGGCGAGCGACGCCGTCGCCGATCTGCGAGACCGCGATCTCGACGTGTGGCTGATCACCGGCGACAACGAGCGGACGGCTCGCGCGGTCGCCCGAGCGGTCGGGATCGATCCCGACAACGTCATGGCCGAGGTGCTCCCCGAGGACAAGGCCGACGCCGTCGACGAGATTCAGAGCGACGGGCGCGAGGCGATGATGGTCGGGGACGGCGTCAACGACGCACCGGCACTGGCGACCGCGGCCGTCGGCTGTGCGATCGGTTCTGGCACCGACGTGGCGATCGAGGCCGCGGACGTGACGCTGATGCGAGACGATCCGGCGGACGTGCTGAAGGCGATCCGCGTCTCGGAAGCGACGCTACAGAAGATCAAGCAGAACCTCGTCTGGGCGCTGGGGTACAACACGCTGATGATCCCGCTGGCGTCGCTGGGCCTGCTCCAGCCGGTGCTGGCGGCCGGTGCCATGGCGCTGTCAAGCGTCTCCGTCCTGACCAACAGCCTGCTGTTCCGGGGGTACACGCCCGATACGGACTACCGGCTGTTGGGCCGGCTCCGCTAGATCCCGCGTTCCTCGGTCGGTGAGACGTCGTGGCGCTTGAGGAACTGCTGGACCGCCTCGTCCGGCCCGACGAGCGTGAGGTGTTCCTCGCCGGTGAACTCTCGCTGGGGGTCGATTTCGACCATCTTGTCGGTCCCGTCGTCGACGGCGATCACCCGACAGCCGGTCTGTTCGTAGATGCCCGAGTTCGCGAGCGTCTGGCCCGCGAACGGGGTTGCCGGGACGCGGACGAGCCGGATCTGGCTCGCGGGCGCGAGCACCTCCTCGCCGCGGAGTTCCCGAGCGATCATTCGTGCGCTCACCCGAGGCACCGACAACACGTAGTCGGCTCCGGCACTGAGGGCCTTCCGCGTCGCGTCGGTGTCGCTGACCCGCACGAGAATCTCGATGTCGTCGTTCAGCGAGCGCGTCAGTACCGTCGACAGCAGCGACGCCGAGTCGTCGGGCAGGCCGACGACGATCGCGCCTGCGGTCTCGATGCCCGCCTCGTGGAGCGTCGCTTTCGAGGCCGCATCGCCGACGATGTCCACCTCGTCCCCGTCCTCGATGTCGATCGTCACCGCGTCGATCCCCGCCTCGTCGATGACCGCGCGGGCGGCCTGCCCGACTTCTCCCTGGCCGGCGACGACGATCCGATCGTGCCGCCTGAGCGTCCGGGGCGACTGGGTCACGTTCCCGAACGCCTCCAGCGCCTCGTGATCTCCGGAGACGAGCAACACGGTGTTCTGGTGGATGACTGCGCCGGGGTCCGGGGGGAGCTGTAGCTCGCCGTCGATCCAGGCCCCGATGACGTTCGCGCCCGTTCGTTCCCTGATATTGGTGTCTCGAAGCTGTTTCCCGATGAGGCGGCTGCCATGATCGACGGGAATCTCCGTGACCTCCATGTCCGCGCCGAGCTCGATCGTGTCTGTCAGCTCCGAACTGAGCGACGAGACCGCCTTTTCGGCGAGGCGGTGGCCGAGAACGCCGTGCGGCGAGAGGACGCTGTCGGCCCCGGCCTGGGTCAGCACGTCTTCCACGTCGCTGTCGTCTGTCAGCGCGATCACGTCGACGTCGTCTCTGATCGACCGCACCGTCAGGATCGTGTTGACGTTCGCGTCACCGGCGTCCGTGATCACCGCCCGCGCGCTGTCGATGCTCGCACGCCGGAAGCTCTCGGCGGCCTGTGGGGAGCCGTAGATCGCGGAGTACCCCTCGTCGGAGAGGTCTTTCGCCTCTTCCTCGTCCGAGGACAGCAGGACGTAATCGATGTCCAGCTCCCGGAGTTCGTCGAGCAACACGGCCGAGTCGCGCCGGTACTCGCAGATGATGACGTGGTCCTGTTTCGGCGTGAGCCGATCGTCGAGGTTCACCTCTGCGCCGGTAAACAGCGGGATGATCACGAGCCGGAGCGTGAAAAAGCCGATCCCGATCCCCGACAGCTGTGTCAGCGCCACGAACACGAGCGTGACCGGATGTGTCCACAGACTCGAGTCCTGGCCGTAGCCGGTGGTCGTCATCGTCTGGACGACCCACTCGAACGACGCGAAGATCGACTGGTCGACGCCTTCCAGACGCGCCATTATGATGTTGTAAACGACTGCGTAGGCGAGGACCAGCACCGTCAGTCCGAGGAGATAGTAGACGACGAGTCGGTCCCGACGCGAGAGTTCGATGTCGGTGATTCGTTCGGGGAGCGAAACCATCTTTGACCTGATTCCTACTCGCCGGTAAAAAGGTTTTATTACGCCGGATCTGTCGAGGAGACCGGATCGGTCACCGCAACTCTCCGACAGCCTCAAGCGGCAAGCGACCCGAGACGTTCCCATATCGTGGCCCGGACCGACGCCGTCGAAGAGACCGACGACCAGCGAACCGGCAGCGAGACCGTGCGCCGGCCGACCGGACTGGGCGTCCGATTGCGTGCGCTCTGGCGCGCGGTCGTCATCTCCTGGCAGTTCGTCCCGTTCGCGATCACCCTCCTGCGTGATCGCCGCCGGTTCCTTCTCTTCGGTCGCTCGCGTGACGTGACCAGCGCCCAGCAGTCCCGCCGGGCGCGAGCGCTGAAAGCGACGTTCGTCGACCTCGGTCCCGCGTTCGTCAAGATCGGGCAGATGCTCTCGACGCGGCCCGACGCGCTGCCGGCGGCCTACGTCGACGTGCTCGCGGAGCTTCAGGACCAGGTGCCGCCGGCTCCGTGGACGGACATCGAGCCGGTGATCGAGCGGGAACTGGGACCGATCGATTCGGTGTTCGAGACGTTCGACACCGATCCGATCAGCGGCGCGAGCCTCGGACAAGTGTACGTCGGCGAGGTCGACGGGGACCGCGTCGCGGTGAAGGTACTGCGGCCGAACGTCCGTCGCCGCGTCGAGTCGGACCTCCGCGTCGTGGCGACGCTGACGCCGGTCCTGCGCTGGGCGTCCCCGCCGGGCCAGGCGTTCACGCTCGGGAACCTCGCCGAGGAGTTCACCGTGACCATCCGCGAGGAGATGGACTACGCTCACGAGGCCCGCCGGCTCGACACCGTCCGCGAGAATTTCGCCGATGTCGACGACGTGTGTATCCCCGACTCGCTGCCCGAGTACTCGACCGACCGCGTTCTCACGATGCGCTACGTCGAGGGGACGAAGATCGACGACGTGGCCGCGATCGACGAACTGGGAGTCGACCGCGAGCGCATCGTCACGCGCCTGACCGAGATCTACATCAAGATGATCGTCGAGGACGGCGTCTTCCACGCCGACCCCCACCCCGGAAACCTCGCGGTACAGGACGACGGGACGATCGTCTTCTACGACTTCGGGATGACCGGCCGGCTCGGGCCGGAGACTCGCTCTCACCTCGTCGACTTCTACGTCGCCATCGCGACCGACGACATCGATCAGGTGATCGACTCGTTCGTCGCCATGGAGGCGCTGGACCCGACGGCCGACCGACAGATGGTGCGCGAGCTGTTCGAGATCGCCTTCGAGCAGTTCCGGGGGGCCGACCTGGACGAGTTCGACGTGGAGGGGATCATCAGCGAGTTCGAGGGGGCGATGTACGAGTTCCCGATGCGGATCCCCCAGGACCTCGCACACGTCGTCCGCGTGACGACGGTTCTCGACGGCGTGACCCGGACGCTCGCCCCCGAGTTCGACTTCATCGAAGTCGTCACGGACTACGTCCTCGAACGGGGGATGGCGAGTGGCGGCGGGGAGATCCGCGAGCGCGTGACCGACCAGCTGCGAGCCAGCGCGCGGGCGACCGTCGCGGTCCCGCCCCGACTCGACGACGCGCTCGAGAAGGTCGAACGCGGCGACCTCCCCCTCTCGGCGGTGATCGAAGACGACCGCGGTGCCTTCCGCAGGATGGCTCGGCGGCTCGTCTACGGGCTCTGTGTCAGCGTCGGCCTCCTCGCGATCGCCGGGCTCTACGCGATGGGGGCGCTGCGTGTGCTGGCCGCCGTGAGCGGGCTGACAGCACTGTTCGCTCTCGCGCTCGTCTGGTCGTTCCGGGGCCGGCGCGGTCCCGGCCTGGGCGCGTCGCCGCAGTTCATCCGCCAGGAGATGCGTCGCCGCCAGAGCGGCGAGGAGTAGCGCTCACAGCTCGCTGTCGGCGGCTCGCGTCCGCAGTTCGTCCGCTCGCTGTCGGATCGCCGTCAGCTGGTCGTCGTCCTTGTCGTCGAGGTGGCTGTAGACGAGCCCCATCCGGTGGTTCGACCGGAGCTGTGACTCGTTGCGGTCCAGAAAGTCCCAGTACAGCGTGTTGAACGGACACGCTCGCTCTCCGGTCGTCTTCGTCTTGTAGTACTGACAGTCGCTGCAGTGGTCGCTCATCTTGTCGACGTAGTTCGCCGAGGCGGCGTAGGGCTTCGTGGCGAACGCGCCAGAGCCGTACAGCCCCATCTCGACGACGTTTGGCGTCGTGACCCAGTGGAAGGCGTCGACGTAGCCGGCGTGGAACCAGCGGTTGAGCTGTGCGGGCTCGACACCGAGCAGCAGCGAGAAGTTCGAGAGCAGCATGAGCCGCTCGATGTGGTGTGCGTAGCCCCGCTTGCGAACGCCGTCGATGGCCGCGTCCAGACAGGCCATGTCCGTCTCGCCCGTCCAGAAGAACGCCGGGAGGTCTTCGCTCGCACCGAGCTGGTTCGCCGTCGCCAGCTCGGGCATCTCCCGACGGTAGACGTGCCGGACGAACTCCCGCCACCCGATCACCTGCCGGACGAACCCCTCGACGCTGTGCAGCGGTGCGTCGCCGGCCTCGTAGGCCTCGATCGCGCGCTCGACGACCTCCGCGGGCCCCAGCAGTCCGAGGTTCAGCGAAGTCGACAGCAGGCTGTGAGCCATCGCCCACTCGCTCTCGACCATCGCGTCCTGATACGCCCCGAAGTCGGCGAGGCGGTCCTCGACGAACGCGTCCAGCGCTCGGCGGGCTTGCTGTCGCGTCACCGGCCACCGGAACGGCTCCGGATCGGCCCAGTCACCGCCGTAGGGCGCTTCCTCGTAGCCTCCGTCGTGGTGGTCGCGGACCCACGACTGGACCCGACGCGTCGTCTCGTCGGGCTCGAACGTCGGCACCGTCGGGGGCTCCCACTCGTCGGGCGGCGTCTCGCGGTTCTGCTCGTCGTAGTTCCACTCGCCACCGACCGGGTCGTCGCCGTCCATCAGATAGCCGGTCTCCCGACGCATCGATCGGTAGAACGACTCGTGACGGTACGGCGGACCGTCCGTCCACTCGTCGAACGTCCCTGGCGCACAGAGGAACCGCTCGTCCGGCACCGTCGTGAGCGTCCCGCCGTGTCGCTCGATCAGCGTCCGCAGCCGCTCGGTGCCGCCGTGACTCGCCGGGGTCATCGTCACGAGATCGTCGTCGGGATGTCGCTCGAAGTGTGTCTCGAACCCGTCCTCGAACGTCTCCGCTCGGTAGTAGTCGACGGTCCGGCCCGCCTCGCGCAACGCGTCCCGGAAGTGACGCATCGCACTGAACACGAGCGTCGGCTTGTGCGGATGGTAGGGTAACCGACGGAGGAAACCGCTGGACTCGATCATCACCACGCGGTCGTCGGGCCGGTCGGCGAGTGGACCGAATCGCCGGGACAGCTGGTCGCCCAGCACCAGCACGGTCATTGCGAACCACTCTGTCGCATGTCCCGCCCTTCGTCCACACGAACAATGAACACCACCCCAACGAACGTTGGTCGTCGCCGTTTCGACGCCGCCAGATGCCCCGACGAGCCGCGTTTCGCTGTCGCGTGTCATCGCACCCCATCCGGCGGGATTCCCCGTGTTCGGCCACCTTATCCGTCTCCCCCTCCTACGTCGCTGTGTCTATGAGTGACTCCCTGAACCGACGGACGCTCCTCCGCAGTACCGGTGCAATCGCCGCAGCAGGCCTCCTCGCTGGCTGTAGTGGGGACGGCGGCGACGCCACCGAGAGCGCGACGGACGACGAGATGACCGAGAGCGCCACGGAAGCGGAGATGACCGAGAGCGGCGGTTCGTCGATGGAGGCCAGCGACGAGGTCGCCGACTACCTCGGCGAAACGTCGAACTTCGACGGGACGGTCGCCGACATGACCGGACAGGACACCGTCACCGTCACGGTCGGGGCAGAGGCCAACGGCGGCGCGTTCGGGTACGACCCCGCTGCCGTCCAGATCTCCTCGGGCACGACGGTCGAGTTCGAGTGGACCGGCGAGGGCGGAACCCACAACGTGAAGTCCGAGGGTGACGGTCCGCTGGACTCCGGCGGAGCAGTCGACACCGAGGGCGTCGAGTACGAACACACCTTCGAGTCGAGCGGTACCTTCCGCTACTACTGTACGCCCCACAAGTCGCTGGGGATGAAGGGCGCTATCGTCGTCGAGTGACGATCCGGCCGACGCCAGCCTCGTGACGATCGTCTCGCCGCCACCGGGCGGCGACACCGCTCACTGACCGCCTCGTCTTATACTGCCGGCTGTCACTGTTTCGCGATATTCGCGACACGGGGTCGCAAAATTCGTCACAGACAGACAGTCGGCAGTATCAGCCGCGGTCGGTCCCATTACTTCTCGTGACGTACAGCGAGTACGCGATGATCCCGAAGCCGACGAAGGTCAACGCGCTCTCGACGACCAGCGCCACCGACGGATCGGCGATCAACTGATCGGCGATGCCGGCCAGCAGCGAGCCGAACGTGACGACGCCGAATCCGGCTGCGAGGTACAGTAGTCCGGACGCGCCGGTCCTGTACCCCGCTTTCGCGGCCAGATAGGTGATCAACGCCCCGAGCGCCAACGTGCCCGTCTTGAACGCGATGACGACGAGCGGTATCTCCGTGTTCATAGTTCCTCACTGATCTGTGACCAGAAGCGCGCGAGGCGCTCGTCCGGTGTCTCCTCGTGGTCGACGACGTCTACGTCGAACGATTCGTCGCCGTCGAACGCCACGAACACGCCCCTGAAGTCCCTGACGAACTGCGTCGTGTGGTGGCCGTCGTCCCGGACTTTCGTTCGCTCGGCGACCAGCGCCGCGTCGCTCAGCGTCTCCAGCTTCCTGTAGGCACTCGTCTGCGAGAGATCACACTGGTCGGCGACTCCCTTGGCCGTCGTCGGTTCGTCGAGCGCGGCGACGATCGCGCGGCAGTCGGGGTCTGCCAGTGCATCGAACAGGGCCTGTTCGGACGGCACCTCGTCAGTCATGCGTCTCTGTGGGCCGTGGCCGCTGCGGTCGCGTCCGACCGGACCAGTCGGAACAAGACTGTCTGCCAGTCGGGTGGAGGCTTGGGAATGGTAGCGGTCCGAGTCGGACGGCGGGGAACCGCGCGCGGCGTGCCCACCGTAGTATCGTCCCCGCAATGTAAAGGGAAAAGTCATGCTTTCCAGATCCTGCAAACCGGGGGTCCCTTTTACGAGCGAGCCCCCAGTAGCTCTCACTCGCTATGCGACGGTCCCTCTCCAGACGACAGCTCCTCCAGGGCGTATCGTTCGCGTCGGTCCCGGCACTCGCCGCCCGTCTCGGGTCCGGCCGGTCCGGCTCACCTGCGGCGGCGACTCCGACGCCGACGACAGCGACACCCTCGTCGACCGACGCCCCGGTCGACGACCTCGACGCGTGGCTCGCCGACGCCAACGGCTACGACGGCCGCTCCCGAAACGTCGGTTACGACGACCTGGTCGAGGTACTGGTCGGACATCCGATAGAGGGCGACGGCTACGCCTTCGACCCGCCGGCCGTCACCGTCACGCCCGGCACGACGGTGGTGTGGCGCTGGCTCGACCACGGCGGCCCACACAACGTCGTCGCGGTCGACGGCAGCTTCGATAGCGGCGAGGCCACCGACCGGCCAAACGAGACCTACTCCCACCACTTCGAGACGACCGGCGTGTACCCCTACGTCTCCGAACCTCGGCGGGACGACGGACTGAAAGGCGTGATCCGGGTCCGGAAGCCGCCGGAGAGTGGCTATCCCGACCTCGACCACTGGCTCGTCGACGTCGACGGCTGGGACGGGAGCCTCGCCGACCGCACGGACTCGGACGCGGTCTCTGTGACCGTCGGCAGCCCCGGTAACGGCGGTAACTTCGCGTTCGATCCGCTCGCAGTCAGGTGTTCGACCGGAACGACTGTCGCGTTCGAGTGGACCGGCGACGGTGGCGCACACGACATCGCGTTCCAGGGCGACATCGGGACCTCGGACATCTACAGCGAGAGCGGCCGCCACTTCGAAGTGACCTTCGACGAACCGGGCGTCTACCTGTACGCCTGCCGCCCTCACGAGGGGATCGGCCAGCGCGGCGGCATCGTCGTCGAGGAGTAACCACGGCTCGGTCGCGTCTGTCGCGCTGTGACGGCAAGAACCGTGTTCCGGCCGACCGTCTCGCTTTGCTCGGTGCTTCGTGGGTCCGTGTCGTACTGAGTGCGGGCCGACGGGCGTGATCGAACACGACGCTTCGCGACCTGCATGACGGCCGCGAACGAACGGGGTGAGAGAGCGGGCGTGGCGGGAGTGAGCAAACGCGGAGCGTTTGCGAGCTACGCCACGGCCGCAAGTGTGTTTCGAGCGGACGCGAGAAACCACGAAGCGGGCGTGGCGGGATTCGAACCACGGTCGGACGTGCTCGCTTCGCTGCGCGCGACCTCCCTGATTAGAATCCCGCCATGCCGGTTCGCTCACTGCGTTCGCTGCACGGGCGTGGCGGGATTCGAACCCGCGATCGAGGGGTTAGGAACCCCTCGCCCTCGTCCACTAGGCCACACGCCCTATCGAGCGGTGTACGAGACGGCTGAAAAACGCTGCTGTTCCGCCGTGGGACCCAGGAGCTAACCGGTGGATGGATGGAGAAGGGATTGGGAACCTGTCGGGACCGTCGCGGGCGTTACTCGGTGGCTGTTTCGGAGGCGGTCTCCGAAGCGGTGTCGTCGGCGGTCGTCTCGACGAACTCGGAGTCGGGCTCCTCGGTCGCGCCCTGACTCTCGCCTGGGCCCTCGCGGATCTCTTCGAGTTCCTGCTCGACTTCCTCGCGGCCTTTCTGGAACTCGCCCATCGCCTCACCCGTCGAGCGAGCGAGCTTCGGGATCTTGTTTGCACCGAACAGCAGGACCGCGATCAGGAGAATGATCATCATCTCCTGGGTCCCCGGTAAACCGATCTGCAGTAGGGTTGCTACCATTGTAGCAGGACTTAGCGTGAGGTCTAATATAGGCTTTTTGCTCACCCTGATCGACGAACCGTATCGCTCGGGAGGTTCTGGAACGCAAGCGACTTGATCTGGTACCCGCTACGGGTGAGTGATGCTCTCTACTGGTGACGAAGCGCCGTCGTTTACGGCACCACTGGCGAACGGTGACATCGAGTCGTTCACGCTCACAGACCGCCTCGACGAGGCACCGATCGTCCTCGCTTTCTTCCCGGGTGCGTTCACCGGCGTCTGTACCCACGAGATGAACACGTTCCAGGATCGCCTCGACGACTTCAGCGAGGCCGGCGCGAGCGTGTACGGCGTCAGCATCGACACGCCGTTCTCACAGAACGAGTTCCGCGACAAGCTCGGTCTGGAGTTCGACCTGCTCAGCGACTCGAACCGCGAGGTCGTCGACGAGTGGGGCCTCTCGATGGACTTCGACGAACTGGGTGTCGACGGCGTCGCCAAACGCTCCGTGTTCGTCATCGACGGCGACGGCGTCGTCCAGTACGCCTGGGTGAGCGACGATCCCGGCGTCGAGCCGGAGTACGACGACGTGCTCGACGCCGTCGAGGCTATCTGAGGATCGGGTGACCGGCCCGCTGTGTTCGGCAGGCCGGGGCTACCAGCGCGTCAGGCTTCGCCGTACACCGGGACCGCAGCGCCGCTGGTGACGGGGGCTCCCTCCGAGCACAGGAACAGCATCATCGTCGCGATATCGTCCGGGTCGACCCACGTCTCGAAGTCGGCGTCGGGCATCATCTCGCGGTTCATCGGCGTGTCGATGACGCTCGGCATGACCGCGTTGGCCCGGACGACCCCCTCGTTTTCGGCGGCAATCGTCTCGGTCAGAAGTCGCACGCCGGCCTTGGTCGCGCGGTAGATTCCGTCGCCCTCGCCACCCTCAAGCGAGGAGCGCGCCGAGACCGAGACGACGGCACCCTCACTCTCTCGGAGGTGCGGAAGCGCGTGTTTCGACGCCAGAAACATCGTCTTGAGATTTACGTCGAACAGGAAGTCGAACGTGTCGGCGTCGGTCTCGTGGATCGGATCGCCGCCGCGCCACGTCCCGGCGATGTTACAGAGGGCGTCGAGGCGGCCGTGCTCTTCGACCACACCGGCCACGATGTCGGCCACGTCGTCCTCGTCGGTGAAATCGCCCTGGTAGTAGTCGATGGCTTCCGTCTCGTCGAGCAGGAAGTCCTCGCTCTCCGGGGCGACGATGTCGGCTCCACAGACCGTCGCACCGGCGTCGTCGAACGCACGAGCGACGGCACCACCGAGAGCACCGCCGACGCCGGTCACCAGTACGACGCTGCCGTCGAAGTCAAATTCGACTGACATACGGGGTAGCTCGGGCCGACAGCGGATAAAACCCAGTCCGAGTTGCCCACAGCGGAGCCTTTCGTTTCTGATACTACCGGCTGTACGTCTGTGAAGAATTTCGCGATCCCGTATCGCGAATCTCTTGAAACTACTCTGTTGAATCCGGTGATGGCGGCCAAGTCGACGGGCTATAGTAACAATTGAAACGATTTACACACCGATCGCACTGCTGTCGTGCGATCGGGTGTGCATTGATTTTCAATGGCTACTATAGCGTCCAGTGTGTCAGATGGACTCGGCAACAAATAGCGAGTCAGAATCTGCTTTCGCTCTCCAAAGCTGACCCATCAATCGAAGGTCGGTTGTAAGAATTCGTCACCAATGGAGTCTGATAACTGTGTCTTCAGCCTCAATCCCAGTGCCGTCTGCGGATTCAACAGAGCACGCCAAACTTAACGCGATGCTGTTCAGTAAAAGCTTAGATGGAGAACTGAATCACTGTGGGAAGCCCTCGTAATCCTCCCGCAATCTCTCCAACTCACTCACAATCTCTGAGATGGCGGCAAGCGGCGGCTCTTCAACATCCAAATCAGCCTCTCTTGCAAACTTGAGAAGTCGTTCATCACATGAGATCACCTGATCGCAGAGCTCATCAAGTTCTACAGAAGCACCCAATGCCACTTCAGCAGGTGGTGCTGGATGCTCAACCGATTTGGACTTGGTCGTTCGATCTTGATAACAGATCCGGACAGCGTTATCCGACAGCCGTTCAAATAACAAGTCAAACCGTTCTCCAGTAAATTCGGATCGATACTGCTCGTAAAGACCTACATTGCCGCGTTTCAGTAAACTCACCGCTTTCGTTAGATTGAGCAAATCAAATAAAATACGTGTTCCGACGTATCCGCATGGGGCCGTCCTGTCGGTAACGAGTTCGCCGTTCTCGTCAATAAGACGAGTTAAGGTCTGTCCGTCTGCGACAACCTGAATTCTCCCAGTGACCATCGCCTGACTAACTGGGTTCTCGTCGAATTTCACAGATAGTTCAACGGATTTCATACGAATAATTCTGGGAATGCTGTAATAATCACACCGCAATCTGGATCTCGGATAAGCCTGACTCTACTCTGTTGAATCCGGTGATGGCGGCCAAGTCGACGGGCTATAGTAACAATTGAAACGATTTACACACCGATCGCACTGCCGTCGTGCGATCGGGTGTGCATTGATTTTCAATGGCTACTATAGCGTCCAGTGTGTCAGATGGAGTCGGCAACAGATAGCGAGTCAGAATCTGCTTTCGCTCTCCAAAGCTGACCCATCAATCGAAGGTCGGTCGTAAGAATTCGCCACCAATGGAGTCTGATAACTGTATCTTCAGCCTCAATCCCAGTGCCGTCTGCGGATTCAACAGAGCACTTGAAACAGTTACAGCCAGTATAAGACGAAGTGACGGCGGGACGAACGGCGAGGCGACGTGTCCGACGACTCGGTGGCGTGTCCGGCACGGCCGACACGTCACGAATCGGTGGGCGATACCCACAGTTCTATGGGTTCTGGCGACGACAGATCGGCCCTCGACGGGGACACCGTCCCGGGAGACCCCCGCGTTTCAGAATCCGCTTATCACCGCTGAAAACTGCGCGCGAATCTATTAATCCGTGAACGCCCAGCATCGACACGATGAGTTCTGAGACATCATCTCTCCTTCCTGAGTTTATCGGGGACAGTTACGCCCTGCGACTCGGACTCGCGCTGGCGCTGGCGGTGATCGTCGTCATCGCCGTCGGCGCTGTGGTGAGCGTCCAGGCTTCAGACGAGCTGGAGTCCGACGTAGCGTCCGATCTGCGCGCGACCTCGGCGACTCAGGCCGACCAGATCGACGCGTGGCTCGAGTCGGCTCGACAGAGCGTCCGGATGACCTCTGCGCTGCCGGTCTTCGAGTCCGGGTCGACCAGCGAGATACAGGCGCAGTTGAACACCTTACAGGACAACGACAGGCTCCCGGCCGACGTCGTCGCAGTCCACTACGTCGACACGACGACGATGGAGATCGAGGCCAGTTCGAACGAGGACTTCGTCGGCGTCGACGCCAGCGAGCAGGGAGCGCCGTTCGCGACCGACCCCCCGAGCTTCGAGGGGCCGGACGACACGCACGTGACCGATCCATTCCAGGTCTCGATCGTCGACCACCCGATCATCGCCGTTCTCTCGCCGGTCGAGGGCGACAGCGATCACGCGATCGTCTTCATGACCGATCTGAAGGAGCGGACGGAGGCGTTCTCCGACCAGCGTGACGGGTCATACACCGCCGTGGTCAACGACGACGGTCAGTACATCGCCCACCCCAACAGTAGCAAGATCAACACGGCACACGACGGCAGCATGACGATGCCGGCGTCGGGTGAATCCGGGTTCGTGGCGATGGGCGACACGCTGATGGGCATGACGACGCTCGAAACGGCCGACTGGACGGTGATGGTCCACTCCGACCGGAGCGAGGCCTACGCGCTGAGCTCCCAGATCAACTCCGACCTGATCGGGATCGTGTTGTTCGCGGTGATCAACCTCGGGCTCGTCGGCGTCACGATCGGGAGCGGCACGATCGTCTCCCTTCGCCGACTCTCCAACAGGGCCGAGGAGATGGGTGCCGGCGACCTCGACGTGGACCTGACCACCGCCCGGACCGACGAGATCGGCTCGCTGTACCAGTCGCTCGACGACATGCGGACGAACCTCCGAGAGACGATCTCAGACGCCGAGGAGGCACGACGCGAGGCCGAGCAAGCCAAGAGCGACGCCCAACAGGCTCGTGAGGACGCCGAGGAAGAGCAGGCAGAGATGGAGGCACTGACGGGCCACCTCGAACTGAAGGCCACCGAGTACAGTGACGCACTGTCCTCTGCGGCCGACGGCGACCTCACCGTCCGCGTCGACACCGAGAGCATGAACGACGCGATGAGCGAGGTCGGCGAGGAGATCAACGCCATGCTGGCGGATCTCTCTACGACCATCGCCGAGATGAAGTCCTTCGCGAGCAACGTGTTGCAGGCGAGCGACGACGTGGGGACGAACGCCCAGCGGGTCGACCGGGCCAGCCAGCAGGTCAGCGAGTCGATCCAGGAGATCTTCGACGGGACGAACGAACAGAGCGAACGACTCCAGAACGCGGCCTCGGAGATGGAGAACCTCTCTGCGGCCTCCGAGGAGATGGCGGCGTCGGCCCAGCAGGTGGCCGACACGTCCCAGTCGGCCGCCGAGGTCGGCGAAGACGGCCGTAGTGCGGCCCAGGAGGCCATCGAGGAGATGAACAGCATCGAGGCCGAGACCGAGGAGACCGTCGCCGAGATCAACGCGCTCGACGAGGATCTCGACGAGATCGGCGAGATCGTCTCGGTGATCACCCAGATCGTCGAGCAGACCAACATGCTCGCGCTCAACGCCTCGATCGAGGCGGCCCACGCCGACGCGGAGGGCGCGGGCTTCGCCGTCGTCGCAGACGAGATCAAGGGCCTCGCCGAAGAGACCAAAGAGGCCGCGGGGGACATCGAGGAGCGCATCGAGCGCATCCAGTCACAGGCCGGCGACACCGTCGAGACGATGGAGTCGACCAGCCAGCGGATCACCGACGGCGTCGAGACCGTCGAAGAGGCCGTCAACGCCCTGGAGACCATTGTCGAGTACACGGAGGAGGTCGACGCCGGTATCCAGGAGATCGACCGGGCGACCGAAGAGCAGGCAGAGACGGCGACGGAGCTGCTGGAGATGATCGACAAGCTGACCGAGATCAGCCAGGAGACCGCGACGGAGGCGGACACGGTCGCCGGTGCGGCCGAGGACCAGGCACACTCCATCGGCGAGGTGTCTGACTCCGCGACGGAACTCAGACAGCGTGCAGACGAACTCGAACAGGCGCTCGACCGGTTCTCGGTGCAGTCTGCCGAGAGTCCCGGCCAGCAGACGACTGCGGCCACTGACGACGACTAACGATGATAGAACTCTGGTTCACACTCGGTACGATCGGTATGCTCGCTGGGACGGCAATTCTCGCCTACGGCTTCAGGCTCGTCCCGGCCGAGAGACGCACCCGGTACGCGGTGCTGGTCTCGATTCCCGGCATCGCGATCTTCGCCTACGCGATCATGGCACTCGGCATCGGCGGCTTCGACACGGGAACCCACACCGTCTGGATTCCCCGCTACGTCGACTGGCTGCTGACGACACCCCTGAACGTCCTGTTCCTCGGGCTGTTCGCGGGTGCCGACCGCGAGACGATCGGGAAACTCGTCGGCTTGCAGGTCCTGACGATCGTCTTCGGATTCGCGGGCGCGGTGATCGGAGGGCTGCTCTCCTGGGGACTGTTCGCGCTGGGCGGGCTCGCCTTCGTCGGCGTCGGCTACCTGCTGTACGGCGCGATCACAGACGCGGCCGTCGACACGCTCTCGGAGGTCGGATTCGGTGTCTACGAGACGCTGCGCAACTTCGTCGTCGTGCTCTGGGGCATCTATCCGATCATCTGGATCCTCGGACAGTCCGGACTCGGGCTGATGGACCTCGAAACGACGGCGCTGGTCGTCGCCTACCTCGACGTGGTGACGAAGGTCGGCTTCGGCCTGCTTGCGCTCAGTGGCGAGGCGATCGTCGAAGAACTCGGGACGCAGGTGTTCGAAGACGAGGACGCGGTGATGGCTCCAGACCACGACGCACAGCCGTCTGACTGACTCTACCGGCTGTACATCTCTGGCGATGCCGTGAAGACGCATCGTGAAAACGCGTCCTGAGTGTGGGGCAGTCACTCACACTGCTTGCGATCGTCTATTCGTGACCGGCGATCACCGAAGGAGTCGAGGAAAAACCGTCGTACGGCTAAACGATCGGAATCAGTGGATGCCCATCGCTTCGATCTGTTCCTGGTAGCGGTTCCGGATCGTCACTTCGGTCACCTGGGCGACGTCGGCGACCTCTCGCTGGGTCTTCTTCTCGTTGCACAGCAGCGACGCGGCGTAGATCGCCGCCGCGGCGTAGCCCGTGGGGGACTTGCCCGACAGCAGGCCCTGCTCGGCGGTCACGTCGATGATCTCGTTGGCCTTCGACTGGACCTCCTCGCTCAGTTCGAGTTCGCTGGCGAAGCGCGGCACGTACTGTTTGGGGTCGACCGGCTCCATCTTGAGCTTGAGCTCCTGGGCGACGTAGCGATACGTGCGCCCGATCTCCTTTTGCTCGACCCGAGAGACGTCCGAGACCTCTTCGAGGCTCCGTGGGATGCCTTCCTGTCGGCAGGCGGCGTACAGACAGGAGGTCGCGACGCCCTCGATGGAACGGCCGCGGATGAGGTCCTCGTCCAGCGCGCGCCGGTAGATCACCGACGCGACTTCTCGCACCGAACGAGGAACGCCCAGTGCCGACGCCATCCGATCGATCTCCGAGAGGGCAAACTGGAGGTTTCGCTCCCCCGCGTCCTTCGTCCGGATTCGCTCCTGCCACTTTCGCAGTCGGTGCATCTGGGACCGCTTCTTCGACGAGATGGACCGGCCGTACGCGTCCTTGTCCTTCCAGTCGATCGTCGTCGTCAGCCCCTTGTCGTGCATCGTCTGGGTCGTCGGTGCCCCGACGCGGGACTTGCTCTGCCGTTCAGAATGGTTGAACGCGCGCCATTCCGGGCCGCGGTCGATGTTCTCATCTTCGATGACGAGTCCGCAGTCTTCGCAGATGAGTTCGCCGCTCCCGTCCGTCGATATTGCCGTCGAGTCACACTCAGGACAGGTCTGCTCGGATTCTTCCGTCTCCTGCTCCTGCGTCCCGTCGTGCTCGCGCTGGCGGGTGGGGCGCTCCATGTGTCCTTTTATGGAGAAACAATTCAGACATATAAACGTTTGGCTGGTGGCGACCAGTGCCGATAGTAACACGAGCTTACTCGACGGAATGTGACAGCTCAGCGCTTCTTTGCACGGATCTCGTTTCAGCACCCCTCTCGTGTGAATCCATCGATCGGGCGATTCCCACGGCGGTATCCCAACGAGAAGTGAGTTCCAGTAAAGGCTTATCCGATACGACGACCCGATAACATCCATGGACGTTGCCGTACTCGGGACCTCGACCACCGGTCACGCGCTCGCCGCGTGGTGCCTTCGGTCCGACGCCGCCGTTCGTCTCTACGGGGACGACGCCAACGCCGTGATGGACAGCGTCGACGCGGTCCAGCGACGCGCTGGCCGCGAGGACGCGATCGACGGCACGACCGGACTGGAAGCGGCCGTCGGCGGTGCCGACGTTGTCTTCGACCTCACCGGACGCGAGATCGACGCTCGGCGGGACCTGCTGGCCGAGGTCGAGGCACTGGTCGCGGTGGAGACGCTGCTCGTCGTCGGAGACACGTCCGACCGAATCACGGCCGTCGCGGCGGGTCTCCGCCGGCCCGGCCGCGCGCTCGGCATCCACGTGGTCGATCCGGCAGAGAGCCGGCTGGTCGAACTCGTCGTCGCCGAGCAGACGACGGCAGACACGCGGGACCGCGCGGTGTCGTTCGTCGAGTCGCTCGACACCATGCCCATCGTGGTCCGGGACACGCCGGGATTCGCGACGACGCGACTCGACCTGGCGGCCATCGTGGAGGCCGTCAGGATGGTCGAAGAGGGGGTCGCCAGCGTCACGGCCATCGACCGCGCGCTCGAACTGGGTCGCGACCACCCGATCGGTCCGCTCGGACTGGCCGACCGGTTGGGGCTCGACACCGTGCTGTCGGCGCTTGAAACCCTGGCCCTAGAGCTCGGTGGGCGGTTCGATCCGCCGGACCTCCTCTTCGAGAAGGTCGAGGCGGGCGATCTCGGTCGCCAGACCGGTACCGGTTTCTACGAGTGGGAGAACGGTGAACGGGTCGGGCCGGCGAGTCCGAATCCGACGGTCGAAACCCGATCAGCTGAGGCGAGTGAGCGATGAGCCGGTCCGAGCGGCGGCGAGGGGACTCGCCGGTCGAGCAGGACGACGCCGACATGAGCGACCTGTTCGACGACCTCTCGGAGCTGGAGAGCCTCGTCGACTCACCGGAGGAACGAGCCCGCGTCCGCGAGGCGATGCAGACGGCGAGCGAGGTCGACGACGACGGGCCGGTGTTCGGCCGGGTCGTCTGGGGGTTCGACCGTGCGGACCTCGCAGAGTCGGTTCTGGGCGCGCTGCTCTTTGGCATCCCGATGGCCGTCGAGGGCGGGACGGTCGACTCCGGGCAGTTCATCGCCGCTCGCCCCCTGTTCCTGATCCTGACGCTGATCGCGACGGTCGCGGTCGTCGTCGGGATCCTCTACGTGGCCGACATTCAGGACGTGCGGGTGGCCTACGCGTTCTTCGGTCTCGTCCCTCGGCGACTTGTGGGCGTCCTCGGCTCGTCGTTCGCGACGGCCGTCGCGCTGTTGAGTGTCTGGGGCGTCGTCGACTGGGCGGACCCGTGGCTGGACTTCTGTGTCTGCGTCGTGGCCTTCTTCCCGATGGCCATCGGTGCCGCGCTGGGTGACATCCTGCCGGGGAGCTAGTCCAGCGGACTACTGCGGCCGTTCGGAGACCCACTCCCTACTCCGGTGCGTTTGACAATCGTTAAAAGTCGTGGCCGGATACGAGAGTGTATGAGCGAGAGCGAAACTCAGCAAAAACGCACGCAGAAGTGCGTCTCGTGTGGCATCAACATCGCCGGCACGAACGCCGCCGCGTTCAAGTGCCCGGACTGCGGTCAGCAGATCTACCGCTGTGGGACCTGCCGCAAGCAGAGCAACCTCTACGAGTGTCCCGACTGTGGCTTCCGGGGGCCCTAACGATGGGGAAAGTCGCCGCCAAGATCAAGGTCATGCCGAACAGCCCCGACGTCGACCTGGACGCGCTCCAGGAGCGTCTGGAAGGCTCGCTCCCCGAGGGCGCGAAGATCAACGGCGTCGAGCGCGACGACGTGGCCTTCGGGCTCGTCGCCCTGTTCCCGACGGTGATCGTCCCCGACGACAGCGGTGGCACGGAAGCCGTCGAGGAGGCCTTCAGCAACGTCGACGACGTGGAGTCGGTCTCCGTCGAGAACGTCGGCCGAATATAGACCGAGCGCTTTCTTCCCCGCCGTTCGACGCACCGAGTCGCGACGCTCGCGCTGGTCGAGGTGCGATCCGCCCTGCCGAGAGTCCGGTGGCGCTGGCGCGACGGGAACGCACGTTTTATTAGGACGACCGGATTACCCCTCCGCACGAATGCCCAGTTCGGATGGACCCCTCAAAGGAACGCGGAACAAGCTGAAGAACAAGCCTCGCGAGCGCGGCACCTCGCCGCCCCAGCGCGCCGTCGAGCAGTACGAGGAGGGCGACACGGTCCACCTCAAGATCGACCCGTCGGTCAACGACGGTCGCTTCCACCCGCGCTTCGACGGTTCGACCGGCGTCGTCCTCGGACAGCAGGGCGAAGCCTACAAGGTCGAGATCAACGACAACGGCAAGGACAAGACGATCATCGTCACGCCCGCACACCTCCGCCGACAGGAGTAAGGTATGACGATCTTCAAAGAGAAGGTCGACGAGGAGTACCTCACGATCGCCGAAACGAAGGAGATCCTCGAAGACATCGAAGCCGAGCGCTCGATGGACGAGGACCGGGAGATGCGCTACGAACTCGCTCGTGCGATCGAGCACGTCAACCGATTCGCGATGCTCGATCCCGACGAGGCCGAGGAGTTCGTCGACCAGCTCCGGGACCTGGAGAAGGTCGACGAGGCGACCGCTTACAAGATCGCGAACCTCCGACCGCTGGATCGCGACGAGCTGCGCTCCGTGTTCGCACAGGAGCGGTACTCGCTGTCGGGCGACGAACTCGACGAGATTCTCAACGTCGTCAAACAGTACGCGTAGATCGGTCGCCCGCGTGGCGATTGTCACCGGCCTCCCCGACCCACGCCATTAAGTGGGCGCTAGACCTATCGACTGCCATGAGCGATACCGAGAGCGGTGACGACGGCGAACCGGCCGTCGTCTTGGACTTCCTGCCACACGGCAAGTCCGAGGACGACCGGCCACAGTATCAAAAGCAGCCGCTCGCGTACGCGATGGGGACCGAAGACTTCCGGCTCTACGAGATCGTGGTCGGAGAGGAGACGGACGTGACCTTCGGTGACCGCATCGACGTTCACAGCACCGACTTCGACCGGGTCAGCGTCGTCGAGTACGACGACCTCCCGAGCGGTGCGCAGTCCGAACTCGACTACGCCGTCGAGGACCTCGTCGAGGCAGAGGCAGGTCGGTTCGTCGACTTCTACAACGAGGCCCAGCCGATCACGCTCCGGCTCCACCAGCTGAACCTGCTGCCCGGAATCGGCAAGAAGCTGCGCAACTCCATTCTGGACGAGCGAAAGCGCAAGCCCTTCGAGAGCTTCGAGGAGCTCGAAGAACGAGTCAGTGGCCTCCACAACCCCAAGGAAGTCCTGGTCGAACGGATCCTCGAAGAGCTATCGGAAGACGACCTGAAGTACAGCAGGTTCGTGCGCCGCGAAGACCAGTCGTAGTCGGCCCGGAAGTGACAGCGTTTTACGGGCCTGCCCGCTATCCGGGAGCGATGACTACCGACGGACCGCCCTCCGAGGGGGCCGACGGCGCTCGCGATCCTGACGCGCTCGTCGCCCGTGCGGGCAAGCGAGCGGACACCCGACAGGACCAGCACTTCTTGATCGACGATCGAGTTCTGGACCGGATTCCGGGGTACGCCGACCAGATGGACCGATCCCACGTACTGGAAGTCGGTGCCGGTCCCGGCGCGCTGACGGATCGACTGCTCGCGGTCGCGGACCGGGTAACTGCGATCGAGCGCGATCCCGACTTCGCGGCCCACCTCCGCGAGGAGTTCGCCGACGCCATCGACGCCGATCGCCTGACGATCGTCGAGGGCGACGCCCTCGACGTGGACCTGCCCGAGTTCTCCGCGAGCGTCTCGAATCTCCCATACGGGGCCTCCAGCGAGATCGCGTTCCGGCTGCTTCCGCGTGGAAAGCCGCTCGTCCTGATGTTCCAGCAGGAGTTCGCCGAACGGATGGCGGCCGATCCCGGAAGCGACGACTACGGGCGGCTCTCGGTGACGGCAGGCCACTACGCCGACGTCGAGATCGTCGAGACGGTGCCGCCGACGGCGTTCGACCCACAGCCCCGCGTCGACAGTGCCATCGTCCGGCTCCGGCCGCGCGAACCCGACTACAGCGTCCCGGACGACGACTTCTTCATGGACTTCCTCAAGGGCGTGTTCACACAGCGTCGCAAGACGATGCGAAACGCCGTCCGGAACACGGCCCACATCACCGACCTCGGGGATCCCGACGCCGTCGTCGACGCCGCAGACGAGTCGCTGATGGGCAAGCGCGCGGGAGAGCTATCGCCCGCGACGTTCGCGGCGCTGGCGACACTCGCGTACGAGACCGGCCGACCCGGAGAGTACTAGCGATGCCCGGCCAGCCGCCGACGGACGACGACGACGGACGACCCTCGCTTGCCACACAGCGCGACACGGAGACGGTGTACCAGCCGGCAGCGGACTCCGATCTGCTGGCGCGGACGGCCAGGTCACACGCCACGCCCGGCGACCGCGGGCTCGACGTGGGAACGGGCTCGGGCTACGTCGCCGAGACGCTGGCCGAGGCGGGCGTCGACGTAGTCGCGTCCGATCTGAACCCGGACGCCTGTCGCGAGGCAGCGGCTCGCGGTGTCCCGGCCGTCCGTGCCGACCTGCTCGCTCCGTTCCGCGAGGACGCCTTCGATCTCGTCACGTTCAATCCACCGTACCTCCCGACCGAGCCAGACAAGGAGTGGGACGACTGGATGGAACACGCGCTCTCGGGCGGGGAAGACGGCCGCAGGCTCGTCGACCCCTTCCTCGAAGCGGTCGAGCGCGTGCTGGCCCCCGGCGGACGTGTCTTCCTGCTGATCAGCAGCCTCACCGGGATCGGCGACGTGCAACGCTACGCCCACGAGCGGGGGCTCGCGGGCGAGATCGTCGCCGACGAGGCACACCCCTACGAGCGACTGGTCGTGATCCGGTTCGAGTCGCGAGACGAGAGCCCGCTCCCGTGATCGGCTGTGTGCTGTGAGACGGGGCCGCCCCGAGGGACGGGCAGACGCCGAGTCGACTCTCGCGTGAGACGACTGGCGGCGTCACTCGTGGTGGTGAATCCACTCGCTGGTCGGGACGAACGCCGTCGCTCCGCAGGCTCCACAGGCCTCGGGTGGTTCGAACTGGTGATCGCCGGCCGAGCGGTGAACCGGCGTGCCGGCGTGTGTCACCTGGCAGTTCGAACAGACGAACTCGACGACGTTTTCGGGGCTGTGTGCCATACTGCGTCTTCGAACGTCACACAAATATAGGTGCGGTAGCACGTACCACCACAGGGCTGTGACGCCCGGTGATCGGAACTCCGTCGAATAACTACCGGACATTTTCTGATATAGGAAATATTAAAGCCCGTCATTTCCAACCTAGCCGTAATGACACAGGTAGTCGCCACGACAGCCGGTCTGTTCCCGCTTCCGGACTGGGCGAAAGACGAACTGTCTCGACTGAAAGGCCACCAGAAGTCCGACCTCGTCAGCGGTGACGAGGGACCGGAGATCGTCGACGCCTACGACCGCGCTCGCAAAGAGGTCGTCAGCGTCCAGACCGACGCCGGCCTCGACCGCGTCTCCGAGGGCCAGCTGCGCTGGGACGACATGATCGCTCACCCGCTGGCGGTCGCCGACAGCGTCGAGACCCGCGGGATCGTCCGCTACTACGACAACAACAACTTCTACAGAGAGCCGGTCGTCACCGGCGACCTCGAAGCCTCCGGCGACGTGGCCGGCGAACTCGACGCCGCGGCAGCACACGTCGATTCGGGGCTCCAGGCGGTCCTGCCGGGTCCGTACTCGCTCGCGGACCTCGCGACCGACGAGCACTACGGCGACGAGGCGGCGTTCCTCGACGCCGTCGCGGACTTTCTCGCCGCCGAGGCCGACCAGTTCCCGGACGTCGAGACGCTGTTCCTGCTGGAGCCGTCTCTCGTCGAGAACGCGCCCGGTGAGGGGGCCGACGAGCGCGCCAGCGAGGCAATCGACACCGTCGCTTCGGCCGTCGACGCCGACGTGGTCGCTCACACCTACTGGGGCAGTCTCGACGAGAAGGTGTACGCCCACCTCATGGACGCCGACGTGGACGCCATCGGCTTCGACCTGATCGCCGACCACGAGCAGAACGTCTACAACGTCCAGGAGTACGGCACCAAAGACGACGTGGCACTCGGCCTGGTCGACGGCCAGAACACGTTCGTCGAGACTCCCGAAACGATCCGCGAGCGCGTCGAGTGGTTCGTCGAGCAGACCGACGGCGACTACGACACCGTCTACGCGACGGCCAACACCGAGCTGTTCTACCTCCCGCAGAACAAGTTCGAGGCCAAGATCGAGGCGCTGGCTGACGCCGCCGCGATCGAGGAGGTGGAAGCATGACGGGTCCCCGAGAGCAGTTCCGACCCGAGGACCACGACAACGAGCACTTCCTGCTGACCAGCGTCGTCGGCTCCTACCCCAAGCCCAAGTGGCACGACCGCGCCCGCGAGCTGTTCGAAGACCCCGACGCCGACTTCGACGAGCACAACTGGGAAGAGGCGAAGGACGACGCCGCCCGACTCATCACGCAGGAACACGAGCGGTCCGGGCTCGACACCGTCGTCGACGGCGAGATGCGCCGCAACGAGATGGTCGAGTACTTCGCCGAGCTGATCGACGGCTACGAGTTCAACGGCCGCGTGAAGGTGTGGGGCCACAACTACTTCGACAAGCCCTCGATCGCCGACGAGGTCGAGTACGGCGAGGAGTGGCTCGTCGACGAGTACAAGTTCACGTCGTCGGTCTCCGACCGCCCGGTCAAGGTGCCGATCACCGGTCCCTACACGCTCGCCCGCTGGGCCTTCAACGAGGCCTACGAGACGACCGAGGACGCCGCCTACGCCCTGGCGGACCTCGTCAACGAGGAGATCGAGCGCCTCGTCGACGCCGGCTGTAAGTACGTCCAGATCGACGAGCCGGCTCTCGCCCAGTACGAGGACGACCACGCGATCGTCGGCGAGTGTCTCGAACGCATCGCCGACGGGCTCCCAGAGGACGTGCGCCTCGGCCTGCACGTCTGTTACGGCGACTACTCTCGGATCTACCCCGAGATGCTGGAGTACCCGGTCCACGAGTACGACCTCGAACTCGCCAACGGCGACTACGAGCAACTCGACGTGTTCAAGAACGACGAGTTCACGAAGGACTTCGCGATGGGCGTCGTCGACGCCCACGTCGCCGAGGTCGAGTCCGTAGAGGAGATCAAAGACAACATCAAGAAAGGGCTGGAAGTCGTTCCGCCCGAGCAGCTGACGGTCTCCCCGGACTGCGGGATCAAGCTCCTGCCCCGCGAGGTCGCCTACGGCAAGATGGAGAACATGGTCCAGGCGGCCCGCGAGATCGAACAGGAGCTCGACGAGGGCGAGATCGACGTGGTCGGTGGACAGACGGCGAGCGCGGACTAAGCGAGACGCCGAGCGAAGCGAGGGGTCTCGTTTTTGCGAGCGGGAGCGTAGCGACACGCGAGCAGCGAAGGGCATGCCGAGCGAAGCGAGGGGTCTCGTTTTTGCGAGCGGGAGCGTAGCGACACGCGAGCAGCGAAGGGCATGCCGAGCGAAGCGAGGGGTCTCGTTTTTGCGAGCGGGAGCGTAGCGACACGCGAGCAGCGAAGGGCGCGCCGAGCGAAGCGAGGGGTCTCGTTTTTGCGAGCGGGAGCGTAGCGACACGCGAGCAGCGAAGGGCATGCCGAGCGAAGCGAGGGGTCTCGTTTTTGCGAGCGGGAGCGTAGCGACACGCGAGCAGCGAAGGGCGCGCCGAGCGAAGCGAGGGTCTCCGAAAGCCGAGCGGTGAAACCGCGAGGCCCTCTCCACCCCGCCTGTCGACCCTCAGTATTACGGATCGACAACGTTTACGGCGGAGCCGTTCGACCTCACGAGTGCTATGGCAGACATCGAAGTCAGCAGTACGTGTGAGGAAGGGTATACGGTCACGAACGTCATCGACGACGAGTGGGAACTGGTCGTCGACGCGCTGAGCGAGGACGGTCCGTCTCCGAACCAGGTGCTGGCGGCGGACTACGTCTCGTGTTACATCCCGGCGCTGCGCGTCGCCGCAGACCAGACCGGCTACGACGATCTGGGCGCTGTCGAGGCCGAGGTTGCAGCTGATCTCGACGACGACGACGACCTCGACGCGGTGGCGTTCGAGATCAAGGTCGAGGCCGACCTCGGCGACGACGTCGAGGAGATCGTCGAACTCGGCGAGGAGATCTGTCACGTTCACTCGGCACTCCAGGACGAACTCCACGCCGAGATCACGCTGCACGACGACGTGGTCTGAGCCGCGAGGAGACGACTTTTGCCGGCGGTTACTCCGGGAACAAGAACACAACTGCAGAGGTGTTGTGATAGCCCGTATAGTCCTCGTCCGCCGAGCAGACTTCGCCGTATGTTTCGAAGCCAGCGAACGGTGCATCGATCGAACGGCTGATCGCGTCGACTGCGTCGTCGAAGTCATCTCCCAGAATCATCGCCCGACACGCACAGTCGTAGACGAACCCGCCAGCAACGGCATTGCCGCCGAGTTCGTCGGCGGCATTCGATGCGGCTGTTTCGACGGCCGACACCTGATCGGGTTTGCTGCTGTGTGTGACACGTAACTCAGTTCCTTCGGCAATGTCTACGGTAAATCCGAGAGAGCCATCAGTATTTGCGGTCCGTCCCGGCCACCGGATGTTGTACCCTTCCGTCGAAATGAACGCAGACGCGACGAAATCTCTAATCCGAGACGCGATACTCTGTGCGTCGGCGTCGGGTTCCGACTCGATACCCAGCTCGTAGCGGCCGAGTAACATTAGAAACTCCTCAGAACCGGCATCCAAGTCGTCGACGTCGATTCCGTACGACTCTCTCGCATCTGTCTGAATTGCATCTCGCCAGGCCTCGAAAGCGGGCCGTCCGTCGAGCTCGTAGACTGTGCTTCCTTCGGCCCGCGTGACAGCCATCGGCTCCGAAATCGGTTCGTGGCCGTGGTTGACCGTTACCGCGAATGGATCTTCAGAGGCCAGTAGCGCGAGCGCGACGGCGTCTGATTCGACCTGTCCATTACAGAATACGTGTGTCTCCTCTAGCCGAAGGTCGTCACCAGCAGAGCCGCCGACAATCGGAATCTGGTCGTCGTCGAGATACTGCTCGGTGAGCTTCGTGATCTCGTCTCCGATGCTGACGATTCCGTCATGGAGGTTGATTACCGCACGGTGTGGGTACTGGTCGATCTGCGGAGCATCCGGTTCCGGAAGATCGTGTACCGCTTCGAACAGGCAGCGCTTGTGGTCGGCACCCAACCCCGTCGAGAGCGTAGTAAAGAACTCCATCGAGTCCGAAGCGACGATGCCAACTGTCACGGTCTCTGCTTTCGAGCCCGCTTCAGTGAACTCTCCCGAAGACGAGCAGCCGATGACTTCGGTGTCTGAACCGACGACGCTTCGAATGCCCCACAGCACTGCATCGTAGTCGTAGACTGGTGAACAGAATACTTGACAGAAGTCGGGGCTATCAGCTTCAATGCCGTTAAGAGCCTCACGCGCTGCTGCCATACCGGCGGCGTCACCGTTATCTCCCGTTGCTTGCCCTGTACCGACCTGTGTGTCCATGTACACTGTCTAACTGAAAGGACAACTTATGTGTCACGGAGTTAGCGGAGACTCCACGGTGGTGGAAAACAAGGTAATACGAGCGGGAAACGCTCATACCCCCGGCTCGTGAACGCCTGTGTATGAGTAGCGACTGGACGAACGCGATCGCCGCGGAGCGAATGGAGGTCGACACCGAGTTCAACGACCGCGTCGAGGCCTCGTCGTTCTCGAACCAGCAGTGGAACCTCGTGATGACGGCACTCGAATTCGAGATCAACGGGGCCGAAGATCCGGAGACGGCAGAGATCGTGGCCGACACGTCGAACCTCTCGACGATCATGCCCGAACTCGATCGGATCGCCGAGCAGGGGCCGATGGGTGGTGGTGGTGGCGGCGGTTCGAGCGGCGACACCGGCGGAGGGATCCTGGGCGGCGTCAAGGACGCGCTGGGACTCGGCGGCGGTGGTGGCGGCGACGACCGCATCCAGGAAGCCGAGGAGCTCGCGGCTGAGTACGCGGGACTGCTCCAGGAGAAGCTAGAGACGAACGGGCGCTGGAGTATGGTCTGCGACCGCGCCGCGTAGCGCCCGGAGCGACGTTTCGTGACCGTGACTCCCGATAGTGGCGACGCTCTGGCCGGCCCGATCGGAAACGGTACGAAACAATCATATTCGAAAACGCTTTGTGATCGTTTTTCGTACGAGCGTGCATGCACGTCAGCGACGACTCGCCGCTCGTCCGCAACGGCAAGACGATCGTCCTCGCGCACGATCACGGGCTCGAACACGGGCCAAAGCAGTTCGACGGCGTCGAGGCGCGTCTCGATCCGAACGCGGTCTTCGAGATGGCGACCCACGACGCGGTCACCGCTCTGGCCGTCGGCAAGGGACTGACCGAGACGTACTATCCCAGCTACGACGACGAGGTGAATCTGCTGGCGAAGCTCAACGGCGGTTCGGACCTCTGGATGGGCGAACCGTACGCGGCCCAGAACTGGTCGGTCGACTACGCCGCCGAGCTGGGTGCCGACGCCGTCGGGTACACGGTCTACCCCGGCGTCAACGACGAACCGCGGCTGTTCGAGGACTTCGGGCCGGTTCAGGAGCGAGCACGCGATCACGACCTCCCGATAGCGATGTGGTCGTACCCGCGCGGACAGGCGATCAAGGAGCATCGGAGTCGGGACGCGATCGCCTACGCCGCCCGCATCGGCCTCGAACTCGGCGGTGACTTCGTGAAGGTCAAGTACCCACGCAGTCCGGGGGCCATGGCTCACGCCGTCGACGCGGCCGGCGACACCGGCGTCCTCCTCTCTGGCGGTTCGAAGACCTCCGACCGCGAGTTCCTCGAACTGGTCGAGGGCTGTCTCGACGCGGGTGTCTCCGGGCTCGCGGTCGGCCGCAACGTCTGGCAACGAGAGGACCCGTACGACATCCTCGACAAACTCGAACGGGTCGTCTTCGAGGGTGCGAGTGCAGACGACGTACTCTAAGGGACGGGAGGAGAGAGGACCACTATGAGTTCGTTCGACGACGAGACCGAGGCCGCCGTCGCCGTTGCACGGGCACAGCTCCCGGAGACAGTCCCGAGCGAGCGAGTCGTCTTCGGCTTCGACGGCTACGTCGACCGCGTCCGCGAGGTCGTCGCCGATCGCCACGATCCCGACGACTACGACCGACTGGACACGCTGGCGGGCTTTGGCGATCGCGTCCACGACTCCGTCGCGGCCGACAGCTCCCTCTCCTTCGAGTGGCTCCAGCGAGGGACCCGGACCGGCGGCCACACGAGCCACCTCGCTCGGGCCTTCGGCGGCTGGGGCTTCGATCCGGTGATGATCGGGATGTACGGCCAGCCGGTGCGTGACGTGTTCGCCGACGAGTTCGCCGACTGCGAGCTGCACTCGCTGGGACAACCGGGCTACACGGACGCCGTCGAGTTCGACGACGGCAAGCTCATGCTCATCGAGAACGGGACGACGATGGACCTGGACTGGTCGTTTCTCACGGACCGGCTCGGTCGAGAACGTCTCCGCGACCGGCTCGACGGTGCGGCCCTGCTTGGCACCGGCTACTGGGCGGAGACGCCCGACCTGCCGGACGTACTCGACGGGATCGCCGGGCTCTGGGACGACATCGACGAGCCGCCCGAGACGGTGCTCGTCGATCCCGGCGACGTACGGAAGCTCGACGCCGAGCGCCTCGACGGCGGGACCGGTGCCATCGGTCGCCTCGCGGCCAAGACGCGCGTCGTCGTCTCGGCCAACCGCGCCGAGACCCAACTCCTCGCAGAGACCTACGGCGACGGCAGCGAGGAATCGCTCGAAGCGAAGGCTCGCACGCTCCGCGAGACCTTCGACGCCAGCCTGTTCGTCTCGCACGGCGTCGACCGGTCGCTGGTCGCTGGGGCCGACGGGACCACGGACGTAGCCGTCCCGTCCGTCGACGACCCCGAGTTGACGACGAGTGCCGGCGACCACTTCAACGCCGGCCTCGCGCTGGCACTGGTCGCCGGTGTGGATCCGGCCGGTGCCGTCGTCGTCGGCAACGCCGTCGCCGGTGCGTTCGTGCGCAGCGGCGAACCACCGACGTTCGAGGCGGTCCGTGCGTTCGTCGACGAGTACGGGACGAAGTTCTAGAGCCGTCGCGTCTCGACGGCGGACCGATCCTCGAAGACGCCGTCGAGGTCCGGAACGCCGGTCCCCGCCTGCGACACCACGCGCGACGCGACCGCCACTCCCGTCGCCAGCGCGAGTTCGTCACTCTCACCGCGTTCGAGCGACGCCAGCACGCCCGACAGCAGCGCGTCGCCGGCACCGACCGTGTCGACGACATCGACGGCCAGCGGTTCGGCGTGGACGGCCCCGTCGGGACCGACGAGGACGGCTCCGTCGGCACCCAGCGACGCGACGACGCGCTCGAAGCCCCGCTCTCCGAGCGCGCTGGCGGCCGCCACACACTCCTCGACGGTCTCGACGGTCGTCTCGGTGGCTGCGGCCAGCTCCTCGCGGTTGGGCTTGCACAGCGCGTAGTCGGCCGACAGCGTCCGTAGCGTCTCGCCTTCGACGTCGACGGCCGTCCGCCACGGTCCGGACGAGGCGATGCGGTCGATGGCGTCGCTCTCCAGTCCCGGCGGGAGACTGCCACCGACGAGCACGCGGGCCGGCTCGTGGTCGGCGATGCGATCGACGAGGTCGTCGACGGCGCTCGCGTCGACGGTGGGGCCCGCCTGGTTGAGCTTGTAGTCGGCTCCGCCGGCCAGCGCGGTCGTGTTGAGCCGCGTCGGCTCGTCGACGGTGACGAACTCCGCGGGAATGTCGGCCGCTTCGAGCTGTTCCGTGACGAAGGTTCCCGTAAAGCCGCCCAGGAGCCCGGTAGCGACGGTAGCGGTGTCCATCGCTGTCAGGAACTGCGAGACGTTGATCCCCTTGCCACCGGCGTCGAACTGCGCGTCGGTCGCTCTGTTGACCGTCTCGCTGGCCAGTGGCTCGTCGAAGGTGACCGTCTGGTCGACGGCGGGGTTGTAGGTGACCGTGAGGATCACGCGTCTGCCTCCAGGACGGTCACGTCGGCCTCGTCGAGGGCGGCGGCCAGCGCACCGTCCGGCGTGCGGTCGGTCACCAGCGTGTCGACCGCGTCGAGGGCGGCGACGGTGACGAACGACTGCTCGTCGAACTTCGAGCTGTCAGCGACGAGCACGACGCGGCTGGCCTGCTCGACGAACCGGGACTTGACAGCGGCCTCGGCCTCGTTGGGGGTCGTCAGCCCGGCCGTCGCGTCGATGCTGTTCGTCCCGACGAACAGCAGGTCGACGTGGTGGTCGTCGAGGAACCGCTGGGCGGTCGGACCGACCAGCGCCCGAGTCCGGCGGCGCAAAGTCCCGCCGGTCACCGTCACCTCGATGCCTTTGTCCAGCAGGGTCGTCGCCAGATCCGGCATGTTCGTCACCGCCTCGACGCCGGCCTCGCTGGGCAGCGCACGTGCGACGGCCATCGTCGTCGTCCCGGCGTCGAACGACACCACCTGCGCGTCCTGCAACAGGTCGACCGCGCGGGCGGCGATGGCCTGTTTGGCGTCCAGTCGGTCGACTTCGCGCTGGCCGTACGGGCGCTCCTGTCCGACCGACGACGCAGGGACGGCACCGCCGTGTGATCGTTCGATCCGGCCGTCGTCTTCGAGCTCCTGTAGGTCGCGCCGGATCGTCGCTTTCGAGAAGTCGAGTTCGGTCGCGAGTCGGGCGACAGAACAGCCGTCACGCTCCGTGACGAGTTCGACGATCCGCCGCTTGCGCTCGGCTGGCAGCATTACACCGCCGTTCGTGGCCGGCGAACTTACTACTTTCTATCGTTGCTGTTCGTTTTTGCTCGAAACTGAGTGATCTAGAGCCGGTCGACGACGGCCTCGGTGACCGCCTCGGTCGAGGCCGAGCCGCCGAGGTCCGGCGTCTTCGGACCGTCTTCGAGCGTCGCTTCGACGGCCGTTCGAACGCGGTCGCCCTCGTCTTCGTACCCCAGATGATCGAGCAGCATCGCGGCCGAGAGGATCATCGCAGCCGGGTTTGCGACCCCCTCGCCCGCGATGTCCGGCGCGGAGCCGTGGACCGGTTCGAACAGCGCGTTGTCCTCGCCGACGTTCGCGCTCGGTAGCAGACCGAGGCCGCCGACCAGCCCGGCCGCGAGGTCCGACAGCATGTCCCCGGCGAGGTTCGGACAGATCACGACGCCGTAGTCCTCGGGGTGCATGACCAGATGCATCGCCAGCGCGTCCATCAGCGCGGTGTCGTAGTCGGCACCGCGGTCCGCTCCGACCGCCTCGGCGGTGTCGAGGAACAGGCCGTCGGTCTCGCGCATGACGTTTGCCTTGTGGGCGATGGTCACGTCGTCGTAGTCGTTCTGGCGGGCGTAGTCGAAGCCGAAGTCGGCGATCTTCTCGGAGGCGTCCTCGGTAATCACGCGCGTACAGGTGGTGACACCGTCGGTGATCTCGCTCTCGATGCCCTTGTAGACCCCCTCCGTGTTCTCCCGAATGAACACGAGATCCGTGTCGGGCTGTACGGCGTCCAGGCCGGGGTAAGAGATGGCCGGGCGGACGTTGGCGAAGGAGTCGACGACCTGCCGGAGCGGCAAGATCACGTCGGCGGCCGTCTCGCCGGCCGCACCGAACAGCGTCGCGTCGGCGTCGGCGGCGATCTCGCGGGTCTCCTGTGGCAGTGCCTCGCCGGTCTCGGCCTTCACTGCGTCGCCGGCCTCGCCCTCGACGAATGCGAAGTCGACGTCGAGCGCCTCCAGTACGTCGACGGCCGCGGGCGTGACCTCCTGTCCGATCCCGTCGCCGGGAATCACTGCGATCTCGTGAGTCATGCGCGTACGTCTCGCGGGCGTCGAAAAGAGGGTGTCGATACCGCTCGTCCGCCCTCGCAGAGCGGGACCGACGGACGCGAACGCCCCACGGCCTACGAACTGCGTGCGTAGGCGACGCCGACGTTGTGCGTGACGAACACCGCGAGCGCGAGCACAGCGAGGCCCGCGAGAGAGAGGTCGGCGCGCTCGATCCCGACGGTCCCGAGCCACCGCGCGGCCGTCGCCGGTCGCAGTTCACACAGCAGCCAGGCCGTGGCCCCGACTGCCGTGACGAGGCCGATACTGGCGGTTCCGGGGTCCAGTAGCGACGAGTGAGGCGTCACGCCCCGGAGTGCGCTGTCCTCTACCGTGTACAGCACGGCCAGCGAGACGGCGAGGACCGTCGCCGCGAGCACGAACCCCTCGACCGCGATCGATGCTTCGGCGACCGCCAGCCACAGGGTCCACGCCGTCGTCTCGGCGACTGTGAGACCGACCAGCGCCCCCGTCGACACGGTGAGGGCGACGCCGTTGACTGTCAGGTCCTTCAGGATGCGTTCGACGACGAGTCCGACTGCGAGGATGCCACAGCCGACGAGTGTCGTCGCCGAGGAAAGCGCCGCGGTCTGAACGACCGCCAGCCAGATCACGAGCGCCGCCGTCTCGACGAGGGTACACGCGAGTATCGAGAACGCGCGCACGGTCGTCATCCACCCCACCAGTGACGGTCGCTCACCGCGTTCGTGCGTGGCCATGACCGATGGCAGACGCCGACTTCGGTTTGTTAGCCGCTCGTTACCGCGTTCCGTCGCCGTCTGACGCTGGAAAACCCGGCGTCGTCGGCTGTCGCCGCTCGTCCTGTTAGCCGTCCTTCGTGACGGAGTTCGTCCACTTCGGGACGGCGAACTCCGTCACAGAGTCACAGCCGACGATCAGTCGTCGGAGTGGATCTCGTCTCGGGTCTGGTCGACGTAGGGCAGCGAGTCGGCCGTCGCCGCGATGGCCTGCTCGTTGGACTTCATCAGCGCGGTCGTGTCCCAGATACCCTCGACGAGGGCCTGCCGCTGGGCGCTGTCGACGCTGACGCCGATCTCGTTGCCCCCATACGTGACCGTCTCGGCCGCCACGTCGACCTCGATCTCGCCGTCGGGGTTGTCGTCGACCCACTGCTGGAGATCGTTGATCGTCTCGTGGTCGGCCGTCACGGTCGGGATGCCGAGCGCGAGGCAGTTGCCGGCGAAGATCTCGGCGAAGCCCTCGCCGATGATGGCGTCGATCCCCCAGCGCATCAGGGCCTGGGGCGCGTGTTCGCGAGAGGAGCCACAGCCGAAGTTGTCGTTGACGACCAGCACGTTGGCGTCCTGGAAGCGCTCCTCGTTGAACGGGTGGTCTTTCTGGTTGTCGTCGTCGTCGAAGCGCAGGTCGAAGAAGGCGAACTCGCCCAGTCCGTCGAACGTGACGACCTTCATGAACCGCGCGGGGATGATCTGGTCGGTGTCGATGTCGTTCCCGCGGATCGGGACGCCGCTGCCCTCGACGTAGTCGACGGAGGGGATGTCCTCGGTGGCGTCGGTCATGCAGTCTGCACCTCCTCCAGTTCGCGCACGTCAGAGACCTCGCCGGTGATCGCCGCGGCTGCGACCATCCGGGGGTTCATCAGGACGGTGCGACCGTCCTTGCTCCCCTGGCGGCCGACGAAGTTCCGGTTCGACGAGGACGCACAGGCCTCGTCGCCTTCGAGCTGGTCCTCGTTCATGCCCAGACACATCGAGCAGCCGGCGTTGCGCCAGTCGAAGCCGGCCTCCTCGAAGATGTCCTTCAGGCCCTCCTCTTTGGCGGCCTGCTGAACGCGCTGGCTGCCGGGGACGACCATCGCGCGCACGTCGTCTGCGACCTCGCGACCCTCGACGATACGGGCGGCCCGACGCAGGTCGGGCAGGCGGGCGTTGGTACACGAGCCCAGGAAGGCCACGTCGATGTCGTAGCCTTCCATGGTCTCGCCGGGTTCGACGCGCATGTGTTCCTGTGCGCGTCGCGCCGTGTCCTGCTTGCCGTCGGCCAGGTCCTCGGGTGCCGGAATCGGGTCGTGGATGCCGATGCCCTGACCGGGGGTGGTCCCCCACGTCACGACGGGGTCCAGCTCCGAGGCGTCGATGTGGACCACGTCGTCGTACTCGGCGTCGTCGTCGCTCCGGATCGACTCCCAGTAGGGCTTCAGTTCGTCGAACTTCTCGGGGTGCTCCTGGAAGTAGTCCGTCGCTTCGAGCCACTCGTAGGTGGTCTCGTCGGGGTTGACGTAGCCCGCACGGGCACCACCTTCGATGGACATGTTACAGATGGACATCCGCCCTTCCATCCCGAGGTTCTCGATGGCCTCACCGGCGTACTCGTAGACGTAGCCGACGCCGCCCTCGGTGCCGAGCCGGCGGATGATCTCCAGGATGATGTCCTTAGCCTCGACGCCCTCGCCGAGTTCGCCGTCGACCTGGATCTTCCGGACCTTCTGTTTCTCCATCGCGATGGTCTGGGTCGCCAGCACGTCCCGGATCTGGCTCGTGCCGATCCCGAACGCGAGCGCGCCGAACGCGCCGTGTGTCGACGTGTGGCTGTCGCCACAGACGATCGTCTTGCCGGGCTGGGTGATCCCCTGCTCCGGCCCGATGACGTGGACGATCCCCTGATCGCCGGTCGTCGGATCGGAGAACTGGATGCCCGCGTCGCGGACGTTCTCCTCTAGCTCGACCATCATGCTCTCGGCCGCGTCTTCGGCGTAGGGCCGATCCTGGTTCCCGGTCGGGACGATGTGGTCGACCGTCGCGTGGGTCAGGTCCGGCCGCGCGACTTCGAGGCCGCGCTCTTTGAGCATCCCGAACGCCTGGGGACTCGTGACCTCGTGGATGAGGTGGAGCCCGACGAACAGCTGGTCCTGCCCGTTGGGCAGGGTCGTGACTTTGTGCCGGTCCCAGACCTTGTCGTACAGTGTGTTCTGGCTCATACGGAATCCGTCCGTCCCTCTGTGCCGCGCTCGAAGACGCGGGTCGTGCCTTCAGTGGGAGACTCGTGGTCCACGTCGTCCATGGTGTCGGTCTCCGCTTCGTCTGTCTCCGTCGGCCGCTCGCCGCCGTCGGCGACCACTGTCGGGCCGCGACGGAACGCGCCGCCGAACGATTCGTCCGTGTGTGGATGCGTGTGATCCACGTCGTGCATGTTGCTCATGTCAGTCGTCCGCTGGTGCTTCCGCAGCGTCGGCGTCGGCGTCCTCGCCGTCCCACGCGAACAGTTCGCGCAGGTCCGCGCCGACGCGTTCGATCTGGTGGTTCTGTTCGGCCGAACGGTACTGCTTGTAGGCCGGCCGGTTGGCCTGGTTCTCCGAGATCCACTCGCGGGCGAACTCGCCGTTCTGGACCTCTTCGAGGATTTTCTCCATGCCCTCGCGGTCGATCACCGACTCACCGCGCGTGAGCCCGCCGTACTCGGCGGTGTCGGAGACGGAGTTCCACATCCCCATGTGACCGCCTTCGTACATCAGATCGACGATGAGCTTGAGCTCGTTCAGACACTCGAAGTAGGCCATCTCGGGGGCGTAGCCCGCGTCGACGAGCGTCTCGAAGCCGGCCTTCACGAGGTCGGTGACGCCGCCACAGAGGACGGCCTGCTCGCCGAACAGGTCGGTCTCGACTTCTTCCTGGAAGGTCGTCTCGATGACGCCGGCTCGCGCGCAGCCGACGGCCCGGGCGTAGGCGAGTGCCTCCTGCTTGGCGTCGCCGGTCGCGTCCTGCTCGACGGCGATCAGACCCGGCGTCCCCTCGTCGCGCTTGTACGTGCGGCGCACGAGGTGGCCGGGGGACTTGGGCGCGACCATCGTCACGTCCACGTCCGCGGCGGGCTCGATCTGGCCGTAGTGGATGTTGAATCCGTGTGCGAACTGGAGCGTGTCGCCCGCGTCGAGGCCGTCCTCGATGGTCTCGTACACGTCGGGCTGGACCGTGTCCGGGACCAGCATGACGACGATGTCGGCCTCGCTGGCGGCGGCCGCGGGCGTCTCGACGCGCAGTCCGTCGGCTTCCGCCTCGGTCCGGGACGACGAGGACTCTCGCAGTCCGACCACCACGTCGACGCCGCTGTCGTCGAGGTTCTGGGCCTGTGCGTGGCCCTGGCTGCCGTAGCCGAGGATCGCGACGGTCTTGTCTTCGATGTGCGATGCGTCTACGTCTTCGTCGTAGTAAACGTCGGTCGTGAGTTTGTCAGTCATCGTTCTCCAGTGTGTCGGCCCCTCTTTCAAGTGCTGCGGTTCCGGTCCGCACGACTTCCTGCACGTCGAACTGCTCGAACGCGCCGACGGCGGCGTCGATCTTCTGCTTGCTGCCGGTCAGCTCGACGGTGACCGACTCGGCGGTCGCATCGACCGCCTTCCCGCCGTACATGTCCGCGACGGCGTTGACGTCGTCTGGCTTCTCGCCGCTGACCTTGATCAGTGCGAGTTCGCGGCGCGTGTTCTGCTGGTCCAGTTCCGTCACCGAGATCGTCGGCACGAGCTTGCGAAGCTGCTTTTTGGCCTGCTCGATGCCGGGCTGGGGTTCCTCGATGACGATCGTCATCCGGGCCACCCCGTCGTCGTGAGTCGGACCGACGGTCAGGCTCTCGATGTTGAACTGCCGGCGGCTAAAGAGGCTCGACACCTCCGAGAGGACGCCGGGCTCGTGTTTCACGAGCGCGGAGAGCACGGCCTCGCGTGGCTCGTGCGTGACCTCCGCCTCGGGGTCGATTCGAATACCTTGCGTGTTGCGCCGCCCTTCCGGACGCATCCGCTCGTCCGGGGCCGGCCCTGGCATCCCACCGGTCATAGTTGCTCCAGATGTCGCTCGTTCAGTGCGAACAGTCCGTTGTCTCCGCCGCTCGGAACCATCGGATAGACGTTCTCTGCGGGATCGATGATCGCGTCGACGACCGCGGGGCCGTCGTACTCGCGTGCCGCCTGGATCGTCTCCTCGACGTTGTCGTACTCCTCCAGCCGGAAGCCGCGCGCGCCGAAGGCCTCCGCGAGCTTGTCGAACTCGGGAACCCACGGGTACTCGGAGGCCATCCGACGACCCTCGTGGAAGGCGTCCTGCCACTGGCGGACCATCCCGACGGCCTCGTTGTTGAGGACGACGTAGGTGATGTCGAGGTTCTCGCGGACGGCGACCGAGAGCTCCTGGACGGTCATCAGGAAGGAGCCGTCACCGTCGAAGCAGACGACCTCCTGGTCGGGCGCGGCCAGCTTCGCACCGATGGCGGCTGGCGCGCCATAGCCCATCGTCCCCAGTCCGTGACTGGAGACCCAGGTGCGGGGTTCGGTGAACTCCCAGAACTGGGAGGCCCACATCTGGTGCTGGCCGACGCCGGTACAGACGATGGTGTCGTCGGGCGTTACCTCGCTGAACCGCTCGACGACGTACTGTGGCTTCAGCGGTTCGTCGTCGGGCGTCTCGTAGTCCATGGGGTACTCGGCCTTCCACTCCTGGCACTGCTCGCGCCACTCGTCGGCGTCCGGTGCCGACGGCATCGCGTCGTACAGCTGCCGGAGCGTGGCCCGAGCGTCGCCGATCAGCGGGTAGTCCGCGTGGACGTTCTTGCTGACCTCGGCCGGGTCGATGTCGACGTGGACGATGTCGGCGTCGGGTGCGAAGGAGTCGATTCCGCCCGTCAGCCGGTCGTCGAAGCGGGTGCCGATCGCCAGCATGCAGTCGGTGTTGGTGATCGCCATGTTGGCGTAGCCGGTGCCGTGCATGCCCGCCCACTCCAGGGAGAGCTCGTGGTCTTCGGGGAAGCTCCCGATCCCCGGCATCGTCGTGACGACCGGAATCTCGTACTCGAAGGCGAAGTCTCGCAGCGCGTCGGCGGCGTCGGCCTTGATGACGCCGCCGCCCGCGAGGACGACCGGCCGCTCGGCGGCCGCCAGCGCGTCGGCGGCCTCCTGGACGTTCTCGTCGTCGGCCTCTTCTGGCACGTCGTAGGTGTCTGGCCGCTTGGGGGCCGCCGGCTCCACGTCCGTCTCCCCTTTCGTGATGTCTTTCGGGAGGTCGACCAGCGTCGGTCCCTGCCGTCCCTCGTTTGCCAGCGCCCAGGCCTCGCCAACCTCGGTGCCGACGGTGTCTGCGTCGTCGGCGAAGTAGCTGTGTTTGGTGACCGGCTGGGTGATGCCGACCGTGTCCGTCTCCTGGAAGGCGTCGTTGCCGACGAACTCCGTCGGCACCTGGCCGGTCAGCGCGATCACCGGGTCCGAGTCCATGTTGGCGTCGGCCAGTCCGGTGACGAGGTTCGTCGCGCCGGGGCCAGACGTGGCAAAGCAGACGCCGGGCTCGCCCGAGACGATGCCGAACGCGTCGGCGGCGTGGGACGCGCCCTGTTCGTGGGCCATGGTGACGTGGTCGATCTCGGAGTCGTACAGCGCGTCGTAGACGGGCATGATCGCGCCGCCCTGGACGCCGAAGACGTACTCCGCGCCCGCGTTTTCCAGCGCCCTGACGACCGACTGTGCGCCGGTCGTGACCGGGGCCGGCTCCGGTTCGTCCTCGTCGGCGTCGGCCTCGTCGGCCTGGACCGACGCTCGTTCACTCATCGCACTCACCTCGCTGTGCTGTTTTGCGTGCTGTTCTGCGTGGTCGTGTGTGTGTATGCATTGCTGGAGTCTCCTGTGATTGGTGGAAAACCGGTCCGACGATCGCTGAGAAGTGTGTGAGAAGAGGGGCTAGACAGCCCCTACAATACGGCCGCCGAGAATCGCGGTCGCGCGGCTGTCTGCGGGGCGAACCCTGGCACCAGCCTGCGCCATCATCGTGTCGAGTCTCTGTGCGTGCCACATAATAAGCGTTCCGTGACACGATCTGTCGGACGACACGCTCACCCACGGCTCGTCGGACGCGTCGGCCGGCCGATACCAGCCGCTTGTGACGGTCGCGAACCGGTCGAGGAGGCATCGCTATACCCGGACCTCCTCTTGGGACTCGGGGACGCCGATGTCCTCGGCGAAGCGTCGCAGCTCCGCCATCGTGACCCGCTTTTTCTCTGCGCCGTAGTCTTTGACGCGCCGGGTCACTTCCCGGACGTGCTCGTCCGTCGGATCGTAGCCGGCGTCGACCAGACGCTCGCGGACCGAGTGTTGGCCCGTATGCTTGCCCAGCACGAGCTGGCGCTTGGCCCCGACCATCTCGGGGGTCATGACGCCGGGCTCGAACGTGTCGGAGTTCTCGATCACGCCCGCCGCGTGAATCCCGCTCTCGTGGGAGAAGGCATTCGCACCCACCACCGGTTTGTTCGCGGGTACGTCGATGCCAGACTTCTCCTCGATGATCGCGGAGAGTTCGGTGATCCGGGTCGTGTCGATCCCCGTCTCCACGTCGTAGAGGCTCTCCAGTGCCATCACGACCTCCTCGTAGGCCGCGTTGCCGGCGCGTTCGCCGATGCCGTTGACGCTGACCTGTGCCTGGGCCGCCCCGGCCTCGTACCCCGAGATGGCGTTCGCCGACGCCAGCCCGAAGTCGTCGTGGGTGTGGACGTCGATGCGCGCGTCGGTCTCCGCGTCGACCATCTCGATGAGGTCGTAGAACCGACGGGGCGTGGCGACGCCGCAGGTGTCGGGAATGTTGATCCAGTCGGTCCCCGCCTCGGAGACGCCCTCGATCACGTCGACGAGGAAGTCCTCGTCGGTGCGCGTGGCGTCCATCGGCGAGAACATGCATTCCACACCGGCCTCCTTGACGCGCTCGACGGACTCGATCGCGCTGTCGAGTGCCTCCTGTCGGGTCGCGTGCATGGAGTCCTGTAGCTGTACGTCGCTCGTCGAGACGAACGTGTGGACCAGATCCACACCGGCGTCCAGTGCCGCCTCGATGTCCTTCTCGACGACGCGGGCCAGCCCACAGACCGTCACCGAACTGGCCTCGGTGATGTCTCGGACGGCCTCGAACTCCGCGTCGGAGTTGACCGGGAACCCCGCCTCGATGACGTGGGTACCCATGTCGTCGAGAATCGCTGCAATCTCTCGTTTGTCTTCGTAACTAAACGACGTTCGTGGCGACTGCTCGCCGTCACGTAGCGTCGTATCGAAAATACGTGCTTCTGTAATCTCAGAAGTGGAATCCAGTGTGCCCTGGAAGAACTCGATCCGCCGGAGATTCCGACGTGCCCTCTATGTTGTTGGACATAATCGTCTGATACGGGACGCTCCGTATATTTAAACCTGTCCATGCCTATTTTGAGTGATACGTCTCCCGTCGCCCTCGACAGCCGTCGAACCGCTCGACACAGGCCGCCCGTGCCACACTGTACCGTGACACTCTCCGAGAGCGATCATTCTCTCGATATAGTAGCCATTGAAAATCAATGCACACCCGATCGCACGACAGCAGTGCGATCGGTGTGTAAATCGTTTCAATTGTTACTATAGGTACACCAGACGGAGCCGTCGGTGGCGGCGCAGACGACGGGAGCAACTGCGCCCGCCCCAGGGCGACGGCGAGAGGAGGCTTTTTTTCACTCGGCTCCCAGAGACAGAGCATGAGTGAGTTCGAGGGGCTCGACCTGCAGGCTGTCGAAGACCAGATGGACACCGACGAGGGCGGGGACGGGACCGACCGAATCGTGCTGGGCGTTCTGGACGGTTCGACCGATCCGGACGAGTGGCTGGAGACGATTCACGGCGGTGCAGTCCTGGTTTTGAACGTCGACGGCGACCTGAACGAACTGGCGTCTGGCTTCGCCCGCGACGTGAAGGAGGCCGGCGGCGAACTCGTCCACTTCCGTGGGTTCCTGATCGTCACCCCGCCCGGCGTCACGATCGACACCGACCGACTGGAGTGACAGCCGGCAGTACGAGCCGAACGGTCGGAGTCGAACGCCGACAGCGGACGGTCGATCCGCACGGGCCGACAGCGGTCCCCGAGACTACGGCTCGAACAGCGTGAGGTAGTGGCCGTCCGGATCGCGGAGCCGACTGCCGCCGTCGACGTGTTCGACGGAGTGTGCGGCCTCCCGGACCCGTTCCGTGAGCGTCCGCGGAGCGGCCGCTTCGACTCCCCAGTCGACGTGGACGCCGCCGCGGGCGTCGGCCAGTCCGAGCTGCGGTTCCCACAGTTCGAGGTCGATCTCGCCCGTGGTCAACCGGACCCGACGGCGCTGGTCGCCACGATCGATCACCTCGAAGCCGAGCGTCCGGTAGAAGTCGACGGCGCTGTCGAGCGCCTCGACTTCGAGCACGATCTCGAACAGCCCCACCACACCGTCACCGGTGTCGACGGTCGCTGCGAGTTCGACGCAGTTGCCGTCCGAGTCGTAGCAGTACAGCGAACGGTCGTCACCGAACCGATGTTCGTCGACCGTCAGCTGCCGGTCGAGGCGTTCGTACCAGTCGTCGGCGGCCGCTCTGGAGACCGAGAACGCGTAGTGAGTGTGGAGACCACCGCGCGGGACCGCTCCCGGCGTCCGGATCCAGAGCGTCGCGTCGCCCGCACCGAAGGCGACCTCGTCGCCCCCGTCCTCGCGGACCGGAAGGTCCAGCACCGACCCGTAGAACTCCCGTGCCCGGTCGAGGTACTTCACTTCGAGTGTCAGGTGTCGGGGCGCACCGACCATGGGGATCCTACGTCGCCCGTCCCAAAGGCGTTGGCGACGGTCTCCGAGCGCACCCGCAGCGGGCGCGTTCCAGCCGCTCCTGTCGACGCTGTCACACTCTCCGTGGTGAACTACCGTCCCGCGGGGGCGTGCTTTTGTGTTTCCTGTCCCTACTACGGACACGATGAAAGGATCCGGCTCCGCGACGGACTGGCAGGAGATCGATCGCTGGGACCACGGCGTCGGCTGGCTCGCCTACCCGGACGAGACGATGCGGCGAGCGAGCCACGCCATCGAGGTCGACGGCGAGGTGTGGCTCGTCGACCCAGTCGACCACGATGGCCTGGACGACCTCGTCACGGACCTCGGGTCGGTGTCGGGCGTCGCCGTCCTGCTGGATCGGCACAAGCGAGACGCCGCCGCGGTCGCGAACCGCCACGACGTTGCGGTTCACGTGCCGGCGTTCATGCGCGAGATCGCAGACGACTTCTCGGCCCCGGTCGAATTGATCGAGCGGGAGCTGGGCGAGACGGGCTATGAACTGTACGAGCTCAAGAACAACGGCTTCTGGAAGGAGGCGGCGCTGTACAGCGACGACACGGAGACGCTGGTCGTTCCGGAGTCGCTCGGCACCTCGTCGTACTTCCGAGCCAGCGGCGAGCGGCTCGGCGTACACCCGATGTTGCGGCTCTTCCCGCCGCGGAAGCTCGCCCGCCTCTCGCCCGAGCGGGTCCTCGTCGGCCACGGCGCGGGGATCCACGAAGACGCGGCGGCGGCCGTCCAGGACGCCCTCGACGGCTCGCGGACGCGGGCTCCGTCGCTGTACGCCAGGACCGCCAGAGAGTTCATCTTCGGGTAGGTCGACGACGGAACTATGAGCGTTCGTGTCGAAGTACAACCGTGATCTACGCGACGCGTGGCCTCGTCGAGTCGCTGCTCGGAATGGGCCGTGACGCCGATCCGGACTCCGTGACCGTCGCCGTCTCGGTCACGCCGGCCGGCGACCTTCCGGAGGCCGATCTGGACCCGACGACCGACGTTTTCACACACTTCTACATGCCCAGCGCCGGCAACTCCGTCAGTGCTGTTTTCGGCTTCGACCTGGGGACACCGGTCGCCCAGAGCAACGGCCGATTCGTCTCACACCCCGAGGGCCGTCTGGACGTGACGAAGACCGACGACCTCCACGAAGTGATCTTCGTCGCCGTCCCGCCCTGGGACGAGGAGTCGATCGCCGCGTTCGACCGGCGTGGCGAGGAGTTGTCGCTCACCGTCCTCGACGTCGCGCCGCCGGAAGAAGCACTCGAGTGACATCCTCCGCGCCGTGAACGGCGCGGCTTCCCTGCATGGGAATGCCGGCTAACTACCGGCAGAGGGTTCCGACCCGACCTCGCCGAGCGTCATCCGCCGTGGTTGGCTCTGCTCGGTGGGGATCGCGGCGCTGTCACAGGCGCTCCCATCCCGTGAGATGTCATCGCTTGCCGGTTTCAGCGGCAGGCTCTCACCCCACGGGTCGTGGCGGCCAGCAATGTTGACCGCCGCGTTAATGTCTGCGTGATACTCCGTGACCCAACACTCGTCGTTCGTACACCAGAACTCGTCGCCGTTCCGGTGTCCGACGTGGCCGCACTCGTGGCACGTCTGGCTCGTGTACTCCGGGCGGATGTATTCGACCGGAAGCCCGGCCTCTCGTGCTTTGTCCTCGATGCGCTCCTGTAAGCGAGCAAACGCCCATGCGTGGAGGCGTCGATTCATCCACTCGCCGTAATCGAGTTCTTCGCGGATGTACGAGAGGTCTTCCAGAACGACCACAGGCTTCTCGAAGCGGCTTGCGTACTCGTTTGCCTGTCGAGACGCCTTCTCGATGATGTCCGTGAGTGCGTTCTGGTAGTGGTCGAACCGTTCGTCAATCCGCCACGCGGTGGCCTCGCGCTCTTGGAGTCGCTTCAGGGTCGTGTACATCTCCTTGCGGAGGTGACGAGCGCGGCCACCGTTGATGAGTAGTGGGTCGGTCGGAGTGTCCTGCTCGCAGGCACAGCCCGCGAGCAGGTGCGCTTCGCCAATGTCGAAGCCGACTGGTGTTACATCGTCGTCTGTCGGTTCGTAGTCTGGTTCTTCGACCGGGAACTCGACGGTGACGTGAAGCGTCCACGACGTGTGGTGACGTTGCAGACGGAGCTGTCCCGCTGACGCCTCACCGTCCACGAGGTCGTGCCACAGTTCTTCTTGAGCGGGGTTGATACGAAGCGGTATCCAGAAGTTCGTCCCGCGACCGGGCTGTGGCACCCACCACGTAAACTCGTAGTCCCGTTCCGATGAGTAGTCAAACTCGGCGGCTTGGTTGGTGAGTCGAATTGGGTGGTCGTCGTCCAGCTCCTGTGCATCGTAGGTGCCGTGCAGTTGCGGAACGTAGTTACACAGGGCCGCCTTCGCCTGATACGGCAGGTCGTAGGGCGTTACCACGTCGCTGGTGGCGGTCATCGTCTCGCACCCGGCCCCGAACGCCTCGTGGAGTCCTGCCCGGTAGGTGTCGAGCAGGTCGCACAGTTTACGCTCTTTGTGGGCTGTCGGCGGGGCGAGCGTGGCCTCCAGCGTTTTCGTGGTTGTCGCGGTCATACTACTGGTTTTCCACGTAGTCCATCAGCACGTCGATGCTCACTTGACCGGTCGTGGCGAGGAAATATCCCGGTTGCCAGAACGCATCTTCGAGCGTTTGTTTCACCTCGGGGTACTCCTGCCGAATCCGGCGGGATGTGACGCCCTTGAGCGAGTTGATGAACTTCGTGAGGTCTGTGGTTGGCTTGGTCGTGAACAGGATGTGAACGTGGTCAGTACCGCCGTCCACGTTCTTGATGTCGGCCTCGAAGTCCTCTGCAATCTCGTGTGCGACTTCAGCCACGCGCTCCAGCCGCTCATCGGTGAGGATGTCGGCGCGGTACTTCGTGACGGTCACGAAGTGATATTGGAGCGCGTAGACCGTGTGCGACCCAGATTGCAGGTGAGACTCCATTTGGCCTTACCAAATATAAGACACCCAATTTCAATAACTCTTGTGCCAATGGGTATTCGGTCGGACAGAACCGAGTGGACTGTCGCACCGAGCTTACACGATTCACGCCCGCCGTGAACGGAGGGATTCTCTCGCTGAATCAAGATAGCTACTCGATGTAGCCCAGATCCTGCAACTGTTCGGTGATGTCCTGGAACTCGGCCTCGGTGAGTTCGCCCTGCTGTTGGTGCTGAATGACGATGCTCCGGAGCATGAAGCGAACGAGGTCGCTCGTCGACGAGAAACTCGTCCCCTCGATCGTCTCTTCGACCCTGTCGGCCAGGTCTTTCGGGATCGACACCGTGGTGTAATCGGACATACCTCCGGTTTGCCGCGCTGGCGGATAGTCGTTGCGGGCTCTGGATCCGCCGGTGTCGGCCGTTCGTACCGTTGGCCGTACCGTCGACGACGTTCTCCGGGCCGGGCCAGGAACCGCTCGCGGACGGCGGCGTCAGGGCTGGTCGGCGGTCGTGTCGAACTGGCCCATCTCGGCGTGGTTCGTCGGGTCGAAGGTTCTGGGCGCACCACAGCGCTCGGTCCACGACTCGGTCGCCGTCGACTCGGGCGTACGGTCGGACGGGCGCGTGTAACTGCCTTCACTTGCCGGGTCGGTCGTCGCGTGCTGTTCGTCGGTTCGGGTCGTCGTGTCAGTCTGTATCCGGGTTGCCATCGTCTGTTTGGAAGAGTGGTGTCGTTCGAGTGGCGCGGTTCAGTGTGTCGCTGTCGGCGGCGGCTGCGAGTGATACGCTCATCGGTACTTCACCTTCTCCCCCGGTCCTTAATAAAAGTTAATGATTAATCCGGGAGCCCGAACGAGCCACCCTCGGACGGGCCGTTGTCGCGGTTTCCCGACGAGTGTCTCCGTGGCGACGCTCCCCGGTACGCCACGTCGACGCTCCGTGTCAGACGACCAGTTCCTTGGGATACTCCGTGAGATTCTCGTAGCCGTCTTCGGTGACGACGACGAAGTCCTCGATACGGACGCCACCGACCTCGGGATCGTACAGGCCCGGCTCGACCGTCACGACGTGGCCGGGTTCGAGGACGCCGCCGTTCGGTGCGACGCGCGGGAGTTCGTGAACGTCCAGCCCGACGCCGTGACCGGTGCTGTGGATGAATCCTGTCTCTGTCGACTCGTCGCTGCGCAGCGTCGGCTGGCCCGCCTCTTCGTACACGTCACAGACGGCGTCGTGTACCTCGGCACCGGTGGCACCGGGCTCGATCGCGTCGAGGGCGGCGGCGTGTGCTCGGGCGGTGAGTTCGTACCACTCGGCCACCGTCTCGTCGGGTTCGCCGACGACGAACGTCCGGGTCATGTCGGCGTGGTACTTCGACGCCTTGTGCTGCGGGAAGATGTCGACGATGATCGGCTCGCCGGCACGCAGCGGCCCGCTTCCCCTGTCGTGGGGATCTGCGGCGTCGCTCCCACAGGCGACGATCGTCTCGTCGAGCGCACAGCCGTGGCCCAGTAGCGTCACCTCGATCTCCTCTTTGATCCGCTCGCTCGTGAGCCGCTCGCCGTCGTAGAGCAACTGTCCTTTGGCCGCAGTGCGACTCTCCCGGAGCAGTTCCTCGGCCGCGGCCATCGCCGCCTCGTTGGCCCGCTGGGCGGTCTCGATGTGTTCGATCTCCTCGTCGGTCTTGGTCGCTCGGAGCTCCGTGATCACGCTCTCGTCGTCCGACTCGACGGTCACGCCGCGGTCTCGCAGTCTGTCGGCCGTCGAGAGAGGGAACCGCGGCGGTGCGGCGATCGACTCTACGTCGTACGAGTCGAGGAACGCAGCGATCACGCGGCTGACGGCTTCTCGTGGGCCGTACTCCTCGACTTTGCTCTGGTAGCCGAAGTCGACGTAGCGCTCGACGGTGTCGGCGCGGGCCTCTTTGTTCGCCCGTCCGTACTCCAGGCTCCGGGAGAAGAGCAGGTGGACCTCCCCGTCGTACAGCGTCAGGAAGGGATCGGGCGCGTCGAACCCCGAGAGGTAGTACTGATCGGCCTCTGTCGAGTCGGCGTCGATCAGGTAGCCGTCGAGATCACGATCGTCCAGGGCGGCGTCCAGTTCGCTGAAGTCTGGATCCATGTTCCGTCGTGCGTTCCCGACCTTCATTAGTCTCTCGGGGCTCAAACAGACACGCTCTTGGTCCGGCCAGCCGACCGGCCGGACGTGAACGCCGAAATCAGTCCGTCGACGGTCGGTGGCACGGCACGAGCGCCGCCGTCGAAGAGTTACACGCACCGGGCAATTCTCGCAGCGGGATACGCCGACGGCGCGGTCGTACACGACCCGCTCGTCAGTGCCGACACGAGGGCGACGATGAGAGCGGTCACCGCCTTCGGCGGCGGCGTCGCGCTACGGGACGAGGAGACGGTCCTCGACGTGACCGGCTTCGACGGGCGGCCAGAGACTCCCGACGACGTGATCGACTGTGCGAACAGCGGCACGACGACGCGGCTCGTCACCGCCACGGCCGCCCTCGGCGACGGGCTGACCGTCCTCACCGGTGACGAGTCGCTGCGCTCCCGGCCGCAGGGACCGCTGCTGGACGCCATCACGACGGACCTCGACGGACGCGCCGAGAGCACTCGTGGGAACGGCCAGGCACCCCTGGTCGTCGGCGGTGCCGTCGACGGCGGCGAGGTGTCGATCCCCGGCGACGTGTCCTCCCAGTACATCACCGCGCTCCTGATGGCCGGTGCCGTGACCGACGGGGGAATCGACGTACACCTCGAAACGGAACTCAAGAGCGCGCCGTACGTCGACATCACGCTGGAGGTGCTTGCCGACTTCGGGATCGAGGCCGAGGCGACGCCGGACGGCTTCGCGGTCCCCGGCGGCCAGTCCTACGCGCCGACCGACGGCGAGTACCACGTCCCCGGTGACTTCTCTTCGATCTCCTACTTGCTGGCCGCGGGCGCACTCGCCAGCGAGGACGGACTGACGATCACGTCCGCGTATCCGAGCGCGCAGGGCGACACGGCGATCGTCGACATCGTCCGCGAGATGGGTGCCGGCGTCGACTGGGACCGCGAGGCCGGCGAGATCGAGGTCACGAGCGCACCGCTGTCCGGCGTCGAGGTCAGCGTCGCCGACACGCCGGATCTCCTGCCCACCATCGCGACGCTGGGCGCGGCGGCCGACGGGACCACGCGGATCGTCGACTGCGAGCACGTCCGCTACAAGGAGACCGACCGCGTCAGCGCGATGGCCGAGGCGCTGACGAAGATGGGCGCGAGCGTCGAGGAGCGCCAGGAGACGCTGACGATCCACGGCGGCGAGAGCGACCTCCAGGGGGCGACGGTCGACGGGCGCGCCGACCACCGGATCATCATGGCGCTGTCGATCGCCGGTCTCGTCGCCGACGGGACGACGACCGTCGACGGCATCGAACACGTCGACGTGTCGTTCCCGGACTTTTTCGACGTACTCGGCGACATCGGTGCGGCCGTCCAGCACTGACACTGCCGGTGTCGGTGACGCGTCTTCGTCGAATGGCGAACAGACGGCACGGACCGCTCGCGCGCCGCTGTGCCGTGCTCCCGCGAGACGACGCGCGACGAACAGTCACCGCATAGCCACCGGTGGTTCCGCGTTCGCACTTCGACCTTCGTACGCCGACTGTAAGGTTGAAATGCCCCGAACCCAACCGGATACGTAATGAACGGGAACGAGTTCGGTCGGCTCTTTCGGCTGACCACCTTCGGCGAGAGCCACGGGGATGCGATGGGTTGTACGGTTTCAGGTGTGCCGGCGGGCGTCGAACTGTCCGAGGAAGCGATTCAGGAAGATCTCGACCGGCGCAAGCCCGGTCAGTCGATGATCACGACCTCGCGGGGCGAGCCCGACAAGGTGTCGATCAAGTCCGGACTGCAGGACGGCTACACGACGGGAACGCCGATCGGCATGGTCATCCAGAACAAAGACGCCCGATCGGGGAAGTACGAGCCCTTCATCACGGCACCGCGGCCCTCTCACGGCGACTACACCTACTCGGCGAAGTTCGGCACGCGCAACTGGGGCGGTGGCGGCCGCTCGTCGGCCCGCGAGACGGTCAACTGGGTCGCTGCCGGCGGCGTCGCCAAGCAGGTCCTCGCACAGTCTGACTACGACGTGCAGATCAAGGCTCACGTCTGCCAGATCGGCGACGTGGTTGCCGACGACGTGACCTGGGAGGAGATGCTCGAACACAGCGAGGACAACGAAGTCCGCTGTGGCGATCCCGACGCCGCCGAGGAGATGCGCGACCTCGCGGACGAGTACCAGAAGGAGGGCGACTCGATCGGCGGCGCGATCTACTTCGAGTGTCGCGGCGTTCCGCGGGGCCTCGGTGCGCCGCGGTTCGATTCGATACCCGCACGCCTCGGGCAGGCGATGTACTCCATCCCCGCAGTCACGGACTTCGAGCTGGGGATCGGGCGCGATGCTCGGACGGCCACCGGGACCGACTACACCGAAGACTGGGAGTTCGGCGAGAGCGAGGCGACAGCCTCGGAAAACGCGAGCGGCGACGAGCCGCGAGCGAGAGGCGACCCGAAGCCAGTCGGCAACGACCACGGCGGCATCCAGGGCGGGATCACGACCGGCGACCCGATCTACGGCGAGGTCACCTGGCACGCGCCGGTCTCGTTCCCGAAGACCCAGGAGACCGTCGACTGGGAGACCGGCGAGAGAAAGGAGATAACGGTGACGGGGCGACACGACCCCGTCCTCCCGCCGCGGGCGGTCCCCGTCGTCGAAGCGATGCTGTACTGTACGGTGCTGGACTTCATGCTGCTCGGTGGCCGGATCAACCCGGACCGGCTCGACGACCGGCCCGGCGAGTACGACACCGACTACCACCCGTCGAGCCCGCGGAACGATCCCGAAGACGCCGACACGCACGCGACGACCGTCGACGAGGACTGACATGGACGCCGACCAGGAATCTCTGTCCAATCCGTACGGGATGGACGAGACGTGCCAGAACTGCCCCGAACTCTGCGAGACGCGGCAAAACGTCGTCCACGGCTACGGCGACGTCGGCGCGGAGCTGCTCGTGCTCGGCGAGTCGCCCAGCGAGACGGCCGACGCGGTCGGCCTCCCGTTCGTCGGCGAGCGAGAGCGAGAGCTGCTGGACATCCTCGAACGGGTCGGACTGGTTGACGATCCCGACGCCGATCGCCCCCAGTTCGACAACGTCTATCTCACCTACGTCAGCCGCTGTCACCACCCCGAACGCGGTGCGACCGACGAGGAAGTCCGGAACTGCGAGCCCTACCTCAACAGCGAAGTCCGGATGATCAACCCCGAGCTGCTGTTGCCGGTCGGACAGGCCGCGCTGGACGCGCTGGCCTTCGAGTACACCACCCTGAGCGAGGACGAACTCGCCGTCGAAGAGCGCCACGCGACGACGATCCGGGGACGTGGCTTCGAACTCCTCCCGATGATCGAACCGTGGGAACAGACCGACGCGGAACGCGACGCGTTCCTCGAACACCTCGGCGAGACGCTGGGCCGGGACTACCGCCAGACGAAGGGACGCCGAAGTCGGTAGCGCCCGGTCAGAACCGCGCGGCCGACTCCCAGCGCTCTCGCGTGGCCTCGATCTCGGATCGCTCCCCCTCGATGTCCGAGAGGTGCCAGACGATGTCGGTCAGCGTCAGGATCCCGACCAGATCGAGGTCGTCGAGTACCGGGACTTTCTTGACGCCCTCGTCGGACATCTGTCGAGCGACGCTTCGGACCGCCGTCTCGGGCGTGGTCGTCACGACCGAGCCGTGTGCGAGCTTCGCGACCGGAATGTCGTCCAGCGGCCGTCCGGTCCGCAGTGTGGCCGCCAGTGCGTCGTGCTCCGTGACGATCCCACAGGGAGCCCCGTCGTCGAGGACGACGACCGACCCGACGCCGGCATCGAGCTGGCGCTGGACGGCCTCGGCCAGCGTCGCGTCGAGGTCGACGGTCACGACGGCCGTCGACATGAGCTCCTCGACGAGCATGGTGTGTGCTATCACCCCGGGAGATATAACCTCCGCGCCCGACCAGTGGAAAGTGAAAAGGGTCGCCTCGCCGGAGAGGGGAGCATGACCACTGTCGCAGTCATGGCCGAGCCGCCCGAATCCGGTGCCGTGCTCACGGATCTCGTCGAGCACGATCGGCTGACGCCGGACGAAGCTTCGGAGCTGTACGCCGGGATGTTCGCCGACGTCTGTGAAGCAATCGACGGGAGCGGGGCGGAGTTGCTCGTGAACTACCGTGCCGACGAACAGGTCTCCAGCGAGGACGGAACGTCGGAACGCGAGGTTCGCTCGGCGCTCGACGGCGTCGTCGACACCGACGAGGTCCGGTTCGAGGTGCAGGTCGGCTCGACCGAGTCGGCCCGTGCCGGCAACACGATCACGCACCTGCTGGAACGGGAAGGCGTCCGGACGGCCGCGGTGGTGAGGCCGACGGCCGCCCTGCTCGGTCGCCAGCACATCGACACCGCGGCGATGAAGCTCCGGAGCAACGGCGTCGTGCTCGGTCCGTCGACGGCCGGTCGGGTCAGCTACGCCGGGTTCGCCGAACCGATCGACTTCGAGGACGCCTTCCAGACGCCGACCGTCGAGACGCTCGTCCAGCGGGCGACGGACGCGGGACTCGCCGTCGACTTTCTCCAGACGATCCCGGTCGTCGAACGGGACGCGGACCTCTCGACGGTCGTGTCACTCCTGCGTGCTCGCAGCCGGGCCGATCGACTGGTCCCAACACGGACCACGGCGGCGCTCGACGAGTTCGGGTTCGAAGTCGTCGACAGAGACGGGACCGCGACGGTCGTTCGTCCCTAGAGGAACTGCAGGCAGACCGGACTGGGCAGTTCGGTGACCGCACCGGTCGCGGACAGTTCGCCCGTCGCGGCGTCTACGTCGAACGCGACGACGTCGTTCGTGTCCATGTTCTCGGCCAGGAGCGTCTCGCCGTCGGGAGTCAGCGCGAAGTTCCGCGGCCACTCGCCCCGGGTCGACACGGTGCCCTGGAACTCGACGGTCCCGTCGTCGACGGCGAACGTGGCGATGCTGTCGTGACCGCGGTTCGAGCCGAAGACCCACTCGCCCGAGGGGTGGACGTGGATGTCTGCGGTGATGTTCTCGCCGTCGTAGTCGTCGGCCACCGTCGGCGCGGTGTCGACCACGGTCAGACTGCCCGTGTCCGCGTCGCGCTCCAGTACCGTCACCGTCGAGTCGAGTTCGTTGATGAGGTACGCGTACTCGCCGTCGTGGTCGAACGCCATGTGACGAGGGCCCGACCCGGCCGCCAGCTCGACCGTCGCCGCGTCGCTCGCCACGAGCTTTCCGTGGTCGAGGTCGAGTTCGTAGCCGACGATCCGGTCGTCGCCCAGGTCCGGCACGTACGCGTACTCGTTGTCCGGGCCGGGCTGGATCGAGTGCGGGTGGGCGGCCTCCTGTCGCTCCTCGTTGGGACCCGAGCCCGTGTGTTCGACGAGATCCGAGGGCGCACCGATCTGGCCGTCCTCGGCGATCGGACACATCGCGACCGATCCCCCCGTGTAGTGGGCGACGAGTAGGTACTGGCCCGTGGCGTCGACCGTGCAGTGACACGGGTCGGCACCGCCGCCGGTCCTGATCTGATTCAGTCGCGTGAGCTCGCCGGTCGCCCGGTCGATCTCCAGTGCGGTGACGCCGCCGTCGTCGACCTCGTTGACCGCGTAGCAGTACTCCCCGCTGGGATGGATCGCCAGGAACGAGGGATCGTCCCCCGCGGCCGTGACCGACCGCTGTTCGACAGCGCCGTCGCCGTCGACCGCGACGGTGTAGATGCCGTCGCTGTCACCATCCGTGTACGTCCCGACGAGTGCGAGTTCCTCTGTCGCCATCACTCCCGCTTCGACGGCCCCTGTCTTCGGTCTTTGGGCTCGCCGCCGCCAGCCACAATCGACACTCCTTAGGCCGACCCCCGGCTATCGACGACTGCCCTGTGGTGGGATGGCAGAGCGGCCCATTGCGCCTGCCTTGAAAGCAGGTGGCGCAAGCCTCCTGGGTTCAAATCCCAGTCCCACCGCTGTGTTACCCCGACCAGCGCTGCGTAGCGACGGCACGACACGAACTCTCCCCAGCAGTATGGCCGCCATCGTCGTCGTCCGAGGCGTCGGTCGAGAGGTGAACCGAACGCGAAAAAATCGCTTTCACAAAACACGAAGCTTATACCGTGGTGCTAAGTTGTTCAATCAAACAGAGTGTTACAGATGTCGAGCAACACAACGTCGTCGAGATTCGGGACCGGTCTGGCGCTTCTCGTCGCCGGACTGCTGGTCGTCAGTAGTATCGGGCCGGCACTGGCTGCACCGCGCGTGTTCGTCGCAGGTGCGTCGTTGACTGAAAAGACGACTGCGACGGGCGATAGCGTCGACGTGAAGATCAAGCTCCGAAACACCGGCGAGGACGACGGTGCCGGTCGCGTCACGATCACGTCCAACGGCGAGGAGATCCGCTCGGAAAACTACGCCGTCGAGAGCGGCGGATCGCGGACCGTACGGGTCCCGCTCACCTTCGACGAACCCGGTGAGTACGAGATCGTCGCCAACTCGAAGACGGCCGGGACGGTTCGCGTCGATCGTGCGGTCGCGCGGACGACCGAGTATCGGTCCGACGGACGGACCATGAGGGTCCGCACCGGCGCGGTCGACGGGACCGGGCCAGTTACCGTCACCTTCCCGACGACGAACGACTCGCTGGCCGTCGACTCGCTCACCTTCGGGACCAGCAGAGACAGGTTCAACCGGACGGTCGCGACCTACACCGATCCGGAGACGGTGCCGTTCTCCCTCCCGTCAGGTGACGGGACCACCGTCTTCGGTGGCGTCACCGTCCAGCAGGCCGCCGACGTGGACGACCGACGCGTCCGGATCGCGGTCAACCAGTCCGTGATCGACGCGACCGACGTGGACAGCGACGAAGTCGAGATCTACAGCGGTACGGACGGAGCCGTCCAGCGAACCAACACGACGTTCGAAGGCCCCGCTGACGGTCGCTACGTCTACGAGGCCCGGACCAACGAGACCGAGACGCTGTTCGTCGGCTCGGTCGTCCCGGTGTTCGAGGTCAGCGGACACACGCTGTCGACCAGCGAGAACGGCGTCGAGAAGGAGCTGTCCGTCAGCGCGAACGTCACCAACGCGGGCGACGTGGCCGGCGAGTACACGGCATCGCTGCGAGTCGACGGGACTGCCGTCAGCAACGAGACCGTGACGCTCGGACCCGGCGAGACGCGCCAGATCACCGTGTCCGAGGCGATCAGTCGCGACGGGAACTACCGTGTCGCCCTCGACGAGCAGTCCGTCGGTAGCGTCGTCGTCGAGACGGGTGACGGCGAACAGACCGAGGCCGACAGCGGGCAGGCGACGGGCGGGGACGACACGTCGGAGTCCGACGACGGCGAGAGCCAGACGGAGACGGGCGACGCCAGTTCCCCCGGCTCCGACGGCGGGTTCGACGTGTCCCTGCCGGAGTCCGTCTCGGAGTTCGACGTTGGACTCACCGAGATCGCGATCGGTGGCGGTGTCGCGGTGATCGGCGTCCTCCTCGTCGCGCTCCAACGCTGGTAACCGAGAGATTTTTGCGTGGGTCACCCTACCCATCCGGTATGGACTGGCCACACGATCCCGACGGCGAAAAAGGGAGTGAAGGGCGTCGAAAGTACGGCCATGCGGTGATCGCAAAGAAGATCGACGAGGAGGCAGACTTCCCGCTGTCGGCCGAGGAGTTCGTCGCGGAGTACGGCGACCACCCGGTTCGAATCGACTACGAGACCGTCGTGTCCGTCGCCGACATCTTCGAGCACGTCGACGGCTCGGAGTTCGAGGACTTCCCGGAGTTCCACAAGGCACTGGGGCGTGCGCTTCGGTCGGCCGATTACTGGCCCTACCGTCTCGAACACGCGTAGTGGGCGCGTGGAGCATGTGACCGCGACACAGTCTTTCGCGCGCCGCCGACTCGCTGGTTGCCACGGTGGCGCTGGCCGACGACGCAGTGGTCGCCCAGCGCCGTCTCTGATACGATTGTCGTCGCGTCTGCACCGGTCCCGGTTCGACGGACCGTTCCGACAGAACAATAGCCGTCCCTCGCCAACAGTGAGCCAACCGTGACCAACACGCAGGTGACCCACATACAGATCGACAACTACGGGCCGTGGACGGTGACGCCGGAGCCACGCCGTGAAGTGGATCTCCAGACCCTCCAGTCGCGCCTCTTTGCCGATCTCTCTCAGCTGTTCGGGAACCGAGACGCGTACGTCTTCTTCACCCGGTTCGACAACATGATCGCGGTCAGCAACGGCGTCGATCTCGACGATCACGCGCTCATCCAGGAGTCGGTCGCGAACCGATATCCCGTGACGATGAGTCTGAGCGTCGCGACCGGGACGACGCCGGCCGAGGCGCTGGGCACCGCGACCGAGCAGCTCCAGGCGGCCGGGAGCGCGCAGGACGAACACCGCCGAGAGATCCTCAAGGGACGCGTCGTCGACGAGGAGTTCCGCACCGACGAAGACGTACAGATCGCCCACTTCGACGTGAACGACGCGACCGAGAAGTACACCGACCAGCTCAACGAGTTCGACACGTTCATCGAGATCGAGCAGGGGTACGCCGAGTTGATGCGCCACATGCGACGAGCTCACGACTCGCTGGCCTTCTTCGTCGGCGGAGACAACGTCATCGCGACGTGTCCGGAACTGGACGAAGCCGACTACCGGGAGGCGATCGATCACGTCCAGGAGACCGTCGGCGTCGAACTGAAGGTCGGTGTCGGCCGCGGTGCCGTCGCCGCCGACGCCGGAATCACCGCGAAGCACGCCCTCGAAGAGTGCCGAGCGACCGGCGACGACGTCACGATCGAGTTCTGACGGCCCAGTCCTTACCGTTCGGACGCGGCGGGTATAAGCGTAGTGCAGGTAGCTTTTAGGGCACCAGTGTGTTACCAGCTACCATGAACGAGAACGTGACAGTGCGGGAGGTGATGGAACGCGAGTTCGTCGGCGTGAGCGAATCGGACGGCGTTCTGGAAACGTCGGAACTGCTGCTTCGGGAGGAGGCCGATCTGGCCGTCGTGCTGCGCGGCTCCGAGCCGGTCGGCGTCGTCACCGACAGGGACGTGCTCGCCCACCTCGTCTCCGACGGCGATCCGTCGGGGGCGACGGTCGAAGACGTGATGACCGAGTCCGTCCCGACCGTCGCCGCCGAGGAGACGCTGCCGGAGGCGCGCGACCGGATGTCGTCGTGGTCGACCAGCTGGCTCGTCGTCTCCGACGGCGGCGAGCCGGCAGGCATCGTCACGGAACACGATATTCTGGCCACGTCGGCGCTGGGCAGCGAGGCGACCGCCCAGGAGGCGATGGGACAGACCGCGAGTCAGACGGTGGCCGACGAGGTGGCGGCGGCCGGTGCCACCGCGACGGCGGGCCAGACGATCCCCGACGAGCCCTTCGACGATCAGGGCATCTGCGAGCAGTGTGGCTCGCTCGCCCGTAACCTGGCTGCGTTCAACGGGCAGCTCCTCTGTGACGACTGTCGAGACATCTGAACCGACCGTATGGAGATTGCCCTCGCGTCGACCGGTCAGGTCGACGACATTACCGAACTGTGGATCGAGTTGGCCAGCGGCCAGCGCAGCCACGGCTCACACATTCTCCCCGAGGAGAACCGCTCGACCGCGCGGGACGCCGTCCTCAGACACACCGTCGCGGACGAACTCGCCGTCGCGGTCGTCGACCGCACCGTCGTCGGCTTCGTGATGTTCACCGTCGAAACCGGCGAGTACCGCCAGGACCGGACCCGCGGTCTGATCAGAAACATCTACGTGCGGCCCGACGACCGGAACCAGGGGATCGGGACGGCGCTGCTGGCGGCCGCAGAATCCGAGCTGGTCGATCGCGACGCCGACTGTGTCACCCTGGAGGCGATGGCAGACAACGACGCGGCCCGCCGATTCTACCGTCGCCACGGCTACGACCCCCACCGCATCGCCTTCGAAAAGTCGACCGAAAGCGATACCCTCTAAATGGTCCCCGCATAATTACCGCCTGCGCCAGGGGAGCTTGGGTGGTCCAAGCACTCGACTTGTAATCGAGAGTTCGTGGGTTCAAATCCCACCCCTGGCTCCTCCCGATTTTCACACGTCGTATAGTAACAATTGAAACGATTTACACACCGATCGCACTGCTGTCGTGCGATCGGGTGTGCATTGATTTTCAATGGCTACTATAACGACGAGCCCAGCACCGCACACCGTCGGCGGATCACCGGCTCGGAGACGGTAGCCAGTCGACCAACGCGGTCGCCGGTGGGTCAGAACCTCGCGACGCTCCCGAGACGGAACGTCGCCGCCTGCCAGTGAGCGTCGATATCGCAGGCGCTCACCGGGAGATCGGTACAACTGGCCGCACGAAACAGCGACGGCCGGCAGTGTTACCGCTGGTCGTTCGGAGAGTCGGGTGGGCGGACCACGACCTGGTCGCCGACGCCGTCCACTCGGTCTGCGGGGACGCGGAGATGGCCGTCGTCAGTCCGCTCCAGTGTCTCCGGAACGTCGTCGGACGGGTCGGTTTCGACGATCAGCGTCGCCAGCTCGCCGGTGTCTATCTCCATCGTCAGGTTGTGAACCACACCGAGTGCTTTGCCGTCGGTGCGTATCACTGGCTTTTCGGGGAGGCTGCTTGCGAGGACCATGCTCGTGTCGTCGGTCTGAACACAATTAAAAATCGCTGATTTCGTTCGATTCCGACGGCGGCTGGTGGGGACAGCGGCCGCCGGAGAGAGCACCGATCGCCGTCGGGTGCGTGATTTAAGTCCGTGCGACCCCCGCAGTCGGATATGGGCGACACGCTGGAGCTGTACACGGGGGATACCGTCACGGTCGAACACGTCAAGCCGCTCTCGAACGGCGGAGGACGCTTCGACGTCACCGCGGAGGACGGCCGGAAGTGGCGCATCGACGTGACGCGCGACGGCGACGTGGACGTGGTGACGACCTGGGAAGACGGCACGCTGGCGAACCTGGACGTGCCCGAGTGGATGGACGACGTGACGGGGCGATTGAGCCGGCTGTGACGACGGGACCGGACCTTTTTGAGGCAGGACGGAACGACACGGCGACGTGACCTTCGTACTCGGACGCGAGCGTGGTCTCGACGGCGGCCCGACGGTCAGACTCGGCACCTATCGCGCGAGTGACGGCAGCGGCGTCGGCCCGGTCCATCTCGATCTCGACCGGCCACACGCCGTCACGATCGTGGGCAAGCGAGGATACGGGAAGTCCTACACGCTGGGTGTGATCGCGGAGGGACTCGCGCGCGCTGGCGGGACCGGTCCGGTGCTCGTCGACGCGATGGGAGAGTTCGGAACGCTGACGGCCGACGCCAGCGGCGATCCGGTTCCGGCCACCGTGGTCGACGAGCCGCGGGTCGCGCCGTCGTCGCTGTCGCCCCGGACGTGGTGTCGGCTGCTGGGGCTGGCCCCCGACAGTACCGCGGGCAGTCTGCTCTGGCGGGCCGCCAGCGAGGGCGGATCGATCTCGGAGATGCGCACGTCGGTCCAGGCGATCGACGCGTCGGCGGGCGCGGTCAGAACCGTTCACAACCACCTCGAGATGGCACAGCGCTGGGGGGTGTTCGATCCGGCGGGAGTGACTGCGACGGCTCTCGCCGACGGGACGGTGACGGTCGTCGACGTGTCGACGCTGGACCGTGCTCCGGCCAACGCCGTCGTCAGGGCGATCTGTGACCTCCTCTATCGGGGGCGGATCGAAGGGCGGATCGAACGGCTCCCCTGGCTGCTCGTCGACGAGGCCCACGCGTTCTTCGACGGCGTCGCCGAACCGGGCCTGCGACGGCTCCTCACGCGCGGGCGAACGCCGGGCGTCAGCCTCGTCTGTGCGACACAGCGCCCGAGCGCCGTCCCGGCCGTCGGCCGCTCTCAGACCGACCTGCTCGTGGCCCACCGGCTCACGTCGGGCCGCGACATCGAGGCGCTCACGGCAGCCCAGCCGACGTACCTGACCGGCTCGCTGGCAGAGCAACTACCCACCAGTCCCGGCGAGGTCGTCGTCGTCGACGACACGACCGAGAGCGTCCACGGGGCGACGGTCCGGGACCGTGTGACTCCCCACGCCGGTGATAGCCCGAGAGCCAGCGCGGTGGCGTCGGACGAGTGATGCGGTCTCTGTCCGATCGCTCTACGCTTTTGTGTCTCCGTCCCCAATGGGGAGCTATGAGTGAGAAAACCACCGACGAAACGGCGGACAACGACGAGGAGTGGCGCGAGATCCTCACGGAGGAGGAGTACCGGGTCCTGCGAGAGCAGGGCACCGAGCCGCGGTTCAGTAGCGACCTGATCGACGTGAAAGACGACGGGCAGTTCCAGTGTGCGGGCTGTGGGACGGCGCTGTTCGACAGCGGGGAGAAGTTCGACTCCGAGACGGGCTGGCCGAGCTTCTGGGACGTGTACGACGAGGGCGCGATCGAGACCCGTCGGGACACCAGCCACGGCATGGACCGCACAGAGGTAGTCTGTGCGAACTGCGAGGGCCACCTCGGCCACGTCTTCGACGACGGTCCCGAGCCGACCGGCAAACGCTACTGCATCAACGGCGCGGCCCTGGAGTTCGAGGGAGACGAGTAGGACCACCGGAACGCTTTTTGCGGTGTTCGCGATTCGTACGTGTAGGTACCAGTGACAGACAGCACGACCGACGCGACCGACGACTCGGCGGCCTCGACAGCAGCAGACCAGCCACTGTTGAAGCCCTCGCTCACGGAGTTTCCGTGGCTCCGTGCGGCCCTCGCGTCGGTCGGGACACTCGCCGTCCAGTACGCCGCGATCGTCGTCGCGCTCGCGCTCTCGGGATCCGCAGTCACCAGGGCGGAGTGGTCGCTCTGGCAGAAGGCCGTCCAGTACGTCTACGTGGTGTACAGCGCACACCACGTTCCGATCGCGACGACGGTCTCGCAGGGAGTCCAGGCCGGGTCGGGACTGAACAATCTCCTCTATGGCCAGCCGTTCTTTCCGGCCGTCCTCTTTTTCGCCCTTCCGGTCGTCGTGCTCCTCGCTGCCGGGTTCCTCTTCGAGCGCCAGCGGACGCCGCCGGTGACAGTCGGGGGCACAGAAGAGAGCGCGATGGTCGCCACGGGCTTTGCCATTCCCTACGTCGCCGTCGGGGCGCTCGGTTCGTTCGTCTTCGTCCGGCGGATCACGGGTGAGACCGCACAGGCGGTCTCGGCTCCCGCGCTCCTGTGGACACTCGTCGCGATGTTCCTGTTTCCGATGGTGTTCGTGGCGATCGGGACGGCACTCGCCTACGTCGTCTCGACGCCCGGTCGGGCGTAGCTCCGCTCGACGAACTCGAGGATCCGTTCGGACTCGGCCATGGTGACGCCGCGGTCCTCGTCGACGAGGACGGGCACACCGCGCTGTCCGGAGACCCGCTTGACGGCGTCGCGTTCGGAGTGGCGTGGCTCGACCCACACCGAGTCGTACTCGATATCGAGCTCGTCCAGTCGCTCGGCGACCGCCTCGCAGTACGGACAGCCCTCGAGCTGATAGAGTGTGATGCCCATATCCGTACCTCGGACCGGAGTCAGAAGCCGCTTTCGGCGTTGCTGTCGGTGGTGTATCGAAAGAAATCGCGGCGGCTGGCTTACTCGTAGAGCCAGGTTTCGTCGATGCGCTCCCACTCGACGAGTTCGTCCTCGTCGAAGAAGAGCTCGATCTCTCGCTCGTTCGAGCCCTCGTCCTCGTGGTCGGAGCCGTGGATGACGTTCCGTCCGAGGTCGAGTCCGAAGTCACCGCGGATCGTTCCGGGTGCGGACTCGGCCGGATCGGTCTCGCCCATCATCGAGCGGACCTGTCGGACGGCGTCCTGTCCTTCCCAGACCATCGCGAAGACCGGACCGGACGTGATGAACTCGACGAGGCCCTCGAAGAACGGCTTGCCCTCGTGCTCGCCGTAGTGTTCCTCGGCGAGCTTTCGGTCGATCTGCATGAACTTCGCGCCGACGAGCTTGAGCCCGCGGTCCTCGAAGCGGCTCACGATGTCGCCGATCAGGCCACGCTGCACGCCGTCGGGCTTGACCATGACGAACGTCCGTTCGAGGTCCTCGCTCATGCCTCGGCCTCCTCGGTCTCTTCGTCGTCGGCCTCGGTGGACTCCGCTTCGTCCTCGTCGGCCGCCTCGTCTGTCTCGGCGGACTCGTCCTCGTCGGCCGCCTCGTCTGTCTCGGCGGACTCGTCCTCGTCGGCCGCCTCGTCTGTCTCGGCGGACTCGTCTTCGTCGGCGTCCGCCTCGTCTGCCGTCTGCTCGTCCGCTGCTTCGGCGGCTGCCTCGGCTTCGGCGGCCGCTTTCTGCTCTGCAGCGGTGGTCTCGCGACCGGCCTCGGTCCACTCGAGGTTGCGCGCCTCGCGGCCGAGATCGGCGTTGTTCTCACATTTCGACGAGCAGTAGTGGATCGTCGTTCCGCTCTTGCGGACGAACATCGTCCCGGTGCCGGGCTCGATGTCCGCGCCGCAGTAGTCACATTCTCGGATTCGAGGCATCGTTACTGACCTCCGATCTGGTCGGCCTCACGTGCGGTCTCGCGCAGCTGGAGCACGTCGCCCTCTCGGACGGGACCGAGGACGTTTCGGGTGATGATCCGACCCTGGTTCGAGCCCTCGCGGATGCGGCACTTGACCTGCATGGCCTCGCCGTGCATCCCCGTACGGCCCACGACCTCGATGACTTCGGCCGGCGTGGAGCCACTGTCTTCGGATTCCTCAGCACTCATCCTCGGTCACCTCACCGAAGTTCCTCGACCTTGCTGGCAATGTCCTCGACGTCGTCTTCCGCCTCACCGGCGTCGACGACTGCCGCGGCGGCACTGCCGACCTGGAGGCCGGCGGCGTGGCCGAGGTCACTCTGCTCGGCGACGAAGACGAACGGCACGTCTTTCTCGTCGGCGAGTTCCGGGATGTGCATGACGATCTCCTCGGGCTGAACGTCCTCGGCGACGAGGACGAGTGCGGCGTTGCCGCGCTCGATTGCCTTGGTCGTCTCGTTCGTTCCTTTCTTGACACTTCCTGTGTCCCGCGCGACCTCGAGCGCCTCGAGGGCGTCGTCTGCGAGGTCTGCAGGGACGTCGAAATCTACGTATACTGGCATTGATGGATCACCTCCTGCACGCGGGCTCGCGCTCCCCCGCCTGAGAGTCCTGAGAAGGCTGGGAGCATCATCAACCCGGTGCAGGCTGTACCCGTGACTGCGACACGAGCCCTAAAAGGGGTTTCGAAGCCGAAATCCCGTGGCAGGCCGCCACACGGTCGCTGGCCGGGGATCGCTTCGGTCGTCTGGCCCGTCCGAGAGGACCGGCAGACCCATACTCGCGGCCGAAACAGTGTCGGTATGGAACTGGCGGCACGGCTCCGTGCGGAGGCACAGCGTGTCGACGAGCGCCGCGTCCTCGTTCTCACCGGCACGCCGCCGGCCACCCGCGACGCGGCGGACGACGCGCTCGACGCGGCAGGTGTGAGCAGCGAGGCGCTCACGGTCGTCGGCCCTGCCGATCGTCTCCCCGGCGAGCACCTCGACACGGTCCACGCTGGCGAGCTGCTGGGCCGGACCCGCAGCGCCGTCGTGCTGGACTGTCACGAGGCCTGTCGGCCCAACGCGCTCGGAGCGGCCGTCGGTGCCGTCGACGGTGGGGGGCTCTTGCTCGTGCTCGCGCCCGCGCTCGACGACTGGCCCGACAGACGCGACTCGTTCGACGAGCGCCTCGCCGTGCCGCCCGCGACGGTCGAAGACGTGGCGGGGCACTTCCGGACGCGACTGGTCGAGACGCTCCGGGCACACCCCGGTATCGCCGTCGTCGACGCCGACAGCGGGATGATCGAGCGGTCGGGGCTCACCGACCCCGCTCCGCGCGTTCCGAGAGGCCGGCCCGCGCCGCCCGACGACCACGGCTTCCCGCGGGCGGCCTACGACGCCTGTCTGACCGACGATCAGGTCGCGGCCGTGGGCGGGTTCGAGCCACTGTCCCGTCCGGGCAACGCGCTCGTCGTCGAAGCCGACCGAGGTCGGGGCAAGTCCAGTGCCGCCGGCCTGGCTGCGGGCGCGCTGGCGCGAGACGGGCTCGACGTGCTCGTGACCGCGCCCCAGTACCGGAGCGCGCGCGAGGTGTTCGACCGGGCCGGCGAGGTGCTCTCGACGATGGGCGCACTCCGGGAGCGCGACGATCCCGACACGCCCCACGAACTGCGGACGGCCGATGGACGGGTTCGCTACGCCGATCCGACGGCGGCCGCGACGGCGACCGACGAGGCCGACCTCGTGATCGTCGACGAGGCCGCCGCGCTCCCGGTTCGGGTCCTCGAACGGTTCCTCGACGCTCCCTCGGTCGCGTTCACCACGACGGTCCACGGCTACGAGGGGGCCGGACGGGGCTTCTCGGTCCGGTTCCGGTCGCGGCTGGCCGACAGCGACTTCGAGGTGTGCGAGCGCCAGCTGACCGAGCCGATCCGCTACGCGCCCGGCGATCCCGTCGAGTCGTGGGCCTTTCGTGCGCTGTTGCTCGGCGCGCGGCCGGCCGTCGATCAGGTAGTCGCCGACGCGACCGCCGACAGCGCCGCCTACGAGCGGTGTGGTTCCCGGCGCTTGCTCGACGACGAACACCTGCTGCGGGAGGTCTTCGGGCTGCTCGTCCTCGCTCACTACCGGACGGAGCCCGACGACCTCGCGCGACTGCTCGACGCGCCCAACGTCGGCGTCCGCGCGCTCACCCACGACGGACACGTCGTCTCGGTCGCCCTGCTGGCTCGCGAGGGGGACTTGCCGGCGACGCTTCGGGCGGAGATGTACGAGGGAGGACGGGTCCGTGGCAACATGATTCCCGACGTGTTGACGACGCAGTTGCGCGACGAGGCCGCTGGCGTGCCGGTCGGTCAGCGCGTCCTCCGGATCGCGACACACCCGGCGGTGCGCTCTCGCGGACTCGGCTCGCGACTGCTCGACGAGATCGACGACGAGTTCGCGGACGCGGTCGACTGGCTCGGCGTCGGGTACGGTGCGACGCCCGAACTCGTCGATTTCTGGGCAGACAGCGGGTACCGGACCGTCCACTGTTCGACGACCCGCAACGACCGGAGCGGGGAGTACTCGGCGATCATGCTCCGGCCCTGCTCGACGGCGGGAGCGGCCCTGGCAGATCGGCACGCGTCGTGGTTTCGCGACCGGATCACCAGCGTCCTCTCGGACCCGCTCGACGACCTCGATCCCGACGTGGCCCGCACCGTGCTCCGCGCGGTCGAGGGGACGCCCGAGATCGACCTCTCGGAGCCAGAACGCAGGCTCGTCGCGGGCATCCCCGGCGGTTCGGGGGTCTTCGATACCGCGCCCGAGCCGGTTCGCCGACTCGCGCTCGCCCACCTCGTCGCGCCCGCCGAGCCGGACGCGCTCACCGACGATCAGGAACGGCTCCTCGTCCGGAAAGCGCTACAGGGCCACGGCTGGGACCGCGTCGCCGACGAACTGGCGTTCGTCTCGACGGCCGAGTGTATGCGCGCGCTGGGCCGGACCGTCGAAAGATTGGTACGGCTGTACGGCGACGATGCACTCACGGAGGAACTCGACCGCCACACATGATCGATCTCCTGGTCCTCGCTCTCGCCTTCGTCTTGCTCGTCGTGGGCGTCGTCGGGAGCGTCGTCCCCCAGATGCCCGGCGCGCCGTTTTCCATCGCGGGCGTCCTCGTCTACTGGTGGCACAGCGGCTTCAGCGAGCCGGGCGCGCTGTTGCTCGCGGTCCTGCTCGCGGTCGGAGTGGCGACGCTGGCGATCGACTGGCTGGGCGGCGCGGTTGCGGCGAAGGTCGGCGGGGCCTCGACCGCGACGGCCGTGATCGCCAGTCTCGTCGGCGTCGTCCTCTTTTTCGTCTCGGGCGGCCCGCTCGGCATGATCCTCGGGATGACACTGACGGTCTTCGTCGTCGAGTACTACCGCCAGCAGGACGCACGCGCCGGTGCGAAGGCCGCGCTCGTGACGACGCTGGGCATCCTCAGCTCGTCGGTGATGCAGGCCGTGCTGACGGGTGCGATGCTGGTGACGATGGTCGTCGTCGCGCTGTGAGCGAGTAACGACTATCACCTGCCGTCGCCAGTTCTCTCGTATGCAGTGTGGCGAGGACGACTGCGAGAAGCGGGCGGCGGTGGAGCTACACGTCCCCTGGCGAGAGAACCTCGTCGTCTGTCCGGCCCACGCCAGGGCGTGGGCACAGCGAGACGGCGTCGTCCCGGTACCGATCGAGGGCGAAGCGGACCGCTGGCCCTAGAGCGCCTTCGCCATCATCACCTCGTCGATGTAGTCGCCGTCGAGCTTGTAGTGGTCGGCTCGGACGGCCTCGGTCTCCCAGCCGTGGGCGTCGAGGAACGCGATCGCCTCTTCGTTCGTCGAGGGAATGGAGTTGTAGATCTTCTCGTAGCCGTGTTTGGCGGCCCACTCTAGCCCGCGCTTCAGGAGGTGGCTCCCGATCCCGACGCCGCGGTACTGTTCGAGGACGCCGAGAGTCAACTCCGCGGTGTGGCTGAGCTTGTCGAGCTCCGGGTGTTTGAGGTGGACCCAGCCGACGACCTCGTCTTCCACGCAGGCGACGAAGAAGATCCGCGATTCGAGTTCGTTGTGCCGCAGGAGGACGCCCTCGCTGTCGACGACGTCCGCCACGGTCTCGGCGTCGACGTAGGTCTTGCCACCGATGGCCTGACGGATCGCGCCGACGAGCCCGGTCAGGTCCTCCTGGCGGGCCTGTCGGATCGTGAACGACACGTCGTCGGCCGTGAACTCCTCTTCGGCGGTGTCTTCGTATGCGACTCGCAACCCTCCGTCGACCGCTTCGAGCGTCCCGTTGCGCTTGAGGATCGCGACGTGGTGGCCGAACGGCCGCGGCTCCATCCCCAGCGCGCGCCGCAGCTCCTCGGGCTCGACCGAGCCGTGGCGCTCGACGTACTCGTAGATGTCCTCGCGGTCCTCGTGGTCGAACTGCAGCGGCTCTGTCAGTTCCATGTGGGTTGGTACCACGCCACTATACTTAATGGTTTATCACTTTCTGAGAGAACCCCACGTACGGCGACAGAGAGCGACGGAGAGCGGCGTTTTACCGTTCTGGCACGTCGGTGAGCAACTGGGCAACGTCCCGGATGTCGTGTGTCTCGACGAGTAACTCGGCGGCCACACGGACGCTGTAGTCGGGATCGACTGTCACGCCGTAGCAGGCCGCGTAGGCCGCCAGCCAGTCGTCGACAGCACCCTGAAGTCGGTCGAACTCCGCCGTCGTGAACCGCGCGATCGACTCGCCGGTGCGCGCCTCACAGTACAGGGCCACGGTCGGCCCCAGCCCCTCGCGGAGCAGCGCCATCGCTCGCTCGTCGTCGGGCGGGTCGGGGTCGAGCGTCGCCCGCGCCACTGTGGCCTCGTCGGCCAGTCGCTCGATTCGGTCCGCGTACGCCGTCGCGTCTCCCATCGCCGCTTTCACCCCTCCCTATATTCGACACCTTTGCCACCGTCGGGGTGTTCCCAGTGGGTGTCGGCGACGACGGCGCAGGTGCCACACTCGACGCAGGGCTGGGTGTCGAGGCTGACGACGTGTTCCTCGTGGCCGTTCGTCTCGACGTACTCGTCGCGGTAACAGCCCCCGCCGAAGTCCGCCGCGCTCACCGGACAGGCCGTCACCGCCGTCCCCGACGCGTCGAAGCCGTTGTCGATCAGTTCGATGTGGGGATCGCCCACGTCGTAGGTCAGGTCGCCGATCCGATCGTCCAGTGCCGGCGGCTGGACGCGGTTCTCGTCGGTGACCTGCTCACCGAGTTCCTCGGCGATGATCGTCGGAATCGTCACGTACGGGGTCCGCGTGTCCGGCATCACCGCCATCAGTCTGGGCGAGGCAAAGAGCCGTTCTAACACGTCCTCGCCAAGCGCGGAGACCGCGAAGCGCCCGACCGGCGAGTCCGCGACGGCCTCGACCAGCGACGCCACGGGCCCGGTCTCGGCGAGTCGACCGAGCGTCCTGTAGCTCGTCGGCCGGAGCTTGTCCATCACGCCCTCGCGGTGCAGCTTCCCCTCGTACAGTTCGCCCGCGTCGTGGGGGGTGCCACGAGAGCGGGCCGTCGCGAACGCCTCGGCCGCGAGCGCGCCAGCGGTGACGGCGTGGTTCATCCCCTTGATGATCGGTCCCTGTGCCTGCATCTGGCCGGCGGCGTCGCCGACGAGGACGAGCCTGTCCTTGTGGGGTGAGGGGTGGGCCGCCTTCTTGGAGTCGGGGACGAGCTTGGCCGCGTACTCGCGTTCCTCGTACTCGTCACCGAGCCACTGGGCCAGCAGCGGGTGCGTGAGGAGGTTGTCGAGCAGTTCGTGGGGCTCGGCCCGCTCGTCGGCGATAGAGTCGAGGTGGAAGACGGTCCCGATCGACAGGGAGTCCTCGTTGGTGTAGAGGAAGCCGCCGCCGCGGACGCCGTCGAACAGGTCGCCCGAGAACAGGTGGGCAACCCCCTCGTCCTCCTCGATGTCGAACCGCTCGTCGATGACTTCGGGGGGCATGTCGACGACGGCCTTGACTCCCTGGAACCACTCTTCGGGCTCCTCCCAGTCCATCAGCCCGGCGTCGCGAGCCAGCTCCGAGTTGACGCCGTCGGCGGCGACGACCAGATCCGCCTCGATCGGGTCGAGTTCGGCCGTCTCGACGCCGACGATCTCGCCTCGATCCCGCAACAGTCCCGTGACTCGCACGTCAGTCAACAGACCGCCGCCGGTCTCGCGGGTCATCTCGTGGACGCGCTCGCCGAGCCACGAGTCCATCTTCCGCCGAAGTACGGCGTCGGCCCACGCCGTGTCGTGGTGGTGGAGCGAGGAGATGTCGAAGCTCTCGACGCGGTCGCCAGCGACGTTGTGGATGTAGTTCTCCGTCGCCGGCCGTTCGGTCGCCTCCGCGCGGAAGTCGGGGAACAGGTCGTCGATGGTGTAGGGCGCGGACTCCTCGGCGTAGACGAGCCCGCCGGAGACGTTCTTCGCGCCCGCGTCGGTCCCGCGTTCGAGGACGAGCGTCTCGATGCCGTTGTTCGCGAGCGTCGCCGCTGTCGCTGCGCCGCCGGGGCCACAGCCGACCACGACGGCCTCGTAGTGTTCGTGTTCAGTCATCGCTTACCTCCTGCATCGCCGTCGCCAGTTCGCCCGACTCCAGCGCCTCAGTGAGTCGGGGCAGCACCTCGAACAGATCGCCCTCGACGAAGTAGTCCGAAAAGTCCCGGATGTCGGCCTCGGGGTCCGTGTTGACTGCGACGATCGTGTCCGACTCGTCCATCCCGACCTTGTGCTGGATCGCCCCGGAGATTCCCGCGGCCACGTACACCTCGGGCTCGACGACCTGACCGGACTCGCCGATCTGTCGGTCCTCGCCGACGTACTGCTCGACGTGACCGTCGAAGCTGTACGACGAAGTGATCACGCCACGCGAGAGGCCGAACGCGGCGTCCTCGAAGGCGTCGACCAGCTCCAGGCCGAGTTCGATCCCGCGGGTCGGATCGTCGCCGATCCCTCGACCCATCGCCACGACCACGTCGTGACCGGTCAGATCGACGCCGTCGTCGAGCTGGTCGTACTCCGTGACCGCGACCGAGAACCACGACTCGTCCAGCTCCATCTCGTGCTCGACGACCTCGCCCTCGCGCTCGGGATCGGGGTCGGGCACCGCGAAGCTCCCCGGGATGACCGAGCCCCCCTGCGGGTGGAAGTCGCGGTGTGGCTTGTCGATACAGAGGATCGTGGAGTACTCGAACCCCGAGAAGTCCGGCCGCTTCATGTGCAGGATCCGCTCGAACTCCTTGCTGTCGCCGGCCTGCCCCGTCTTGGCGGGGTTGGAGATCATGGCGTCCTCGATGTACAGCCCCGAGCAGTCCGAGGCCAGCCCGGAGTCGAGTTCGCCCTGGACGAGCGCCGAGAGGTCCCGGCCGTTGTGCGTCGCCGGGAACAGCGTGTACCGGGGCTCGTGGTAGTCGCGGAACGCGAACTCACTGTCCCGGCACATGTGACAGAAGATCTCGGTGTAGGGCTGGTGACGGAAGCGACCGAGGCGCTCGTCCTCGTGGTAGACGACCCGGTCCGCGCCGCAAGCGATCGCCTCGTCCGCCAGTTCGCCCACGCCGTCGCCGATCAGGACGGCCACCACCTCCTCCGGAGCGCCGTCCTCGTCGCCGCCGTAGTCCTGGGTCGGTGCCTCCTCGTCCGTCTCGCCGGTCGCTTCGCCGTTGTACTGGTCCATCATCCGCCGGGCCTTGCCCAGCATCTCGCGAGACACGTCGATCAGTGCTCCCTGCTGGGTTTCACAGTAGACCCACATGTCGCGGTAGGTCCCGCCGACGGTGCCCTCGACCCACCGCTTCTCGCTGGTCGGGTGGTCTAGCTCCGGGTACTTCTCCTCGGGCGGGACGTACGCCGGACCGTCGCCGTCCTCGTCCTCGCTGCCCTCGATCGATTCGATTCGGCTCTCGATCCGGCTCTTTGCCGTCTTGCGGTCCTGCCCGGCCTGCTCGCGTTCGAGCACGTCGCGCAACACGTCGGCGTCGTCGATGTCCCGGACGAGGTTCGCCACGTCTGCGACGGTGAGTTCCGTCAGATCCACCTCGCTCGGGTCGATATCTTCGTCCTCGGCGGTGAGCTTCTCCAGCCGATCTTCGAGTAAGGTCTTCACTGGGTCCCGATTCTCGCCCGCTGCTTCGAGTTCCAGCATCGCCTCGATCTCGTCGGGATCGTCGACGTCTTTGATCTTCGGACCGAGTGCTGCGATCTCGTACTCGGTGGGGTCGATCTCCGGCACGGTCAGTCACCTGCCGCGTACGCGTCGAGTTCGTCGAAGACCAGTTCCATCCCGGCCTCGTCGTCGACGCCGTCGACCAGCGTGGCCTCGCGCTCGGCGGGCGCTCTCGGGATCGGGTCGACGCCCGCGACGATCGTCGGCGAGCCGTCCAGACCGATGTAGTCCGGATCGAGGTTCAGATCCTCGTGATCCCAGACGGTCACGTCCTCGTCAAGATCGAGGTTCGCGGCCCGTTCCCGGGTCGCTGCCCGGAGGTCCTTCCACCGGAGTCGGTGGGCCGCCTTCCGGTAGGTGGGCTCGAACTCCGGGTCGGCGACGACGAACGCGGGGAGTTCGGTCTCGACGGTCTCGATCTCGCTTACGTCGCCCTCGACGAGTCGCTTCGCGCGAAGGCTCCTTTCGTCCTCGTCGACGTCGAGCGCCACGACGTGGGTGATCGTCGGCATGTCGAGACACCACGCCGTCTGGGGACCGGTGTGGCCGGTCTCTCCGTCGGCGGTCTTGAAGCCCGCGAAGAGCAGGTCCGGCGTCTCGTCGAGCTTCTCGATGCCGGTGGCGACGGTCATCGCCGTCGCCCAGGTGTCTGCCGCCCCCATCTCTCGATCAGAGAGCAGGTAGAGGTCGTCGGCGTACACGTCCGCCATCCCCTCCTGCAGGACCTCCCTGTAGCCGGGCGGCCCCATGCTCAGCAGCGACACCGTCCCGCCGTTGCGGACCTTCGTCTGGAGTGCGGCCCGCAGCGCGTGCTTGTCGTTCGGATTCATCACCGTCGGCGTCTTCCCCCGTTCGAGATGGCCGTCCTCGTCGAAGGACACCTGACCTTCCCGGAAGTCGGGGACGCCTTTCGTCAGTACGACCGTGTGCATTGGTTTCTGTTACCTCGTGTGTTGTTCTCACCCACGGAATCGTAATAGTAGTTTGTGCTGCATTTCTGTCTGATAGGTTCCGGCGGGTGTCGACGGCGCTGTCGGCTCTGATCGTGGGGTGTTCCGACGAGAAAACGGCAGCTATAGTAACAATTGAAACAATTTACACACCGATCGCACTGCCGTCGTGCGATCGGGTGTGCATTGATTTTCAATGGCTACTATATCGAAGAAGAGACGGTCAGATGCGGCCGGCCCGGCCCGGGTCCACGTCGATGGCGTCGACGGGACACACGTCGACACAGAGCATACAGTCGATACACTGGTCCTCGTGGGCGGGATCTGCTTTGATCTCGCTCTCGGGATGGTCTGGCGTGTCGACCCACTCGAACACGTCGACCGGACAGTCCTCCAGACAGGCACCGTCGGCGATACAGATGTCGAAATCGACGGCGACGTGCGTTCCGTGGATGCCCAGCGTCTCGGGTTCCTCGACCGGCCCCCACACCGAGTGGCCCTCGTGGTCCTCGGCGATGTCGCGGTTCTCCTCGAACTCGGGATCGATAGCCATTGGTACCTACATACTCCGCTGGCACGCACTTAAGCCTTTGATCCCGGCGTGTGCTACTGCCGACCGGTCCCGTCGCCGTCCGTCGGTTGTCCGGTTCCGAGACTCTCGCCAGCCGCGCCGTCGCCCAGCGCCCCATCCTCCAGCGGCCCACCGTCCAGCGGGCCGTCGTTCGGCGGCCGCCCGTCGTCGCGCTGACCGCCAAGCTGGGTCGTGAGGAACTGGTCGGTCTCCTCGATCGTCCGGTCGAAGGCGTCGTCCGGGAAGCCGTGGTCGCCGCCCTCGATCACCACGAACGCCGCGGTCGACAGCGCGTCGACGGCGTCGGCGTACCGCCGGGCCTGCTCGATCGGAAGGACCTCGTCGGCGTCGCCGTGGACGACCAGCGTCGGTGGCGTTCCCACGTCCGTCTGGCCCATCGGCGACGCGAAGTCGTAGGCCTCGGGCACGTCTTCGCGGGTCCCACCCAGGTAGTCCGCGTGGCTCTGGTGGCCCTCGTCGAACGCTCGGAAGTCGTAGATGCCGGCCCAGCCGACGGCGGCCGCGACCGACGACGACGCGCCGGGGTAGACCTCGGGCTCGAAACCCGGCTCGTCGGCCGTCACGGAGACGAGCGTCGCGAGGTTCGCCCCCGCAGAGTAGCCCGCCGCCGCGAGCCGCCCGGGATCGATCCCGTATTCCGCACCCTCGACGCGACACCACTCGACCGCCGCCTTGGCGTCGATCAGCGCCGCCGGGAACGTCGCCTCGTCCGCGAGCCGGTACTCCGGGGTCACGACGACGTACCCCGCGTCGGCCAGAGCACGCGCCTGTTCGGCCAGCTGGGTCTTCTCGCCCGATCGGAAGGCCCCGCCGTGGAACAGGACGACGGTCGGTCGCGGCCCGCTCTCGCGGGGTTCGTACACGTCGAGCCGGAGCGTCCGCGCCGGTGTCTCGTGGAACGCGATCTCGGAACGGACCGTCCCGCTGGTGTCAGTCGTCACTCCCGGAAGGATCGAGCCGCCGATACAAGTGCTCGTCGGAGTTCGCCCCGTCCCCGCGAGCCGGCCCGACTAGTCGCAGTGCGGACACTCGCGTCGCTGGACGCCGTCTGGATCGAGCGTCCACTCCAGTTCGCGACCACAGCGGTCGCAGGTCCCGTCGTCCGACTCCGCTTCGTCGTCGCTACGCTGGCACTCGCCGCCGGGAATCGGATCCATGTCTAGTCCCCACAGCGGGCGAGACAAAAGCGTGGTGCCGTCAGGGATGCGCGTAGTACGCCAGCACGTCCTCGTCCCCGCTCTCGCCGACTGCGTCGATCCTGGCGAAGCCGACGCGCTCGAACTGGACCACGTCGTCGGCCTCGTAGTCTGTCACGCCGGGCTCCGCGATCCCGCTCACGTCCCCGTCCATCGTCCGCAGTCGGACACCCGGGCCGTCCGCGGGTGCCCAGTGGATCACGTCGACGTCGCCCTCGGTCACCACGTCGAGATCGTCGCCCGTATACTCCAGGGCGTCGCGAGTGTGGCGCACGCAGCCGAAGCCCTTGAGCCAGACCCGGTCGCCGTGCGGGGGCAGGTCGTTGCCCTCGACGACGACGGCATCGCCGACCGAAATCGATCGGCGGCCCCGGTCCTCGTGGTCCGGGTGGACGTGTGGCTCCCCGGCGTCGGGCCCGCCGACGACCTGACACTCGACGATCCCGCCGGTCTCCTCGGCGTCCCGGACGAGGAACGCCCGGTCGGCGTCGTCGTCGATCAGTTCGCGGTTGTTCGCGTAGATCGCCGACATCGCCAGGTCGACGTTCGTGGTGGAGGTACCCAGCCCCGTCATCGCCTCGACGATGGCCTCACCGCGGATGCCCCGGCGGCGGAGGCTCGCGATCGTCGGCGCGCGCGGATCGTCCCAGCCGGTGAGTTCGCCGGCCTCGATCTTCTCGATGATCGTCGAGGTCGACATCGGTACGTCGTAGGCGTCGATCTGGACGTGGCCCCAGTGGAGCACCTCGGGGTACTCCCAGTCGAAGTAGTCGTAGAGGAACTGCTGGCGCTTGGCCGAGTCCTGCAGGTCGATTCCGCGGATGATGTGGGTGATCTCCGTGAGGTGGTCGTCGAGCCCGCTCTGGAAGTCCAGCATCGGCCAGCAGCGGTAGTCGCTGGCCTCCTCGCGCGGGTGGGGCGTGTCGATCATCCGGAACGCGACCCAGTCGCGCAGCGCGGGGTTCTTGTGCTCGATGTCGGTCTTCACCCGCAGCACCATCTCCCCGCTCTCGTAGTCGCCGTCGATCATCGCCTCGAACTCGGCGTGGATCTGTTCGACGTCCTTCTCGCGGTGTGGACAGGCCTCGCCGTCGTTTTTCATGTCCGAAAAGTCCGCCTGCGGGCACGAGCAGGTGTAGGCTCCACCCTTCTCGATCAGCTCGCTGGCGTACTCGTAGTAGGTCTCGACGCGGTCGCTGGCCTTGATGACCTCGTCGGGCTCGAAGCCGAGGTAGTCGATGGCGTCGAGAATCTCGTCGTAGGCGTCCAGATCCGGGCGTTTGGTTTCGGGGTCGGTGTCGTCGAAGCGACACAGCATCCACCCGTCGTACATCTCCTCGTAGGTCCCGATGACGGCTGGCATTCGGGCGCTCCCGAGGTGCCACGGGCCGTTGGGGTTCGGCGCGAGACGCATGCGGACCTGCTCGTAGTCGTCGACGTTGGGGAGGTCCGGCAGGGGCTTCTCGTCGTCCTCGTCCTCGCTCTCCAGTTCTTCGAGGACCTCGGGGGCGAGTTCGGCGAGTCGCTCGCGGCGCTCGTCGGCGTCCATTCCGTTGACGCGCTCGATGACCGGCGCGATCACGCCGGGAATCTCGTCGCCGTACTCGCGAAAGTCCGGGTGCTCGCCCATCAGCGGCCCCATGATTGCCCCGACCTGTGCCTCGCTGCCGTGCTTGACTGCGTTCGTCAGCGCCGCCGTCTCGGCGGCTTCTTTCACGCGATCGCGAAGATCCTCGTCCATGCACGCACGTTTGCGGGGCGGGGTAAAATTACGTCGGAAGCGTCCCCGTCAGTACTCGCGCTCGACGAGGTAGTCGGCGATCCCCGCCAGTAGCTGACGTGGCTCGTTGTCCGGCAGCACTTCGAGGCGGTCTTTCCCGCTCGCGATCAGGTCGTGGGCTGTCTCCCGTGCGAACTCGATGCTCCCGGCGGCTTCGAGTTCGGCGACGGCGTCGTCGATCTCGCTCTCGGTGACCGCCTCGACGGAGTCGGTCTCGACGAGTCCCTCGATGTCGACGCCCTGCTGGCGGGCGTGGAGCGTGACGATCGTCTGCTTTTCCTCGACGAGGTCGGAGCCGCGCTGCTTGCCCAGCTTCTCCGAGGGCGTCGTCAGATCGAGCAGGTCGTCCTGAATCTGGAACGCCCGGCCCACGTCGAGGCCGTAGCCATAGAGCGGTTCGACGGCGTCCTCGGCACCCATCAGCTGTGCCGGGATCGACGCCGAGGCCGCGTACAGCACCGCCGTCTTCAGCTCGACCATGTCGAGGTACTCGTCGGTGGTCACTTCCGCGCGGCTCTCGAAGTCGATGTCGAACGACTGGCCCTCGCAGATCTCCGTACAGGTCTGGGCGAGCCGTTTCGTCGCCGCGACAGACCGCTCGGCTTTCGCACCGGTGTCGAGCATGTATTCGAACGCCTTCGAGAACAGGGTGTCACCGGCCAAAATCGCCGTCGAGAGGTCGTATTCGCGATGGACGGCAGGGACGCCACGACGCAGGTCATCGTCGTCCATGATGTCGTCGTGGATCAGGGTAAAGGACTGAATCGTTTCGATCCCGACCGCAGCACGCATCACGTCGATCTCGTCGCCCTCGACCGTCGGGAACGATCGGTAGTCCGTCGACTGCGGTGCCACGTCGGCGAGCGACTCGGCCGCCAGCAGCAACATCGTCGGACGGAGCCGCTTCCCACCGGCGTCCATCAGATACCGTGACGCCTCGTAGAGCTCCTCGGGCTCGTCGACCGGGAGTTCTCGCTCGATCGCGTCGTTGACCTGCTCGCGGCGGGCGACGATCGCCGCCTCGACGTCCTCTTGGCGAGCCATCCTACTCGACCAGCGTGATCCGGTTGCCGTTACTGGTCGCGTGCAGGTCGCGGCCGAGCTTGTAGCCCTGGCTCTCGGCGAGGCTGACGTACGGTGCGAACCCGGACATGCTCTGGTGGCCCGGAATGACGTTCTGGGGCTGGAGAGCCTGGAGCATCTGGTAGTGGCCCTCCTCGCGGAGGTGCCCCGAGACGTGGATGTCGTCGTATAGGCGCGCGCCCTGCATCTTCAGGAGCTGTTCGGACTGGTAGCGCTGGCCCTCGTTGGACGGCTCGGGAATGACCCGCGCCGAGAACAGCACCTTGTCGCCGTCTTCCAGCTCGTAGGGCGTCTCGCCTCGACCCATCCGGGTGAGCATCGCGCGTGGCTCGCCCTGGTGGCCGGTGACGATCGGCAGGAAGTTCTCCTTGCCGTCGTTCATGATCCGCTTGAACGTCCGGTCGACGGACTTGCGGTGGCCGTACATCCCCAGATCGTCGGGGAAGTCGACGAAGTCGAGTCGCTCTGCGGTCCCGGAGTACTTCTCCATCGATCGACCGAGCAGTACCGGCTGGCGACCGATCTCGTCCGCGAACTCGACCAGAGACTTCACGCGGGCGATGTGCGAGGAGAACGTCGTCGCGACGATCCCGCCGTCGTAGTCCTCGATGCTGGTCATGACGTCTTTGAGGTGTCGGCGTGCGACGGACTCGGAGGGCGTTCGGCCCTTCCGGCCGGCGTTCGTACAGTCCTCGATGTAACAGAGGACGCCCTCGCCCTCGCGGCCGATCTCTCGGAACCGCTTCATGTCGATGGGATCGCCCAGCACCGGCGTGTGGTCCATCCGCTTGTCGAGACCGTAGACGACGGACCCTTCCGGCGTGTGGAGGACGGGGTTGATGGCGTCGATGACCGAGTGGGTGACGTTGACGAACTCCAGTTCGTTCTTGTCGCCGATGGACATCGTGCCGCCGGCTTCCATCTTCACCAGGTCGTTCTGGACGCCGAACTTCTCCTCGCCTTTGATCTCTTGTTTGACCAGCTCGATCGTGTACGGCGTCGCGACGACGGGCGCGTCGTAGCGGTGTGCGAGCTTCGAGATCGCGCCGATGTGGTCGAGGTGGCCGTGTGTCGGCACGATGGCCTTCACGTCGCCTTCGAGTTCGGACATGACGCGGTCGTCCGGGATCGCACCCATGTCGATGAGGTCGAGCGAGTGCATCCGCTCGGTCTCGACGTTGTCGTGAATCAGTACCTTCGAGAGGTTCAGGCCCATGTCGAAGATGACGATGTCGTCGCCCGCGCGAACGGCCGTCATCTGTCGGCCAACCTCTTCGTAACCGCCAATCGTTGCGATTTCTACTTCCATAGTTACCTCTCCGAGTAAGGCCGCACGAACGCGGGGGATACCGGCTACGACAGTTCGTCGATCGCTCGCTCGACAGGTCCTGTGGTCCGCGGGCCGACCGGGTCGCCCCGTAGCCCCGGATCACTCGAAGGGGTGGGAACCAGCGGTTCCCGACCGTCGTCCGCCGGCCGCCTCCCGCTCGCCGGGCGGCCGTACGCTCGGTTACCTAGGCCTACGACGGCCGCTGTTAAAAACGGAGGGGTTCCGCGACGGGGGGTGTGGTGCGGGCTACTCGCCGTCGAGTGCGTCCGAGAGCGGATCACCGTCGCCCTTGGTCTCGAAGGAGTAGCTGTCCTCGTCCTCGTCGTCGAGATCGTCTTCGTAGGCGTCGCCGTCGGTCGTGGTCTCCTCGTCCTCGTCGCCCGTCGTGCTGTCGGCGGCGGTCTCTTGGAGGTCCTCCCAGCTCGTTGCACTCTCGACCGGATCGTCGAACTGCTCGTCGTCGACGAGCCGCGTCTCGTCGCGAGCGGACTGTTTGTCGACGAAAGGATCCTCTCGGGGTGGCGACTCCTCGATCCCGGCCTCTCCGTCAGACTGGTCGTCCTGGGTCGACTGGTGCTGTTCGAACTCTTCGGGGTCCGGCGGCGTCCATTCGGCCTGTCCGCTACTCGACGGCTCGTCGCTCGGTTCGTCGTCCGGTTCGGGCTGGCTCCCGACGGGGTCGTCGATCGGTCGGTCACTCGCAGGCTCGTTCGCAGGCTGGTCGTCCGCCGGCTCGGTCTCGGATAGGCTCTCCGTCGGCTCGGCTCCGGGCTGGCTGTCTCCCGGTTCGTCGAGTGGCTGGCGACTCGGAGGCTCGTCCGCGGACCGGTCGTCAGCTGGCTCGTCCAGCGGTCCCGGCTGGTCGGACTGTCGGGCGGTGGGGTCTGCTCCCGACGTGCTCTCGTCTGTCGGCTGTGCGTCGCCCGCCTCGGACGCTCGTGACTCGGCCACTGGCCGATTCGGCTGTCGAGGATCGTCCTGCACCTGTCCAGGAGGACGCTGTTCGGACGGTGACTCGGCGTCGGGCTGTTCGGCCACTTGCTCGGGACCCGACCGTTCAGACGCCGGCTGCGGGCCTGGTTGGTCGGTCTCCTGAGGTGCCTGACTCTCTGGCTCGCTCCGTGCGACCGGTCCCGTGTCGGGAGAGTCGCTCTGGACGGGTTCGGCGTTGGTCTCGTCGCCCGCCACCACACCGGCGTCCGCCCCGTCGTCGGCGTCCGCGCTCGGACTGTCGAGTTCGGCCTCCGATTCGAGGACCGAGCGCGTCCCGACGGCCGTCCCGTCGGCGACGAGCTTGAACAACAGCCCGCTGACGCCCCCGATCGTCGCGAGGACGCCAGCGAGGGCGATCGCGACGCCGGCCCAGCCGGCCGTCGTGGTCGGGGCTCTGAAACCCGGACTCGCGACCGTGCCGGTGAGGAAGCCCCCGAGAAGGTTTCCGGTCAACACGAGGACGATACCGGCCAGTGTCACGACGAGTAGATGGGCGAGAAAGCGGGTGCCGTACCTGAAAACGCCACTGATTCCGACTACTGCCATACGTTGGACAATAGCCAACGCGAACAAATAGGTTTCGCCCAGGTGAGAAGTGTGTTCGGACCGGGTTACTCCGGACCACCGGCGATCGTCGTTCCCGGCGCTTCCCCGGCGAGGAAGGCGCCGAGGGCGTCAGGTCCGAAGATCTGGGCGGGCACGCCGAGCGCCAGCAGTGCTCGAACTTTCCCCGCCATGCCACCGGTCACGTCGGTCGCGTCGCTGTCGCCGACCGCGTCGGCAACGTCCGCGAAGGCGTCGACCCGATCGACGACCGATCCCGCGTCGTCGAGCACTCCCGGGACGGTCGAACACAGTCCCACCCGGTCGGCGTCGACGGCCGGCGCGAGCGCCACGACGAGTTCGTCGCCCGAGAGGACCGTCACGCCTTCGCCCTCGTGGGCGATCACGTCGCCGTGCAAGACGGGAACGAACCCCTCGTCGAGGAGCCGTTCGACGGGCTCCGTCGCCAGCGAGAGCGCTCCGCCCTCGTCGCGGGCGGCCGCCGACAGCGGCTGGACCGGGAGGGCGGCGACCCCGGCCGCTTGCAGCGCTTCGACGACGGCGCGGTTCAGCTCCACCATCGCGTCGTGAATCGCGAGCGCCCCCTCGGGGTCGCGGGTCCCGGTGGTCGTCGAGACGCCGTGCTCGTCCGCGTGGTGGTGGCCGAAGCTCCCGCCGCCGTGGACGACCACGAGTGCGGCGTCGCTCTCCGCGACGGCGGCGACGGCTCGCTGCAGTGCCGCCGTGTCGACGGTCTCTGGACGGTCCTTCTCCGTGACGACGCTCCCGCCCAGTTTCAGGACGACCGTCTCGGGACTCATTCGATCCGAACCCCCTCGGTGTCCAGCGCCGCGCGGAACGCGTTCTCACAGCCCGGCGTGTAGGAGAGCGCAGTCTCCGTCGCGTCGGTCTCGTCCAGCGCGACGACACAGCCGTTGCCGCCAGCGCCGGTGAGCTTCGCGCCCAGCGCGCCCGCGTCTCGCGCCGCCCAGACCATGCCGTCGAGCGATCGCGAAGAGACTCCCAGCGCCGACAGCAGGCCGTGGTTGAAGTCCATCAGCTCACCCAGCTCGCTCAGGTCGCCGGCCTGCAGTGCCCGCTCGCCCTCGCGGACGATGTCGCCGACCGCCTCCACCGTGTCCGCCGCGAAGTCGTACTCCGAGCGGAGCTGTCGGACGCCCGCGACGAGCGCGCCGGTGTCCCCGGCCCCGCCGTCGTAGCCGATGACGAACGGGAGCGTGTCGACGCCCTCGATGCGCCGACAGTCGTCGCCCTCGACGCGAACCGCGCCGCCCATCGCCGAGCAGAACGTATCGGCCCGCGACGCTTCCCCGTCCTGGACGGTGTGCTCGACGCGATAGGCTCGCTCGGCCACCTCCCGAGCGTCGATTTCGATGCCCAGTTCCGCCGTCGCCGCCTTGATGACGCCGACGACGACGGCCGCCGACGATCCGATCCCGGCTCCCAGCGGGATGGAGCTCTCGACGCTGATCTCGAAGCCCGCGTCCGGCGCGTCGGCGGCGTCGCGTGCCTGCTCGACGGCCTCGTTGATGTAGCCGACGCCAGCCTCGACGAGGGACTCGGAGACGTTCACGTCCGGTCGACCCGTCGCGTCGCCGCTGTACTCGATCGTGAACCCGTCCAGCGTGAGATCGTCGAGGTGAACGCGAAGCCCCTCGTCCCGTTCCTCGACGGTCACGCGGGCGCGGCGCTCGATCGCACAGGGGACCGCCGGCTCGCCGTAGACCACCGCGTGCTCCCCGAACAGATACACCTTCCCGGGAGCGCTCGCTGTAACCATACTCGGCCCTGCGTGGCCATCCGTATAGTAACCGTTGAAACCGGGGCGTTCTCCCGAGAGGGCACAGGCCGAGAACGGAACTCGTTCACGAACAGTCTCCAGTGTGAACGTGTCACACGCCAGGATAATCGTTATACTCTCCCCGTCAGAAATTTGCCCGTGACTGTCCGTCCGATCCACGACCCGTCCGATCTGGAAGGCGTGCTGGCGGTGAACAGAAGTGCGTGGCGCGAGGCATACCGGGAACTCCTGCCGGAATCAGTCGTCGAGGAAATCGTGACCGATCCGGCCCCAGACACCGCACAGGAGTGGTTCGACCATCTGGGCGAGCACCGCGAGGGCTTCTTCGTGGCCGAAGAGGGAGACGCCATCGTCGGCTACGCGGATCTTCGGTGGGGCGATCAGGAAACGAAGCCATTCGTCGCTCCCGACGAGGCCGGACTGAAGTCGATCTACGTCGACCCTGAACGCTGGGGCGACGGCGTCGGTACAGCCTTGCTCGAACAGTGTCTCGAAACGGTACCGGACGAACTGACGACCCTGAAACTGGAGACGCTGGCTGGGAACGAGGTCGGCGTCGGCTTCTACGAGGAGCGGGGATTCGAGCAGTTCGACACGGGCACCGTCGAACTCGTCGGCGAAGCGTTCGACACCGAACTGTATCGTCTGGACCTGTGACGGACGGTCAGTCTGACCACTTCCAGCTACCTCACCGCTCCTCGACCCGCATCGACATCTCCTGGCGCGGGTGAACCGTCAGCGACGGCACGAGTTCCAGCGGCGTCTCGCCTTCGAAGCGGAGCCGGTAGTCCTTCGCGACGGTGGCGACGATCAACTTCGCCTCCAGCAGCGCGAGGTGTTTGCCGATGCAGTGGCGCGGCCCGCCGCCGAACGGGAAGAACGCGAAGCGGTGGCGATCTTCGCTCCGCTCTGGAGACCACCGTTCGGGGTCGAACTCCTCCGGGTTCTCCCAGTGGCGCTCGGAGTGGTGGACGGCCCACTGTGGCAGCATGAGATTCGTCGACGGCGCAACGTCGTACCCACCGAGTTCGACCGGATCAGTCGGTGTCCGGAAGATCGTGTACACGGGTGGGTACATGCGCATCGATTCGTCGATCACCCAGTCGAGGAACTCCAGTTCCTGGACGTGATCGATCGTCGGCCGCTCGTCACCGACGACCGCGTCGATCTCCTCGTGGAGTCGCTGCTCGACCTCGGGGTGTTCCGACAGGAGGAACCACGTGTAAGTCAGCGTCAGCGCAGTGGTGTCGTGGCCCGCGAGCAGCATCGTCATCATCTCGTCGCGTAACTGCTCGTCGGACTGTTCGCCGCGGTCTCGTGCGCGCATGAGGATCGAGAGGAAGTCCATCGGGCCGTCGTCTTCGTCACCCGTCGTCCCGCGGCGGCGCTCGAAGATGTCGTCGAGCACGCCGTCGAGCGTCTCCATCGCCGCGTCGAACTCGGCGTCGTCGGGCATGGGCACCCAGTCGGGCATCGCAAAGCGGATGGGGTCGGGCTCGAACCGCGCCCCCAGCGGGACGAGCTGGTCTTGCACCGTCGTCACGCGTTCGTCCGGCAACTCGACGCCCATCATCAGGTCGAGGATCACGTCGAGCGTGACGTGGGTCATCCCTCGTTCGGCGTCGACCACCGAACCGTCCTGCCAGTCGGCGACGAGCGACTCGGCGTGATCCACGATCCGATCGTCCATGTCGGCGAGGCGAGCCATACTGAAGGCCGGATTCGCCAGCTTGCGCTGCTCCTGCCAGGTGTCACCCTCGCTCAGCAGGAGGCCGTCACCCAGCAGGTCGCCCAGTGCGTCGTCCTGGAAGTCCGGCTTCCGATACTTCGCGTCGTCGTCGACGAGAATCTGCTGTACGAGCTCCGGTTCGGCGATCAGGAGGGTGTCCATCGGCCCCATATCGAAGCGTGCGACGCCGCCGTACGCGTCCTCCAGCGCCTCGACGAATCGGAACGGATCCTGGGCGTACGTGCGACTGCTTCCGAACAGCGGTTCTCCCTTCGGCCCCGGCGGAGTCTCTGCCATCGTGTCGCTTATGCGCTCTCGACGTTTGAACGGTGTGCCAAACGACCGGTGGCCGCCCTACAGCCACCGCGCGGGATCGAGGTCCCAGTCGGTGTGGAGCCGCGCCCAGACGCCGCCGAGCCCGCCTACCCCGCTCAGTCCGACCGTGTAGATCCCGAACAGCCCGAAGACGATCGCCAGAAACAGGTCGTAGGCCGGCGACGACGGCGGGACGCCGTAGCCGAGCCAGCCGACGACCAGCAGCGTCGGCACGAACAACGCGAGCAGCGGGATCGCCGCGACGACGCCCGAGAGCAGGCCGACGGCCACACCAGTTGCGTAGCGACAGCCACGCCGATGACTCGCGACGGCACCGCCCACGACCGGCGAAAAGGGGAGCACCGAGAGGACGACCGTCACCGCCGCGCCCCACCCGGCGTCACGGAGCAGCCCCGACATCTCACGAGCCAAGTTCCGTGTCGTACTTCACGTAGTTGCCGATCCACCCGCCGACTGCGCTCAGACCGACGACGTAGGCGACGTAGAGGAGGAACACCAGCAGCATGAACGCGATTCCGATCGCTCCGAAGGCGAGTCCGTCGGGACCGGCACCGATCGCGAAGAGCCCGAACAGGGAGCCCACCACGAATCCGCCGAGTCCGAGCGGTATCAGCGCAATCAGACCGGCGTAGAGGCCCACGCGGAGTCCGTCCGACCGATCGCCACCTTCCAGATAGCCCGCCGTGAGTCCACCCAGTAGCGGCCCGAGAGGCAACACTGCACCGGCGACGGTGCCGACGGCTGCACCGATCAGGGCGTTGACGAGCGTGTCTCCTTGTGCCATGTGGCGTCGTTCAGCCCCGTCGCTCTTAAACCATCCCGTCCGCCAAGCGGTGATCGCAGTCGCTACCGGATCTGTGAGAACGGAAAATCGGGGGCGTCTACAGTTCGCTCTCGAAGTCGGCGAGCTCGTAGACGGTGTCGGAGCCGCGGCGGTCGAGCGTCTCGTTGGCAAGCAGCCAGTAGACGACCGACAGCGCCTTGCGCCCCTTGTTGTTCGTCGGGACGACCAGGTCGACGTTCGCGGTGGTGTTGTTGGAGTCACACATCGCGATGACCGGGATGCCGACGGTGATGGCCTCTTTGACGGCCTGGGCGTCACCGATCGGGTCCGTGACGACGACCACGTCGGGCTCGATGTACCCGTCGTAGTCGGGATTGGTCAGCGTCCCCGGGATGAATCGACCGGTCCGGGCCCGTGCACCGACGGCGTCGGCGAACTTCTCGGCCGGGAACCGGCCGTACTGTCGCGAGGAGGCCACGAGGATCTGCTCGGGGTCGTAGTTCGCGAGGAAGTCCGCTGCCGTTCGGATGCGCGAGTCCGTCATCGAGACGTCCAGCACGTACAGCCCGTCGGTCCGGACGCGGTGGATGAACCGCTCCATGTCCTGGGTCTTCTGCTGGGTCCCGATGTGGACCCCCGCGCCGAGGTACTCCTCGACGGGAATGAGGAGGTCTGCCTCGTCGTCGGGCATGACGTCCTCGTCGAGGGACGGTCCCTCGTCAGCTTCTTCAGCCTCGGCGTCGGCCTCGCTGGCCTCGGCGTCGGCGGCCGGTTCCTCAGTGTCGGTAGCCTCGGCGTCGGCCTCTGCTTCGACGTCGTCTTCGGGGTCGAAGTCGGAGTCCTCTGCGTCGAGACCTTCGTTTTCGTTGCCGCTCATACTGCGTTGTCCTCGATTCGGATGAGTTCGTTCAGCTTGGCTGTTCGCTCGCCACCGACCGCGCCCGTCTTGATGAACGGTGCGTCGGTCGCAACGGCGAGGTGTGCGATCGTGGCGTCTTCCGTCTCACCGCTGCGATGGGAGACGACCGACGCGTACCCGTTGTCCCGGGCCAGTTCGATGGCGTCCACGGCGTCCGTGAGCGTCCCGATCTGGTTGGGCTTGATGAGGATGGAGTTTGCCGCACCGGCGTTGATGCCGGCCTGCAGGCGCTCGACGTTGGTGACGAACAGGTCGTCCCCACAGACGAGCGTCTGGTCGCCGACCATGTCGGTCAGATCGGCGAACGCCTCGTAGTCGTCCTCGTCGAGGGGATCCTCGACGTAGACGAGGTCGTACTCCTCGGCCTTCTGGGCGATGTAGTCGATCTGCTCCTCGGCCGAGCGGACCTGATCGTCGTAGACGTAGCCGTCCTCCTCGGCGTCGTACAGTTCCGCGCCGGCCACGTCCAGGCCGAACGAAATCGCGAAGCCGAGATCGTCCGCGACGGTCTCGACCGCCTCGGACATGATCTCGAAGGCTTCGTCGTCGGAGATCGACGGTGCCCACGCGCCCTCGTCGCCTTTGCCGGCGGGCAGGTCCCGCTCGGCGAGGATGTCGTGGACTTCCTGGTGGACGGCCGCGTTAGCGAAGACGGCCTCTTCGACGCTGGGCGCACCGACGGGTGCCGCGAGGAACTCCTGGATGTTCGTCGCGTCCGCGGCGTGTTCGCCGCCGCCGATGATGTTGCCAAGCGGCGTCGGGTACTCGTTGCCCCGGAACGTGCCACCGAGGTGCTGGTACAGCGGCGCACCGAGCACGTCGGCACCAGCCTTCGCGGCCGCCATCGAGATGGCGACGGCGCTGTTGGCTCCGATCTCCGAGAAGTCGTCGGTCCCGTCTGCCGCGTGAAGCGCCGCGTCGACGTCACGCTGATTGCCGGCGTGAACCTCGCCGATCAGTCGGGGCAGCGCGTCCTCGCGTGCCCGTGCGATCGCCTCGTTGGCGGGCAGCTCGATGGCCTCGTACTCGCCGGTACTCGCTCCGCTCGGTGCCTTGCCGCGCCCGAAGCCGCCGCTCTCGGTGAGCACGTCGGCCTCGACCGTCGCGTTGCCACGCGAGTCGAGCACGCGGCGCAGTCGTACGTCCGTGATGAGCGTCATCAGTTGTCACCTCGTCGAACTGTGAAGGGCAGGACCCCAGCGTCGTACTCCTCGGCCGCGATGAGGATCGGCTGGGTCTGATCGGTGTCGATGAGCACCGGCGCACCGAAAGCCACCTGCAGCGCTCGCGCACCGATGATCCGCGCCTTCTCGTAGCGGTTTTCCTGAACCATCATTGATAGGGTGCCACGATGTCGACGAGGTCCTTGTGCGAGACGAGCATCCGGCGACAGCAGTGGCGCTCGACGCCGAGTTCGTCGAGGACCTTTTCGGGGTCCTCTGGCTCCTCGGCTTCGCGGGTGCGGGCCTTGAACTCCTCCCAGTGCTCGGCGACGACGTTACCACAGGTGAAACACCGGACCGGTACCATCATATCATATCACCTTAGCGGTAGGACTTCTGGTAGCGGGCCCGTGCGCCGGGGCCGCCCCACTTCTTGGCTTCGGACTGGCGAACGTCGTTGACCAGCAGCGAGCGGTCGAACTCCATGAACGCGTCACGGAGTTCGGCGTCGTTGGTGTGGTCGACGAGGCCGCGTGCGATCGCGGTCCGGGCCGCGTCGGCCTGGCCCATGACGCCGCCGCCCTCGACGGAGACTTCCACGTCGACCTGTTCGCGCAGGTCGTCGTCGGCGATCCGGAACGGCTCCAGCATCTTCAGCTGGGCCAGCTCGGGATCGACCAGCTCGACCGGCTGGGAGTCGATACGTACCCGACCCTCGCCCTCGCGAACGGTCGCGCGGGCGACGGCCGTCTTCTTCTTGCCTGAGGTGTTCGTTACCATGTTACGTTCGCTCCGATGGATTCGCTGACGTCTCCGAGCGAGACGAACTTGATGTTCGACAGTCGATCCAGCGAGGTGTCCTCCAGAATCTCCGCGTCGAGGTCGTGGTCCTCGTAAGGGTTGCCCACGTAGACACGGACGTTCGAGAGCGCCTCGCGACCGCGGGGCTTCTTGTGGGGAAGCATCCCGCGGATCGAGCGCTTGAAGATGCCGTCCGGTCGCTTCGGGTAGTACGGACCTCGATCCGAGCCGACCTCGCGGCGCTTCTGGAACTTCTCCATGATCTGGTCCTCGTTACCCGTGATGACGGCCTCCTCGGCGTTGACGACGGCGATCGTCTCGCCGTCGAGGGCACGCTGTGCGACGTTGGAAGCGACGCGTCCGAAGATGCAGTCGCGGGCGTCGACGACGACGTCCGCGTCGAATTCTGCGACGCTCATTGGATGATGCGCACCTCCGAGCCCTCGGGGTTCTGTTCGACTGCGGTTTCGAGCGATACTGCCTCTCCAACCTGGTCGATCTTCTTCTCGGCCGTTCCGGAGAAGTCGACAGCTGCGACGGTCACGTCCTTCTGCAGGACGCCGGAACCGAGCACCTTGCCGGGCACGATGACGGTCTCGTCTTCCTGGGCGTATCGTTCGATACGGCCGAGGTTGACTTCCGCGTGCGTGCGTCGTGGCTTTTCGAGACGCTCGGCGATGTCGCCCCAGACGTCCGCGCCCGAACGGGCGGCGGATTTCAGGTCGGCGATGAGACTACTGAGTCTCGGATTAGTCTTACTCATGACGTTCCTCCTGTGTGAGAAAGTGCAGGGAGCAGGATTTGAACCTGCGGACCCCTACGGGACAGCGCCCTGAACGCTGCGCCGTTGGCCAAACTTGGCTATCCCTGCTCGCAATAGGTCGTTTTGTTTGCCCCGTAAAACCGCTTTCGATCCTCACGCTGGCGCGGGGTGGCGTCGCGATCATCGGTGCGGTTGGGGCAGGGGTCATCTTATAGTTGGACTGCGTCGCGTAGTTCGTCCGCACGGGATCGAATCGAATCGACCGCGCGGAGGGTGAGCTCCTCGACGGAGAGGGAACCGTCAGTCTCGACGTGGAAGACGAACGCGTTCTCTACGTCGTGAACTTCCAGTTCCTTGCCGGGGTAGCGCTTCGTGAGGTCGCTGTCGAACTCCTCGGTCAGGACGAGGTCGCCGTCATCGGCGTCCCCGTCGACGTGTTCGGCAGCTTGCTCCTCGATGACGCCTCGAAGGATGTGGGTCTCGTCGTCCTCGAACTCGCCTTTGTCGCCGACGACCTCGACGCGCTGGAGGTGTCGGTATCCGACGGCCACGCCGCCCTGATGCTTGGCGTGTTCGCGGCCACGATCCAGGACGGCGTCGGCCTCGACTTCGAGGCGCTGGCCGTCCTTGAGATCGATGATCGGGATGTTGTCGTCGGCCGGCCCGACTAGGGAGTCGGAGCTGACCAGATCACCGGAGTAGGCGGTTTCGGGACCGGAGACGTCGATCGACAGCGTCACTTCGTCGCCGACCTCGAAGTCGTCGAGGTCGGTCGTGAGTGGGACCAGCCCGAGGCGGAGTCCGATCTGCTCGTCGAACATCACGCTGGAGTTCTCGATGACTCGGACGGTATCGACGCTGAAGGTCGGCACGTCGGCGATCATCGCCCGGCGGATGCCGTTGGCAAAGGCGGGGCTGATCCCGCGCACGAGGAACCGCGCCTCGCGATCGGAGCGTTCGACGAACTCGACCTCGTAGTCCTGTGTCATTGGTTAGAATCCGGCGTTCTTGGGGCCGCGGGTCCCGTCGTGCGGGATCGGTGTGACGTCCTCGATGCGGCCGATTTCCAGGCCCGCACGGGCGAGCGCTCGAATCGTCGCCTGTGCGCCCGGACCGGGGGACTTCTGCTGGTTCCCGCCGGGACCGCGCACGTTGACGTGGACGCCTTCGATGTTCTGGGCCTTGGCCTTCTCGGCGACGACTTCGGCCATCTGCATCGCGGCGTAAGGCGACGCTTCGTCGCGGTTCTGCTTGACGACCGTCCCACCGGAGGACTTGGCCAGCGTCTCGGCACCGGTCTGGTCCGTGATGGTGATGATCGTGTTGTTGAACGATGCGTACACGTGGGCGATGCCCCACTTGCTGTCTTCGGATTCACTCATTCTTGGGCCTCCGCTCGTTCTGGGTGGAGTTCGTCCGCGATCGGGCTGTGCTCGTCGAAGCCGACCTCGCCTTCCGCGTCGGCCTCGACTTTCATGCCGGGTCGGGTGACGCGGGCGTCACCGAGGACGATGTGGCCGTGCGAGATGAACTGTCGGGCCTGCTCGGGCGTGTTCGCGTAGCCCTTGCGGTAGACGACGGTCTGGAGTCGGCGTTCGAGCACGTCGGTCACGTCGAGGGACAGCACGTCGTCGAGTGCGTCGGTCTCGTTGAGGACGCCCAGTCGCTTGAGTCGGGTGAGGAACTCGTCGGCTTCGAACCGGGAGCCCTCGCCCTCCGCTCGGCCCAGCAGCTTTCGGGCCTCGCGTCGGTAGCTACGGAGCTCGGACTGTGCGCGCCACAGTTCCTCCTTGTTCTTCAGGCCGTAGCGGCCGATGAGGTTCTGCTCGTCGGCGATGCGTTCACCCTGGTAGGGGTGGTTCGGCGTCTCGTAGAACTTGGTGTTGGATCCGAGTGCCATTATTCCTCACCGCCCTCGTCTTCCTCGGCGGCCGCTTCCTCGGCCTGTTCCTCCTTGATGGCCTCGACGTTGACACCGATGGTGCCCTCGGTTCGGCCGGTGGACTTCGTTCGCTGACCGCGGACCTTCTGGCCGCGCTTGTGGCGAACGCCCTTGTAGGAGTCGATCATCTGCATCCGGTTGACGTCGGCGCGACGCTGCATCTGCAGGTCGTTGCCGATCTCGTGGGTCGTCTCACCGGAGTAGAAGTCGTTCTGGTGGTTCGTGAGCCATTCCGGGACCTCGTCAGCGTACCCCTCGACCTTCTCGACGACGGCCTCGATGTCCTCGTCGTCCAGCGCGCCAAAGAGCGCCTGGCGGTCGACACCGGCCTTCTCGGCGATGATGCGCGCGGCGCGCTTGCCGATGCCGTTCATGTCTGTCAGGGAACGCTCGACGGACTTCGTGCCGTCGAGGTCAGTCTGTCCGATACGGACGAAGTAGCGGAGTTCCTCCTCGTCCACGTCCTCGTCCAGTTCTGGTTCTTCTGCACTCATGTGTGGTTAGTCGGGTGTGAGCGTCGTGGCGGGGATTCGAACCCCGGAGGCTGTACGCCACAGAGTTAGCAACCCTGCGCCTTGGGCCAGGCTTGGCTACCACGACACGCGTTCATAGTACTCGCGCCCTCTCGACGAGGACTCGGGACGCCGCGCCCCTGCACGAGTCTACTCAGATTTCCACGCCGGGTGTACATAAACGCAACGAATCCCCCGCCCCGTCGTCACCGATTTGCACGCCCCGGACGAACCGACGGCTATGGCTCTGACAGTCGTCGATCCCGGCGATCGCCACCGCCTCGAAACCGAACTCGGTCGGTTCGCTCCCGACGTGGCCGAGCGATCCGACGGCACGCTGGTCGCGACGTTCGGCTCGACGGCACAGTTCGCCGTCGAACCGGACGGCACCGTCGACGCGGGGATGCCGTTGCACGAGTTCGCCGGGCCGGCCGAGCGACTCGCGTTCGACCACGAGGACGGCGTGATCGAGGTGACGTTCGAGACCGGCGACGACGCGGCCGTCTACACCTTTCGCCGTCCCTGAACTGGGGCTGCTCCGTACGTCACAACCCTTATCGCCGGTCCCCCGCGTAGCACGCCCATGGACGAAGCTGCCGTACGCGAGCGCCTGCGGGAGGTCCGCGATCCGGACCTCCGGGACGACATCGTGTCGCTCGGCCTGGTCAACGAGATCGAGATCGACGACGCGTCGATCGCCGTCGACCTCGCGCTGGGCGCGCCGTACTCGCCCAACGAGACCGCCATCGCGGCCGACGTGCGCGAGGCGCTCGACGACGATGATCGGGAGATCGAGTTGACCGCCAACGTGGACCGCGGGATGGACGCGGAGGGCACCGTCTTGCCGGGCGTCAAGAACGTCATCGCCGTCGCTTCGGGGAAAGGCGGGGTCGGCAAGAGCACGCTCGCGGTCAACCTCGCCGTCGGCCTCTCGGAGCTCGGTGCGCAGGTCGGCCTGTTCGACGCGGACGTGTACGGGCCGAACGTTCCGCGAATGGTCGCCGCCGACGAGCACCCGCAGGCCACCGAGGACGACCAGATCATCCCGCCGGAGAAGTACGGGATCAAGCTCATGAGTATGGACTTCCTCGTCGGCGAGGACGACCCGGTCATCTGGCGCGGGCCGATGGTCGACAGCGTCCTCACACAGCTGTGGGAGGACGTGGTCTGGGGGAGCCTCGATTACATGGTGATCGACCTGCCGCCGGGCACCGGCGACACCCAGCTGACGATGCTCCAGAACATCCCCGTCACGGGCGCGACGATCGTCACGACCCCCCAGACCGTCGCGCTGGACGACGCCCGCAAGGGGCTGGAGATGTTCGGCCGTCACGAGACGCCGGTCCTGGGACTCGTCGAGAACATGTCGACGTTCACCTGCCCGGACTGCGGTGGGGAACACGACATCTTCGACTCCGGCGGGGGCCGGGAGTTCTCCGAGGAGACCGATCTCCCCTTCCTCGGCGAGATCCCTCTGGACCCGGCGGTCCGCGAGGGCGGCGACGACGGCGAACCGATGGTACTGGACGAGGACAGCGAGACCGGCGAGGCGTTCCGCGAGTTCGTCCACCGGACCGCGATCAATCAGGGGATCGTCCACCGCAAACGCCACGCCGACCGGATGGCTCCCGACCAGTAGACGGCGTCGGGTCGATCAGAACACCGCGGTCGCGCCGCCGAGCAGTCCGTGCAGATACTCCTCGACGCAGGTCTTCTGGGCACACCGGAAGGTCCAGGCGTCGTTGCGGACGTACGAGAGGACGATCGCTCGGCCTCGCCCGCGTGGAGTTCGCGCGCCGCTGTGAGAGCGCGGCGTGACACTACGTCGACGCGGAACGGCTCGACCGGAGAGGGAAGCGTCTCGCGATCGGCCCACCACTGTACTAATCGAACAGTTAGTAATCTGCGTTACTGTTTCGTCCATCGAAACCGACGAACGCTCGTAGGACAGCCTTCACCGGCTGTCGTCGATGCCTGTGGGTGGTCGAGAGAAGGTTTATGGCTGACTAACGAGTAAGTCCGCGTATGGAAGGATCGCAATCCCGCAAACGGCCATTGCTCGCCGCGTTGCTGGGCGCGCTCGCGACGGGACTCGGTCACCTCTACCTCCGGCGGTGGCGACGGGCCCTCGGGTGGCTCGTAGCGCTGTTCGCCGTGTCGGTCGTGTTCGTCGACCCCGCGGCCTTCGAAGCGGCGGGCCAGGGGAGCGTCGACCCGCTGGCACTCGCGCCGCTCGTGCTGGTCGCCACGCTGAGCGTCCTCGACGCGTACGCTCTCGCACACGTCCACAACGCGGTCGCTCAGCTCTCGGTCACCGACGACGGACAGCTCACGCACTGTCCGAACTGCGGTCGCGAACTCGATCCCGACATCGAGTTCTGTCACTGGTGTACCGCCGACGTTTCCGAACTCGACGTCGTCGCGACGACCGACGACGTGGGCTCCGAGTCGGAGTGAGACGGATTATTGTAGCGATTTATCGGTGATCGTCTACTCCATGGCGACGATCACCGGTAAGCAACTACGATAAACCGTATGACACGGATTATCGTCGCCGCTTCCAGTCGACCGCACGACAGCCCGCGGTTGCTCCGGTAACGATCTACAATAATCCGTACGAGAGGCTCCAGTACCGACTGTTCGTCGTCGTGAGAACGAAGAGAGAAGACCCGAGTTACGCTTCGGCGGTCTGGGCGGACTGCTTGCGTGCGATGTAGCCGGCGATGCGGTTACGGACGCCCTTGGACTCGATGTTGGTGAGCTCGGTGACGATGTCTTTGTTGTGCTCGAAGTCCGCACCGAAAGCGTCTGGATACCGTTCCATCAGGAGCGTCCCTGTCTTCTTGACGTAGGCGGGCTTGATTGCCATACGGCCACTTACCGGAGTGGCCCTCTAAAAGGATTCGGAACGACGGTCGGTTGGTGGGGAGTGACACGCCACTCATACTGCCGGCTGTACCTTCGTCCAGATATTCGCAACCCCGGGGTGGTGAAATCCGTGACAGATTTACAGCCGGTAGTATCATTCGCCGTCGACGCGCTCTCGGACGACGGCGAAGGCCTCGCGCTCGCGCTCGCCGCCACAGCGCTCGACGACGGCCTCGAAGTAGTCGATCCGATCGCGGAGCGTCTGGGTGTCGTACTCGGGCACGTCGAGCCGAGAGGCCGCGACGGTCGCCTC